>JAUXTS010000043.1 GCA_030679115.1 archaeon
TTCATTATATTGCTTATGTTGCTTGTTGCAAGAAAAGCAGCAGCATCAAGAAGAAGAAATCAGCAAAAGAAAAAGATGTTTGATGATACTAAAAAGATTAAGTCTTCAATGAAGTAATAAGCTTTTAAAATGGCAAATAAAATAATTACTAATGGAAATCTAAGCACGGTTTATGGACATGGGTTCTTAGTTCAGGATATAACTCGCGGAAATCTAATATCTATGTATGGATTCGGACCTTTTGACCAAGGAAAATCAGCTTTAGAATCAAAAAGTTATAGAATAATTTCTGCACAGGAAATGGCAAAGCTTAGAATACAAGAAGGTGTTGATTCAGATATTTCAATAAAAGGAAATTGGATAAGGGAAGGATTTCTTTATGTTCCAAATAAAGGGAAATTCATAACAAAAAAATCTCCAACAATGGTAAATGCAAGAGAAGCAACAAGCAGTCATAGAAATGGAACAGAATTAGACTTAACTTCCAATCAAGTTGAAGAAGCCCTATCTGATTCAATTAAGATTTTAGATGATTTCAAATTTTACATCAGTACACAGAGATTTGCAGATAACGACATAACTAATTATCTGTTTGGCGAAGACGCTGAAGCATATGGGCAGTTCTTATTAAAAGAAGCAGGAATAAAATTAATGCCTATTAATATTGATATTACCAACTTAGAAAATAAGCCCCTTACAAGACAGCTATGGTTGCATAGGCTTGGCTATGAATCTTGTCTTAGTGGAGGAGGTAGGAACTTGAGCTACGTCGATATGGTTCGTGGAGTAAAAGAATCAGCTTAATCAATCCAAAAACATCTTATTATAATTCCCTTCAATAATCTTCTCAACTTCTTCAATCTTTAACTTCTTAATTTCTGCAATTTTCTTATAAGCTTCAACAACAAAAGCCGGCTCATTGTTTTCTTTTCTGTCAGGATGCAGATAAGGCGAATCTGTCTCGCATAATAACTGCGTTATTGGTGTTATTTCAACTACTTTTTGAAAATGCGCATTGTATTTAACACTTGCAGGAATGCTTAACATCCATTTATTTTCTATTATTTTTTTAACAAGTTTCATATTCCCCGAAAAACAATGCATCACTACTTTTTTTGCCTTTGAATATTCAAGCATTTTAATCACAGCTTCTTCTGCTTTTCTTGAATGAACCATCATAGGAATTTTTATTTTCAAAGATAAATCTATTATTTTTTGAAAATCTTCTCTCTGTTTTTCTTCATCTGTCGCGTCACTGCTGAAATCCATTCCAACTTCTCCAAGCGCAACAATCTTGCTCCTGTTTTTATTGATAAACTTAATTTCATCATCAATAGAACTTGATACTTCTGTCGGATGAAATCCAAGCGCTGCCCTAATCTCTTTAAATTTTGAAGCCAATTCAAGCGTCTCTCTGTTGCCTTCAGGATTTGCCCCATTATTGACAATTATCTTTACGCCTGCATTTATGGCTCTCTTCACAATATCTTCAATTTTATCGCCGTATCTTTCAATATGGCAATGTGTATCAATATAAACCATTATTCAATCAAGAAGATTCACTTTATAAATAATTACTTCAACTTTGTTTTTCCAAAAGGAGTAAACTGCTTCCATGGCTGCTGGAACATATTCTCTAATGTTTTTGCAAAAAACTCTGTTGATATCCAAACAGCGACATCATAGTTTGGATGGACTGTCTTATCATCAAGAAGCATGAATATAACCTGTTCAGAGTCTATTATTGCAAATCTTCCATTTATTCCAGAAGAGCCAGTATCTCTTATTTCAGCAACTTTTGCAAATTCTTTTGCTATTTTTGCATTACCTTCATTCAAAGGTGCAGCAATTTTTATTGTAACTCCTCTTTTCTTTGCTTTCTCAAAAGCAGGAAGCAATGCTTCAAGTTTTCTGTTCAATCCATCAGCAGTAGTTACAAAAGTTATGCTCTCTTCAGCATTTCTTATCATCATATCAAGATGATTGTATAAATTCTGCCTTCCTCTCAAGCTTCCAGATAAATCTGCAGGCTCTACAAATTTAATTCCATTTGTGAATAATGATGAAAGCTCGTTCAAGACTTCATCGCCTTTAAGCTGTTCAAGTCTTTTGCTTTTCTCTTGAGCTGAAACAACAAGATTTCTTTTTACTCTTTCAACAACTTCTTCAGGCTTCAATGCAACAAATTTGATTGGCTTTCCAATTTTCATAAGAATAAATCCTTTCTTTTCCAATGATTCAAGAATATCATAAGTTCTGCTTCTTGGAACATCAGAAATATTGCTTAATTCGCCAGCAGTAGAAACACCTCTAGAAAGAAGAGCAGTCCAAACCTTTGCTTCATAAAGATTTAAGTCAAATATTTTTCTTAACCTGCTTAAAAATTCATCCTTTATTATCATAATTATTTTTCCCTCTTACATAAATCAAAGAATTTAACTATTTAAACCTTTTCTCACTGGGGAGGGACTTTAGAAAATATAAATTTGATATTTTTATCCTTAACAGTGAATACAATCGCGCCCTTCTCGGCATCTCTTTCATTTGAAAATTCAATTTTTTTTGCATTTATCCTATTTTTGATAAATTCTTCATTCACTTTGAGCATTTTCTTCATTTTATCGTCGGTAAAAATTTCTATTTCTATTTCATCTATTTTTTGAAGTCCTGCATTTTTTCTCTCTGCCTGCACTTTTCTGGCAAATTCTCTGGAAAATCCTTCCGCTTCAAGCTCTGGAGTCATCTCCAAATCCAGTTCAACTTTCAATTCTTTTCCTTTTTCAAGAAAAATTTCTTTGACATTCAGCTGTTTTCCAATAATTTCTTTTAACTCCTTATTGGAGGTTAAATATCCCCTAATCTTTGCAGAAGCAAGAGGCCATCTTAATCCTATTTTAGCCGCATCTCTTGCCGCCATCCCTGCTTCTATCGCTTTCATCGCTTTTTCAAACTCTTCTTCCAGTTTAATATCAATTTTCTTCGCATCTGCTTTTGGCCATTCGCATAAATGCACAGATTCTTCTTTAACAATTCCATCTTTTCTTAATTGCTGCCATATATATTCACTAAGCAAAGGGCATATTGTTGAAAACATTTGAATTGTTTTTACATAAGCTTCTTTTAATGCACTGAATACTAAAGAAGAATTTTCAGAACTTTTATCCCTAGTCATTTTTATATAAACTCTTGAAATATCTAAGAAAAGATTTTCTATTTCAGTTATAGTCTTATCAAAACTATAATTTTCAAATAATTTTGTAATTTTCTGCATTGAAGAATTTAATTTTGAAAAAAGATATTTTTCTTCAATTTCCAATTTTTTATTATCTTTCTTATTTTCCAATTGTGCAAGATAGTTTGCAGTATTCATCAAGACTATCAAATTTCTTTGTTTCTGCTTTACATCTTCCCAGTTAAAATTGATATTTTCTCCAGCTTTTGTCTCACATATATAATATCTTAATATTTCTGAAGAATATTTATCTATTACTTCATAAGGTGAGATTATATTTCCAAGGGATTTTGACATTTTAGTGCCCTGAAAATCAAGAATCATCCCATGCCCATAAACTCCGTCATAGCATGATTTTTTCAAAACAATTGTTGAGCATATTTGAAGCATGCTGAACCAGAGCCTTGCTTGCTCGCTTGCCTCTATAATCAAATCAGCAGGGAAAAACTTTTCAAAGTTTTTCTTATCTTGGGGATAATTGAGGCAATTCCAAGACACTGTTCCAGAATCAAGCCATACATCGAGAACATCAGGAATTCTGTGCATTTCTTTCTTGCATTTTGGGCATTTTAGTAAAACTTTGTCAATCCAAGGCTTATGTAAATCAATAGGAATATTGTTTATTGCCTTTTTCTTCAATTCATCAATCCCACCTATAACTTCAATCTCTCCGCATTCGCATTTCCACAATGGAACCGGCGTCCCCCAGTATCTCTGTCTCGTTATTCCATTGTCTTTTAGATTAGAAATCCAAGCCTCATAGCTGTTCTGTACGCTCTTCGGCACCCAATTTATCTTTTTATTGTAATCCAAAATTTTCTTTATCAAATCTTCAGTTTTCATAAACCATTGTTCTGTCGTTCTGAAAATTACAGGATTATGGCATCTCCAGCAATGTGCATATTCATGTTCTATTTTAGTTTCAGCAACTAAACTTCCGGCTTTCTTCAATGCTTCAACAAACTTCTTATCATCTCTTTTAGCAATCATCCCATTAAATTCACCCATATCCTGAAAAACTCCTTTTTCATCCAATGTATTCAATGCGTCTATCCCATATTGTTTTGCAACTTCATAATCTTCAGGTCCGCATCCCGGGGCGCAATGAACTAATCCGCTTCCCGCACTCGTATCAACATAATCTTTTGATAAAATTATTGTATGAACTTTTTTAGATTTCTTTTTCTCTTCATCATAAATCTTTTTCAATTGATTGTGCAACGGATGTTCATATTCAAGTCCTTCAATATTTTTTCCTTTAAATTCATCCAAAATTTTAAATTTAAATTCAAGCAATCCAGTAATAAATATTCCTGCAAGCGCCTTTGCGACTATCCATTTTTCTTTTCCCTTTCCAGTTTCAACTTCTGCTTTTACATAATCAATATCTGGATTTACCATCACTGCAAGATTAAATGGAATTGTCCAGGGTGTAGTAGTCCATATAATTATGAATTCATCTTTTTTGCCTTTAACTTTAAATTTAAGGAAAATTGAATTTTCTTTTACATTTTCATATTCAAGTTCATGTTTTGCCAAAGAAGTCTCGCAATTTCCACACCATTGCATAACTTTTGTTCCTTTGTAAAGTCTTTTCTGATTGAAGGCTTCCTTTATTAAAAGCCATTCAGCACCCATAAATTCATTTTTGATAGGCATGTAAGCATTATCAAAATCCATCCATATTCCCAATCTTTTCAAATCTTCATTCATTTGCAATGCATTATTATAAGAAAACTCATAGCATTTTTTAGCAAATTTGTCCAACCCGTATTTCTCTATAGCCTGTTTATCTGCCAAATTCAATTCTTTTTGCACTTTATTTTCAGTAGGCAATCCATGCATGTCATAGCCTGCTCTATCCCAAACATTATATCCATTTAACCTGAAAAATCTCATAGCAATATCTTTCATGCTGTTGTTCCATGCATGCCCTATATGCAGTCTTCCGGATGTGAATGGCGGACCATCAAGAAAATAGAACTTTTTGCCCTTAGAATTCTTTTTCTTGGATTTCTCATAAATCTTATTTTCTTTCCAAAATTCAAGCATATCCTGTTCTACTTTTTTAAAATCCAACATATTCATAATTCTCCTTGTCGCTTTTTATATATTGCTCTTTTGCCTTAATTAACATAGCCAAATCTTTTTATCCGAAGATTTACAATACTTCGACTTGTGAGAGTTGACATTACCGCGGAACGAAGTTCTGCGAGTACGAGGATTAAAGATTTGTATTGAACAAATCTTTTTATACCTTCAACCTACCCCCATTTTATGTATGACGAAACACTTCTCTGTAGATTGAATAAAAGACAGCTATTTTTACCGCATTCAGTGGTAGGCACCATAGTAAGAGATTCTTCTGATGATACTAAAATTTGGCAGAAATATATAGCTATAGTTAGAAGAGATTATAATTTAGAAGGCATCTCAATTCCATTTGTTTCCTCCACAGATAAAAATTCAAGACAGGTTTCAGATTCTTTTAAATCTCAAGATAGACTCTACCTATTTGGAAATTCATTAATTATCCCAGATGATTTGAGAAGTTTTCTTGAGTTGTCAGATAGGGTAGTTTTAGTCGGTCGCCAATCTTATTTTGAGTTATGGAATCCAAATTTCCCAGAAAAAGTTTTTTCAGCCATAGAAGCAAAGCCAAATATTTTTATCTGAAGGCTTCAAGGAACAAGTTCCTTGACAGCACCCAAGAACACAAAGGTTCTTGGTGTTTACAACATAGGATTAAAGATTTGTATCGAACAAATCTTTTTAAACATCTTTCTGCGTAGCTTATTTTGTTTTAAGATGAAAAAAATAACTATTAAAGAAATGCGGAATAAGGAATACCAGAAAGCAAGAGAAATAATAGTCTCTGCATTTCAAGATTATACAATCCATTTCTATACTGCATTTGCAAGCCAATATGGGCATAAAAAGAAAAAGCCCCGTATTGATGATATAGTTGCTTCGATGATATCTCACAATGGAACTCCAATTACCGCAACCCATATTAATCGCTATATAAGAGAAAAATATTATATTTTTGCAGGAGACATAAAGAGTTTCAACGATTGGAATGCACAGGAGTTTGACCCTTGGCTCAGAGCAGATGAAGAATTGCCCCAAGAAAGAAAACACTCTTCCCAGAAGATTAGAAATAATCTGCCTAAATTTTATAAAATTCAGCTAGGTTATCGTTTTCAAGCCAATGAAAAGAATTGCATCTTAGAGAATGCTTTTCACGAATGATTGTTGATGTTTTACTTCTTTCTCAAGTTTTCCAATAAATTAATAAAATAACACAGTTAAACGACAGATTTAAATAATAAACTCGGAGAAAACTTTTATGGCCTATAAACCTAAATCAACAATTAGAATGGAAGAATTTTCTTCAAATTATTCAGATAGCCATAGGCCCATAAAAAAATATTCTCTAAAAAATACTTATCAGGAGATTAAAGGCGGACAATCTAGGGAATCTGAAACATCATCAAGTTCAGGATATACAATTGCAAGACTGTATGGTATGGGAGAATATAGGGATATGACTCCTGCGCTTAGTTTCAAGCCTTTGTTTTAAATCAAACTCTCTTCTTAGTCCATTTCTTATTATAACTCTTCCATAAAGAAATTCCAGAAATAATGGCGATAAAAGCAGATGAAAAAACAATATATCTCTTTTCCATCATATAAAACACAATCGCCGTAATGAAAGATGCAATAATCAATAATTTAAACCAGATTCTCCCTGCAAGAAGTTCATCTCTTGCTGTCCAAGCTATCAAATATCCTATAGGAATTGCAATAAGTAAAATAATTATTTCCCACATCATTCAAAAAAGAAATCTCCCTCAAGTTCTTGAGCATTTTTAGCAATATCTATCAATCTTATTATTCCTACAACGCTTTCAACAGAATTCGTTACAGGAAGTCTTTTTATTGAATTTTCATTCATTAGGCTCAATGCATCATCAATGCTCTCCTCTTCATTTATAGTTATAATCTTGGTTGTCATAACATCTTTAATTTTCTTTTTGCTGTCAAAATTTCTCAATAAATCATCTTCTGTAACAATACCTTTTAATTTTTTATCGCTTACAAATAAAATCTCTCCAACCTTATTAGCAATCATTATCTTAGCAACTTTATCTAAAGTAAAATTTTCTTCAACTACTTTAATTCCTCTTGTTAAATTCTTTACCAGCATATTCTTTCAAATTATCCTTTATATATAAAACTTACATTTTTACAATTCTTAATTAAGTTTAAACAAAACAAAAGATTTATATATAAACTTATATAGAGATTAATATGGAAATATATAAAAATATAATTCATTACCCCAGTTTACGAACTATGTTGATGGTAGAAAGAATATTGAAAGAAGCAGATACTTTGATTGATAGGGAAGAGCTTAAAAGAAGATTGCCTCTAAAAATTATGCACCAAACTCTGAATGTTATATTAAAATATTTGGAAGATAAAGGATTAATTATAGATAGTCATAAGGGCATTTTATGGATTTATAATCCTAGTCCTAAATTAAAAAAAGCTCTTGAAAAATCAAGAGAAATTTAAAATGTTCAAAGATCAAAAAGTCCTTGAGTTTGGGACTTTTGGATGCTCAAGATTCAACCCACTTTGAAGAATAAGGTTTTTGTCAAGAATCTTGACACAAGGAAGTAAAAGTTATGCTTTCTGAAGAAGCAGATAAAGTCTATGATGAATTAAATAAAATAGTTGATGAAGAGGAATTAAAAGGTATAAAAAGTTCTTTTCATCAAACTTTATTAAGATCAATAAATAGAATAAAAGATTTATTAAAACAAAATCCTTTTGCAGGCGATCAAGTTCATAAAAGCAGAATTCCTGGAAAATATTCTTTAAAATATGATGTTGAAAACGTTTGGAGAATAGAACTTTCAGATAGATGGAGATTAATTTATACTATCACTGGAAATCAAATTGAAATAATAACTTTTGTGATAGATATTTTCAATCATAAAGATTATGATAAAGTTTTTGGCTATAAACATTAAATTTTATCAATCTCTTCAGCAATTTCAAAATCTTTCTTGCTCAATCCTCTTTCAGCTCGCGTCATAAGAATTAATCTTACTCTTGTCTCATCAATAAAAATAGTGGGATAGTGCTTTTCTCTGTCGATTATAGCTTTAATCTTATCTAAAAAAGCAACAGTTTCTCCAAAATCTTTGAATTCTATCTCCTTTGATATTGATTGTCCATCAAGCGCCCACCCATTCAATTTACTCAGTCCTTCTTCTATATCTGCCAATGTTAGCATAAACCTTTATATAATAAGGATTTAATAAGTTTATGTTTGGTTTTAAACCATTTTCATCCAATTTAACATGGCCGCAATAAATCCTATAGACTTCATTCTCCATATAGACAAATATATACAGATAATAATAACAAATTACGGAATTGCAACTTATTTTATCTTATTTCTAATAATTTTTCTTGAAACTGGGCTTATAGTTGCTCCTTTCCTCCCAGGAGATTCATTGCTTTTTGTCACAGGAGCATTTGCATCGCGCGGAGCTCTCAATGTTTTTTTATTATTCTTTATTCTCGCATCTGCCGCAATAATCGGCGATACTGTAAATTATTGGGCAGGAAACTATTTTGGCGATAAAGTATTTCAGAAGAGCAGATTTTTTAAAAAAGAATATCTGGACAAAACAAAAGATTTCTATAAGAAGCATGGTGGAAAAACAATAATATTTGCAAGATTTATTCCAATTGTAAGAACTTTTGCCCCATTCGTAGCAGGAGTGGGAAAAATGGAATATGTGCAATTTCTCGCATTCAATGTAGTTGGAGGGATTTGCTGGGTAGCAATTTTCCTTTTCGGGGGATATTATTTCGGCATGCTCCCATTTGTAGAAAAAAATATGACTTTAATTATATTTCTGATAATATTCCTCTCTTTTATCCCCCCAATTATAGAATTCTTAAGGGCGAGAAGAAATTCCTTAAAACACTAACTTTATAAAGAAAAATATCTTTACAATGGAATAAGGAGGTCATATGTCAAAATCTATGAAAAGCAATCATCTTGTTGGAAGTTGGGCTTTCTTGATAGGAGTAGTTCTTGCAGTAGCATTTGGTTTTCTAGGAGATCTTAGCAGCACAGTAAGTATAACTCTAGTAGTTATCGGACTCGTTGTCGGATTACTAAACGTCGCTCACAGAGAAGCAAGGGCATTCTTAATATCGGGAGCAGTTCTTATCTTGGCAAGCGCATTAGGAAAAGATGTCATGAATTTAATTCCTGAAGTAGGAAGAATTCTTGATGCTCTGTTGTTAATCTTCGTTCCAGCTACAGTCTTAGTAGCTATAAGAAACGTATTCGGATTAGCAAGATAAAAACAATTTATTTTTCTTTTTTTCTTTTTTATGTAGAAAAATTCTGTTAGAAATCATCTTAATTTATTTATATAATTTATAAAAATTAGAATTTTATTTTTGAGAATCTTCCAGATAACCTTCTTTTTGCAGTCCCCACAATTTCTTATATTCTCCGGGCTGATTTATAAGTTCCTGATGTTTTCCTTCTTGTAATATCTTTCCATTCTTAAGAACAACTATCTTATCTGCGTGCATTATAGTTGAAAGCCTGTGCGCAATAATAATTGAAGTCCTTCCCTGCATTAATTTAGCAAGGTCTTTTTGTATTTCATATTCCGTTTCAGAATCCAATGCTGAAGTTGCTTCATCCAGAATAAGTATCTCTTTATCAGCAAGAATTGCTCTTGCAATTGAGACTCTCTGTTTTTCGCCTCCAGATAATTTGACTCCCCTTTCCCCTACAACTGTCTCTTCTTTATTTGGGAAGTTTTCAATTACCTTATCAAGATGCGCAAATTTTATTGCATTCATAACCTGTTCTCTTGTTGCAGAAGGATTTGAAAATGCAATATTATTGTAAATTGTATCATCAAATAATACACATTCTTGAGGCACAATAGACATTTCACTTCTCAAAGATTCCTGCTTGAAATCACGGATATCTTCTCCGTCAATGAGAACTTTTCCGGATGAAATATCATAAAATCTGTAAAGAATCTTTACAAGCGTGCTTTTTCCCGAACCAGAAGATCCAACAAATGCTATCTTTTTATTTTTAGATATTTTCAAATTGAAGTTTTCAATTATTTTTCTCTTTCCATAATTGAAAGAAACATCCTTGAATTCTATTTCCCCGTCCTTAATTTTCAAAACTTTTGCATTTGGCTTATCTTCTATCTGCTTATTTATCTTTCCATATTTGAAAAGAGATTGGAAATCTGCCATTGAACTGTAAAATGTCTTTAATCCATAAACCATCCCATATAATGGCTCAATCATATCTCCATAAACTGTATAGACAAAAACCACAGTACCAAGGCTGATTTCTCCGCTCAAAAACTTGACTATTGGGAAATATAAAAGGAAGAATGTCCCTATACCTATAGTTACGCTATGTACCGAATCTATCCATCTATAATATCCCCAATGCTTTAATAATTTGCTCTTTGTATATTCTATAACTTCTGCAAATTTTCTCTTGACAAAACTTTCTTTTCCAAAATATTTTACAGATTCTATATTGGTAAATATATCTGAAACAACTCCATTTTCTCTGTCTTCTGCATTATTTGCAAGAACATTTGCTTTCTGTGAAATCACCTGCATGAAATAGCTATAAGCAATAAAGATAAATACAACAATAAAAATTACTGCAGCAGATACCAAATCAAAATAAATCAAACTCGCTACAATAATCGCAAAACTGAACATAGTTGAAATAATATTATATGTAAGAACTTCTGTAACGCTTTCAACTGCACTGCTTGCTCTTGACATTCTTGTTATAAGACTTCCAGTTTTATGAGTAACATGGAAACTATGGTCCAATCCAACTATATGGCTGAAATATTTCATTTTTAAATCTACCATTACTTTATTCACTAAAACATTTACAAGATGTTGTTGTATCCATCTTCCAAGAAATCCTGTAACAACAATAATCCCAAATATTCCTGCCAAAATCCATATTATCTTCACAAACTCTCCCAACATTAAAGTTCCAGCCGCAAAAAGCGCCCCTTCATCAACTAAAACCTTGAAAAGATAACTTTCTATAATATGCCTTGCTTCAAGAAAGAATACAAGAAATAAAATTCCAGATACAATAAGCTTATAATTTTTAAGAAAATTCAGATATGTAAAAAAAGTATACTTTATATCTACATTTTCTTCTTCATCTTTATCATCGTCTTTTTTTTCATCCATATTATCAATTTATTATCTTTCCATTATTAAATACTTTCATCTTTTTCTTTCTAAGTTCAGCAAAAAATGGCTCAGGAGGAACTATTCCTTCGGGAGCAAAACATCCTCTTTCTTTAATTGTCCCATCTTTTATCATTTGCGCCATTATACTCGCAGGCAATCCTGTGTCGACATTGCATCCTGCATCTTCCCATCCCTTCAAAGTTGGCACAAGACATTCCATAAGAATTTTCTTTTTCTTCCCATTTTTTGTTCCATATACATCTACCCATAAATTTTCTTTTTCTTTATATCCTTCAGGCATTTTCAATTGTTTTAGAACCGCAGTTAAAAATTCCGCAGGAGCTATTTTCATTCCCTGAAAATCTATTTCTTTATAGCTTGAAAATCCTAATTCAATCAGGGTTTTTATTTTTTCAAAAGAATGATGCGGGAAACCTGCATAAAACCTGATATTTTTTACCCCCTGATGCTTAAAATATTTATAAAAAGTATAAGGTTCAGGATGGACTACAAAAAAAGTTTCTTCTTTTCCTATTTCTTTATAATATTCATTTGATACAGTATGCATCGGTGTTTTAGTCATAAATTTACATTTATTGATAAATGGAGCTGGCTGGGTAAATTCCCACATTATACTCTCAATAGAAAATGGAACTACAAATTCTTTCATATTTGAACTCCAAGCAAATCCAACTTCAATTGTATCTAATTTATCAAATTTTTCAGCCGCATATTTCAGCATTACATTACCAATTCCTGGAACCGAACCTGCCCCAGTTATGTGTAATAAATTCTTTTCTTTCAATTGCTTGTCCATCTTGAATTGTTTTTTTGTCATCCATAATTCAGAGCCTAAGTCTATGGAATGAACTTCAGCCATAACACATGCATTCAAAATATTCAAATTCCAATCTCCTTCTACGCAATTAATAACAATATCCGAACCCGAATTTTTTAGAATTTCAGCCATTTCCTCTACATTTTCAGCATTAAAATATTCAAATTCCGTCTTTTTGTATTTCTTAAGAATTTTCTCAATCCTTCCTTTATCTCTCCCACACATAAGAACAGAGTATCCTTTTTCAAGCAAGTCTCTCGATACTATCTTCCCCTGCATTCCAGTCGCACCAAGCACAACAAAATCAAACGCCATCTTTTTACACTTTACTAAATACTCTCATCTTTAAAAAGTTTCACTTCAGGCATAAAACCTATAAACTAAACTTATCTCTTATTTTTATGGAATTGCACCTCGCTTCTATGGAAAATGTAACTTGCTGGGCATTTAGGAAGCTCTGCCATGGCGTCACAGATTCTTACACTGGAATGCTCTCAATGAACTATCTTATTAGAAGAAGCAAGGCATGGAAAGAAGTGGATACTTTCCCAATTCCAAACCAGAGGCAATGGATTCAAGTTGCAACATCCAAGGAGAAAGAATGCTCTGAATTTATCGCCCGCCTCCAAAGAGAATTAAAAGAAGATTCTGCAAATAATTCTCTTTACGGAATACAATTAAATGCAAGCTGTCCTTCCCCAAATATTGTTCGCCTTGGACAAGGCCCCGCATTGATTAAACGCTGTGCAAAAGTTTCAAGTCTTATCAAAGAACTTCTCAAGCAGGATAAATACAAAGTCAGCCTTAAAGTTCGTCTGGGCATGAATGCAGAAGAAGTCAAACAAAGAAAACTTTTTGCTCTCCTTGAAGAACTTGAAAAAATATCCGATTCAAACTTCACTAATGTTGCAGTTCATTTCAAGCATGCAAGAGAGCAATCTTTCACTCCCTATAACTATGATTTGCTTAAAGAAATTCTCTCCTTTAAAATTCCAATAGTAATAAACGGCGGAATAAAAAATTATAAAGATTTCAACAATATAACAAAATCTCTTACGAATAAGAAAAATCTTGTTGGTTTTATGATTGGACGCGAAGCTCTAAAAAATCCCGATTGTTTCATAGAACCAAACAAAATCCTCAATAATCATTCTCTTCCTTTCCGCTCTCAAGCGCAGATAAAATTAGAATTCCTCTCATTATGCAAAGAACACGAACCAAAATCCATCTATCTTGATAAAATCAAGGAATATTGCCCTTGGTATAATTAATTTATATCAAAGCTTAATCTTACATAATTAACTTTTTAAACACCCCATTTATAATCTTATAATGGAAAATACGATAAGAAACGAAAGAGAAGCAAGAGAAGCAAGGAGAGCTTTAACCGAAATTGATTCCCAAAGAGTAAGACTTTCCAGCAGAAAACCTATTCTTTTATTCCAAAGCGGAGAAAACATTCTTTCAGTAAGTCAAGGAGGATTATATACTGAAACTCCTGAACACAGAAGCAGATTATTCAAACTTCCACTAACATCCAGATATTACACTCTTTCGCTATTCTCAGGAGTCTCCGAAGTCCTTGAACTCTATGATAATATTAATCCTGATACTCTAAGAAAACAATTTAGAATTAATGCGGGAAGTTAAATATCTCTCTTCTCAAATTAGGATTATTGTTTTCTATCCAAGTTATGCCTCTTAAAGATACAGCAATTTTATTGCCGTGTTCAAGATATTTCAAGATAAGCATCAAAGTATTATGATTAACTTGTCTTGGAAGTTTTCTTTTTAATTCAGCAATAGAAATAATACTACCATTCATTTTTTTCAGAGTATCCTCCACCATCATTACAGTATTCAGCGTAGGCCAATGTTCAACTTTATTTTTTTGTATTATTTCCATTTCATTT
>JAUXTS010000047.1 GCA_030679115.1 archaeon
ATTATTATATCTAATAAATTTTCTTTAAGCAATCCATGACATACTTTCAAGTCTTTTTCTGGATAGCTTACGCTTCCCTGAACATAACAAACCATGCTTTCTCCCTCAAGTCTGCTTATTCCAAGCTCTCCTTGTGTTGCCGAAACCAGAGTTACTTGTATTCTGCAGTCATCTCCTTCCATTCCAAGAATCTTATATTTCCATGTAGCAGTCGGATCTTCATTTACATATGATGCATGAAGGCAGTTCAAACTTGCATCCTGAAAGCATTCTAAATCCGCGCAAACTCTCTGTTTAAAGAATATTATATAAGTTATAGTTCCAAGTAACAAAACACTAATAATAACGATTGAAACAATAAGGGCAGTTGTCCTCTTAAATTTCACCTCTTCTGGCTTCCTCATTTTCTAATAAGATATTTATTATATTTAAACTTACCTTTAGTTCTTCTCTTCTCTGCCTTCACCAAGATAGTTAATCATTCTTGGAGACAATCTTCTCCAATCTTCTTCAACTTCTTCTCCAGTTATAAAATTCCTTTTAACATATTCTTTATCGCCTCGTATGTCTCTCAAGCCAATAAGTTCATCATAATCAATATCCCAAAAATCGTCAATTTCTACCATAAAATTAATTTGAAATTTGAGTTATTAAATCTTATTGTGAGAAATTATTTCTTAAGCATGGGCTCTTCAAGCAGTTTTTTCTGCAGTTCACTTCTCTTGGTTCTTTCAGCTTCTTCATCTGCCTTTTCATTTTCTTCCAAAGGAACGTAGGAGCCATCTGCTTGTTTTATAAAAAAAGATTTAACCCTATCTTTTGATTCTATAATTAAATAATCTTGTCCATCAATTTTTCTTTCTTGAGCCTTGACAGGTTTTCGATAATCTATATACATATAAGCGCCCAGAGTTATTCCAAAACCTATTCCTGCTATGAGAGTCATTAAAGGAGAAAATATTGAGACACGATTATTATAAGGTTTATCATCAGGCATACTTTTCCTCACAATGTTGCCCTTTTTAAGAATTTGTATTCTAAAATTACAAGCTAATCAAATTAACCTTGCTTTCTTTTATATTTGAAAAATGAGTTGCAGCCAAATGTTTAACTCCACACTCCTCGCATGCTTCAACTATCGCTCCCAATGCCGAGCCGTCAATCACAACCGCAAAAACTTCTTTTCTTGAATTTCTTATTGCTCTTGAAACTTCTCTTGAACTTACGCTTCTTATAACATCAAGATTGCTGTCCAAAATCAATGCCTGCTTTGTTCCTTTGATTTTGCTGTAGGATTTGTTAAGCCCTTCTTTTATGTCTCCAGAATAAACTATTTTCTCTTCAAGTTTTTCAGGCATATCTTCTTTTATGTCCCGTGTTTTGCCCAAAAATTCTCTTACAGGAATTCTTCTTCTCAATGCAATGATTATTTCCTTACCCATCAATTCTTCAACTTCTTTTCCATCAGGAGCAACCGCAATATAAGCTATTTTTGCATTGCTTATAACATTCTTTGCAATCAGCTTTCCGCCTCTGTCTCCATCAACAAAAAGTGTAAGTTCTTTGCCCTGTTCTCCGAGTCTGGCAATTTCAGCAGGCAGTTTAGTTCCATTCATTCCAATAACATTATTTATTCTATTTTTCAAAAGATTAACAACATCTGCTCTTCCTTCAACAACAATTATTTCATTTCCTGTTAAGTCTCCGGCAGGCAGTTTCTCTGCTCCGTATTCCTGTATTCTTGCAGCCCTCATTTCTTCTTTGACTGTCTTGCTCATTTCATCAACATTATTTCCAGATTCTAAACTCTCAAGCAATTGTTTTGCTCTGTCAATTATGAAATTTCTTTTTGTTCCTCTTACATCTTCAATTTTAAGAATTTTTATTTTTGCTTCTGTCGGCCCTATTCTGTCAATTGTTTCCAAAGCAGCCGCAACAATAGTAGTTTCAGATTTATCCAATGCACTTGGAATTTGTATTTCCCCGATAGACTTGCCGTCAACTATTTCAAGATTAACTTCTATTCTGCCTATCTTTCCCTCTTTCTGTAATTCTCTCATTTCTAATTCGCTTCCCAATAATCCTTCTGTCTGCCCGAATATAGCTCCGATTACATCTGGTTTTTCTAATGGTCCTTCTGCCTTAAATGAGGCATAAACCATATACTTTATTGATACTGGACTTACTTTTGCCATTTTTGTTTTCTCTGCCTTTTTTAAAGGCTATTATTTTTCAGTCAGAAAGAAGTTATAATACCAACGCAAATGCCCAACATGGGCGTGAATATGATGTAATTAATACTAATTACTTCCTTCTTATAATATCCCTTGCAAAAGATGTTATTTAAAGGTTTCTAATTTTGATTTTTTAAGCAGATTTCGAAACCTTTATAATGAACAGAGTATATCGAAATTTTATTTTAATATCATTATTTTTATTTTATCTAAATATCAAATAATAAGCTTTATATACCTAAAGAATTAGACAGAATTAATTTACTATGAAGAGAAAAGAGGTTGAAAAAGACGCTGAGATAGCCGACGAACACGAGGACGACTTTGAAAACGTTTTCGACGGACTGGAATCTGCAAAAGATTAAGTATTTATTTTTTTCTTTTATTTTTTTACCACAATAATACTTATATACTTCCTATTCTGGTTTAACTTATGAATATAAAAGAGTCTGTTACAAGAAGAGACATAGATGCTAAACTTCAAGGCATGGGAGATTATGTTAAAATAGATTATCTTGTCCGCTGTTTAAAACAAGCTATGGATTTTGATACAAGAAAATTTGTTCTTATTAAACTTAGTGAAATTTATGGGCAAAAAGGAATGTATCTTGAAGCCGCGAGAATGCTTGCAGGCAGTGCGGAAATAAATTCAACATTTCAGGCAAAAATAAATGATTATGTAAAAGCCGCAGAATATTTCATGAGGGGAGGCGATTTTGATAACGCAGATTCAACTTTCAATAAAGCAGTTGTCTGTTGCAATGGAATTCAGAAAGAAGCCATAAAAACAAAGAGAAAAGAGCTTTACAAAGCACAGGCAAAAATATACATGCAAAAAGATAAAAGAAATCAGGCTCTTCTAACTTATGAAAAGCTTCTTTCAATAGAACAGCTCAATCCAGAAGAAAAACGAGAAGTTCAGTCAACTCTTCTTACATTATATGAAAAACTCGGAAAAATCAAGGATTATTATAGCTTAAAGAGAAATATGAACTTGAGCTAGTAAAATATATAAAGAGATTTCTTCTATAATTATTATGGTAAAAAAGAAACCCTATACAACTAGGGAACTTGCACGTTATGCATCAAGGCACTTTGTTCCTGGAGACACCACCCATATAGAAGATTGTACTTATGACATTGCTTTTGCAGACACTCTTATGAAAAAAGGAGAATATAATGAAGCAATGAAAGCATTAGAATATGCCGGTTCATTTGAATTGCCTTATCTTCCTGAAGAAAATAAATCTAAAGTTGCTCAAGCAATTGTTAATCGTGCATATAGGATAGCTAAAAAAGGCAAAAGTTCTCAGTCAGGTATTCATCTTGAGGATAGAGCAAGTAAATTAGAGAAAACTTTACATAATCGCTATCTTGATAAAGAAAGGCGTCATTTGAAGTCAACTCTTGCAGCAGCAATAATAAGCATATCTGCAGGTTTATTATTAATCTCTTCAACAATAACTGGAAGCACTATAACTAATTTGGATTCTACATCTTCAAGTATAATAGGAACAATTTTGGTAGCTGTTGGACTTATCGGCGGATTTTACTGGTTAAAAAAGAATTAAACCAACTTTATATTTTTAAGGGCTTCTTTAATTTTAGGAATATCTTCCTTATATGCACCCCATATTCTATCCAAACTAACTTCAAAATAACCATGAACCATTAAGTCTCTGAACTGAGACATACTGAACCATGGAACCTGCTTGTTCTTTTCCTTAAGCGCTCTTGGAATATTTCTGCTTGCTTCACCTATTATTTCAAACCTTCTTACTACTCCATCTTGAAGCAGTTTATTTTTATTAAATTCTTCATGAGAAACGCCCTTCATATATTCTTCTATCTGTTTAATGCAGTCAGATATATCGCTGAGATATAATTTGTAATCTCTTTTCATAAAATAGGTATTTCCTCTCCAAGTATTCGAACTTTTAGTTCTTTTCTTATAGCCCCATATTCTACCAAGTCAATCTTCTTTTTAATGGCATTTTCCAGCATATTTTTAATTTCTATAAATCCAAGAAGAGACACATTTTTATTTATTTCTACTAATATATCTACATCGCTTTTCTTTTTCTGTTCTCCTCTTGCATAACTGCCGAATATTCCAGCTCTTGTTACCTTATATTTTTTCAAAATAGGAATAATCTTTTGTCTTATTAACACTATATCTCTATTCATATCTATAACCATCTTTTCAACTTTTTAAGTCTTATGAATTAACCAAGAATTTTCTTGAAGAATTTGAAAACATCTCTTTCTAAATCTATAAGTGCAAGTTTTGAACTTCCAAGTATCAATTTTGGCAGGTTAATATGTGAAGTTTTATGAACATGTTCAGTAGTCGGGTCAATAAAGACTATTCCTTTCAACCTGTTTGTTTTTTCAAAATTAATATTATCTAATATTGTAGCATCTTTCGTATCAACAAAAAGAAAATCTGCTTCTTCAACAGCTTCAAATCTTCCATTTTTTTCAGATTCAAGCATAGTCAATTCAATTTCAAGTTTTTTTAATATTTTCTTCAATCTAAGATATAATTCATGCGCTCTAAGCTGAACTTCTTCTCCAATCCCTTCTTCATTATTAATTTTCAAAGAAGGACGAACTAACACCGCTTTTGTCATATTTATATCTGGAAAAGGCAGTATAAAAAATTGTCTATATGAATATAAATTAAGAGAAGAGTGTGTTTCAAAAATATTTATGTCAAGAAGCTTGACAGAAAACCACACACTAAAGTGTGTGGTTGTTTCTTGAGCATCCAAAAGACGAGCACTTTTTCAAACCTCGCCTTTTAAGGCGAGGTGTGCATCGTCTTTTTGATACTAGATGTATTTTTTAATTAATCACTAAACAACTCTCTCTTTTAAAAAATGAATTTAAATTAATTTCTTTGCCTTTATTTCAATGCAGACACCAGCTCCAACTGTTGCTCCAGCGTCTCTTATAGCGAATCTTGCCATGTGAGGGTTAGTTGCGTTTGTTTCAATAACTAAGTTTCCGATTGGCTTCAATCTAACTTTAGCAACATCTCCGTTCTTCAAAAAGTCAGGATTCTTTGCATTTACTCCATCAGGGCTTGTCTTTTCAATAAGCTCAATGAACTGGCATGGAACCTGTGCTGTATGAATGTGGAATACTGGTGTATAACCCTTTGCAATAACTGTTGGGTGTGCAATAACTGCAATTTGAGCAACGAATTCTTCAGCAATTGTGGCTGGGCTTGAAGCATCACAGACTACATCTCCTCTTGCTACATCTTTCTTTCCTACTCCTCTTATGTTGATTCCAACATTGTCTCCAGCTTCAGCTTCAGACATTTGTTCATGGTGCATTTCAATAGTCTTGACTTCTCCAGGAACTCCCTTTCCGCTTCTTCCAGGCAAAATTATAACTTTCTGTCCAATCTTCATTATTCCTGTTTCAATCTTTCCAACTGGAACAGTTCCAATTCCTGTAATTTCATAAACATCCTGTAATGGCATTCTAAGTGGAAGTCCTGTTGGCTTGTTAGGCATTGTAAACAAATCAAACTGTTCCAATATTGTTGGTCCCTTGTACCATGGCATATTAGTTGATTTCTTAGCAACGTTATCTCCTTTGAATCCAGATATAGCTAAGAATGTTATTGTGTCTGGTTTGTAACCTGCCATCTTCAAAACAGCAGAAACATCAGCTTTTACTTTATTGAAAACATCTTCTTTGTAATCTACAGCGTCCATCTTGTTTATTGAAACTGCAATCTGTGCAACTCCCATAGTCTTCAAAAGCCATACGTGCTCTTTAGTCTGAGGCTGAACTCCATCTTTTGCAGATACTGTCAAGAAAGCGCAGTCTGCCTGTGAAGCTCCAGTAATCATGTTCTTGATAAAGTCTTTGTGTCCAGGAGCGTCAATTATTGTAACTTCATACTTATTAGTTATTAATTTTTCATAAGATAAATCAATTGTAACTCCCCTTTCTCTTTCCTCTTTGAACTTATCCATAACGAATGCGAATTCAAATCCAACTTTTCCGTGCTTCTGTGCTTCAGCCTTAAGTTTTTCAAGCTGTTCAGGTGATAATTTTCCAGAATCAAACATAAGTCTTCCTATAGTTGTAGATTTTCCGTGGTCTACGTGTCCTACAAATGCAACGTTTATTGTTGGTTTTGTCTTTGCCATCTTAAATTAGATTTAATTTTGAGGGTATTTAAATATTTGTTTTTTCTATAAGATATTTAAATTAACTCTATCTTGAAATTAGACTTCTCTTGCCGTTTTTTCTTTCAACCATATATGAGGTGTAATCTACTTCAATAGATTGAAAATTTGTCAGCCAGATTTTTAATCTCTGTGTCTGCCTCAAGCTTCCGTCTTTCTGTCTTTCAGCAGTCGTCTTCATCCACATTTCACTGCTTAATCCATTGTCAACATCAGTTCTATGTTTTGAATCAATATCTCCGTAAAATCTTGGGCTTCCCAATTCTTTCCCATTATAATCTATAAGTTTAAGTTCAACCCCTCTTAATCCCCCGCTCTCTTCAAAATTTATTACACTTGCCAATCTGCCTCGAGCAACTATTGCATCCTTTTTCAATTCATATATTCCAGGATTCATGCTTTCTATTTGTTCATCCATATTAACTCTTTCCTCCATTTTGTTCATATTTTATTGCTGCCGCAGTTTCTTCAGTTTCTCGAGTAACTTCTTTAGTTTCTTTAATATCTTCCTTAGTTAGATACGATTTCGCAATAAATGGAATATGTTCCATTGGTAAAGGTCTTTTCTCTCCCTGCCTGAAACTATCAAGCCATACTCTTGTCGCCTTCGGATCCTTGCATGAAAATGCCAAGTCAGATAAATCATTTTTAGTAACTGTTCTTAATGAAGCAGGCGCTTCTTCATATTGAGCATTATATTCTTTAAGCTCGCCGTTTGAAGGGTTTGTTACATAATCTATCACAAGGGGATTTCTACTTAGCAATCTTCCAGCTACTCTCAATGAATTATTTGTTGGCCCATATCCAAGAGAATAAATTGCTCCTTCAAGCATTTTAGCAAAATCTCCTGCTGAAGGACGCTCTTCAGGATTTGGATTTAACCCCTTTCTTATAGCATCGCAAATTTTTAATCTTATTCCCTCTCTGGCACTATCTATCTCTCTCAAGCTATAGGCAGGGTCTTGAATATAATTAATCTTATTTTCTTCTTCGTCTTTTCTTCCGTCTCTGAATCCAAGTCTCGCTCTCGCACATATTTGAGGAAGCAAATCTTTTTCATCATTTATTATTCCTCCCTCTATTCTTGGATCTTCATTTAATCTCCAAGGAAGTGCCCCTCTCAAAAGTCTATAGAGTACAAGACTTAATGAATAAACATCTGTTGCAGAGGATATATCTAAGCTCATCATCTGTTCAGGAGACATATATTCTGTAGTTCCTAATGCAGTCCCTTCTTTAGCTACCATTTTTGTCATTGTAAAATCAGTTAGCTTCACAGTTCCTTTTCTTGTGATTAAAATATTTGCAGGTTTTATGTCTTTATTTGATAAATTAAATTCAGTATGCGCTTCTTCTGCTCCTCTTGCAACTCTTGAAGCAATAAATGCTCCTAATTGTGCAGTCAAAACATGCATTCTAGGTTTTTCATTGCTATACGGACTTGCCCAATTTCTTAATGCATCGAGCCATGAACGCAAATCTGCTTTTAATCCTCCAAATCCTCTGACATATTTCATTTCAATAAGTGGAATGCTAAGCATATTGATATCCTGTCCTCTCTGTCTTGCTTCATCTTCAAGAACATTCTGAACTTCTCTTGGAAGATCTTTATAATTTTTCATCATAAGAGGTTCACAGTTCATAAGATTTTCATGGTCAAAAAGAGACATTATTTTGCCTTCATTAATCATATTGACAATTCCGCTTGCTTCTCCACTATAACTTGTCATAAACTTTAATGCAACGTCAGATTCTCCAGAAGGCAATAAATGTCTGCCTTGTACCCAGTGAGTTCTTTTCTTTGCATGCCAAACCTGTCCCTGTCCACCCTGCCCTAATTTTTTAACATATTGATAACTTTTCGCGTCAACAAAATCGCAGTTGTCAGGATTAAATGTTGCACTTTGCAACCTCTCATTTTCAAATTTTAATTTTTCTAATTCAGATTTAATTTGTTCAAGTTCTTGTTCAAGCCCGGCACTCTCGGTCTCGGGCCTCAATATGCCTGGAGTTTGAATCTCCTCCGCTTCTCTTGCTGCCCTTTTCTCTTTAGCTCTTCTTCTAAGATTTATTAACGTTTTTCTATCCAATGCCATAAATCACCACATTTTTAACACTTTATAAAGTTACCGCCCAAGAGGGACAAAATAAACGAGAATTAGCAATACTTGCTAAGCGGATGAGCATCCGCTTTAAATTCAGAAGAATTAATCTTAATTTTCTTGACTTCTACAGCTTCTTTCACTTCAGCAACATTAATCTTTACTCCACTATTTAACTTTTCTACCTCATTTCTCAAGAAATTCTCAACCTGCCTGCTCATGCTCACCCCATTTTTCTTGCAATGCTTTGAATATTTTTCATACACATCAGCATCAACATTAAATGTCTTTAACACGTTCTTTCAACTCCTTTTTACATTATTTATAGTTATTTAATCTTAATAAACCTTTCTCTTTTAGCGTCGTTAAATTTCCCACAATTTACACTATTAAAAGTTATTTAAGGTTATTTAAAAATTTAGAATCACAACTATAATAACAAGTATTTTTCAATATTCTATTTTTTATCTTTTCTGCAAGCGTTATAAATGCCATATCCTAATGCCCCACTAGCTGCAACGGCAGAAACTATTCCCATAATATAATTTTCAGATACTATTTTTTCAGTTGCTTCTCTTACACCTCTAACTTTTGAAAAATAATCTGATGCACAATACCCATTAAATCCAGCAATTGCTCCCCATACGCTCGTACTAAGTATTTTTATTAATTTTGACATTTTATTTTCCCTTAAATTTTATAAAACATTTCATTTATAAATCTTTAGCTTATTTTACCACTTAAAAGTCAATAATTAATAATCCTCTACTAATTTATATTATTAGATATTATTTAAGATAACTATAAAACCTCTCCCCCATTATATCTAATATGATGCCCCATAAACACTTCATTATCTCAATGATATTTGTTATTCTTATAGCCTTATTTTTCTTTCCTCCTCTGCCTTACATTCAAATATTTCTCTGGATTGTCCTTGCAGGAATCTTCTCAATTATTGTAGATTTAGATTCAATCATTCTTTTGTATAGAAGTAATGATAAAAAGCTCAAGCCATTCAAAGATTATTCATATCTAAACAGCCATTTCAGTCAGTTTATGAAAATAATTTCAGATAATGGGATAATGAAAACCGCTTTAAGAACACACGTAATTCTTTCTGCAGTTTATCTTGCTCTCGCTTATCTTTTTATTAATCCTTATTTCATCCCAATATCAATAGGAATTCTCTCACATCTTTTGAGCGATATTCCTAATCTTAAACACTATTAGAACTACTGATTCTCCGCAAGTCCTTTTCTCTGCCTGATTGTTCTTACAACATTTGGCTGCAAATCATTAGGTATTTTCTGGAAATTCTGATCCATCAAAGAAGAAATTCCTCTGCCTTCTGTCGCACTTCTCAAATCGTTGCTCCATCCAATCATTTCAGCAACTGGAATCTTTGCTTTAATCATCGTATCATTTCCTTCCTGCTGAACATCAATTAAAACTCCTCTTTTGCTTCCAACTAATTGTGTTACAGTTCCCATAAATTCAATTGGAGCTTCAATCAAATGAGTTTGTATCGGCTCAAGCATTACTGCTCCAGCTTTTTTCATAGCTTCATACATTCCAAGTCTTAAAGCAGGATAAATTTGAGCAGGCCCCCTGTGCATGTGGTCAACGTGCAATTTTGCATCAAGTAATATTAATTTAGTTTTCATCATTGGCTCTTTGGATAAAGGTCCGCCATCGATAACCATTCTCCATCCTTCAAGTATGGATTCTATTGCTTCAGGAAGCAGAACTAGTCCTCTCGTTCTGTCTTCAAAAACATTTCCTTTGTAAATTTCCAAATATTGTCTTGCTTCATCATTTGAAAGCCCCAATTCATTAAGTTTCTTCCATATATCTTCAGCTTTTTTCTTTAATCTTAATTCAGGAAGCTCTCCTCTTTCAATTGCATTATAAACTTCATCTTCCAATGGTTCAATAGAAAAGAAGAATATGTTGTGTCCATTAGGAGTTCTTATTTCAGTTTTTCCGCTTTCTTTTGAAACACTTTCCCTATAAACTACAATAGGATTACCCATCTTTACTTCCAATCCCTTTTCAGTCTTGATTCTTCCTTCAATAATTTCCAAATGCAGTTCTCCCATTCCAGACATTAAATTTTCTCCAGTTTCTTCATTAATTTCAATCTTGATGCTTGGATCTTCTTTACCAACTTTTCTCAAAACTTCAATAAGTTTTGGCAAATCTGCAGATTTTGTAACTTCAATAGATTTTGTAATAACTGGCTGGAATATATGTTTTATTTCTTCAAAGGAGGTTTGGGGGTTTTCAGTAATTGTATCTCCAACATCTACATTCAATCCTGAAATTGCAAGAACATTTCCGCACGGAACGCTATTTAATTGTTCTGGTTTTATGCCATTATAAACTAAAACCTGCTGAACTCTGTATTTCTTTTTTGCGTTGTTTGCATAAACTTCCATTCCATTTTCTATTGTTCCAGAATATAATCTCCCGGCAGAAATTTCCTTTCCCGAACGCGGATCAATTACGATTCTTGTAATTACAAATCCTACTTCACCATCTTTATTGCAATTCAATAAGTCCTTTCCGAACTGGCTGTCAGAGTCTCCTCTCCATATCTTTGGAATTCTGTATTTCTGTGCTTCTAATGGATTTGGAAGATGTTTTACAGCCATATCAAGAACAACTTCATACAAAGGAGCATTTGCCCAAACCCATTTCTTTCTTTCGGCTTCTTCCATATCATAAAGTTTATAGACATCTTTGAATGTGACATTTTTCTTTTTCATGAACGGCAATGATAATGCCCAATTCTCTCTCGCACTCCCAAAAGCAACGCTTCCATCCATAACATTAACCTTCCACTTTTCCTTGAATTCGGGCTCTGCAATCTGCATAATTAAATTATTAAAATCAGCAATTAATGTCATGAACCTTTCCTGCATCTCTTCTGGAGTTACTTTCAATTCCTTTATCAGTCTGTCAACTTTATTGATAAACAAAACTGGCTTTACTCTTTCTCTTAATGCCTGTTTCAATACAGTTTCAGTCTGCGGCATTATTCCTTCAACTGCGCATACAAGAACGAACGTGCCGTCAATTGCCCTCATAGCTCTTGTAACGTTTCCGCCGAAGTCAACGTGTCCTGGCGTGTCAATAAGATTAATCAAATATTCCTTGTCCTGATATGAGTGGCCCATAGATACGTTTGCAGCATCTACAGTCATCAATCTTTCCTGCTCGTCGCCATGCTGCCAAGTAGTCATTCCTTCATCAAGGCTTCCCGCAATCTTTGCTGACATTAATCCTGCAGCTGCAAGAAGATTATCTGTGAACGCCGTTTTGCCGTGATGTATGTGTGCGCTCGTCGCTACGTTTCTTATGTTTTCTCTCGTGTTCGTTAATCTTTCGATTTTTTGCAAACTTGCTTCTTTATCTACCATATAATAAAATACTCAATCAACTTCTGTCTCTTGAGAATAAATCGTTATACAAAAATCGGTTTTTAAATCTTTAGCTAGTTAAAGCTAAAAGAGATAAAGATTACAATGTAATCTTTAGAACTTCCGCATATATAATGCGGAATGGACTAAGAATTTTTATAAAAATTCTTAAGATTTAGCTTTTCAGACAAAACAAAACTTTTTATATAGGTATTCATTGATTTATTTATAATGAAAAATAAGGAGATAGTTTTTATTTTATTAGGAATGTTATTGGTTTTAGCATTAGTCTCAGCCCAGGAGCAAACTCAGACTTATTCGGGATTTGACAGATTTACAGACAATGCTAAAATGTTCTTTTCTTTCGGAGATAAAAAAGTAAATTTAGCATTAGATATTAGAGAGAAAGAATTGAACTCCGCGATTGTAAATACAAAAGAAGGAGATAATGAAGCTATGTCTGATAATCTTAAAAATGCATGGAAGAAACTTCAAATTATTCAGGAGAAAGTTTCCTTGAATGTCGCAGATGAAGTTATAAGCAGTTCTTCTCAGATTAGGGAGAGAATATCCAAAGAAGAGAATTTACCAAAAGATTTTAATGTTTACTCTTTAGAAGAAGAGAAAACAGGACTTACTGCAGAATGGGTTATAGAATCTAACAGCAAAGAAGAGCAAACATCAACTGGAGAACTTCAATATAAGAATGACGAGATAGATAAAGAAATTGATGAGATAGAAAATAAGATTGACGAGATAGAAAATAAGATTGACGAGATAGATAATGAAATTGCAGAGTGGGTTGTAGATAATGATGTTGGGGTGGGAAAAGATAATGGTTTAAATTGGGAAGTTAAAACTGAAATTGCTAAAGGTGACAATGGTTTGAAACCAGAAGTAAAAACCTATGTTGCAGGGGATGGAACTGAAAAGAATGAGCCTATTCCTAAACCTGATTTAACTAAGTTTAATCCTGCTTTATACGACCCTAATGCAAGAGCTCCGGGAGATACAATTGACGAAACTTATGATGACGAGATTGTTAATGTGGATAAGGGAGGAGGCTATGCTGAAGGAACAACCGCAGAGGGTATCGGGGGAGAAGTAGGAACAGAGGGAATTAATGAAATTGGTACAGCCGTAGATTCTAACGAAGGAGACGAAGAAAGTTCTCCAGATGGAGATAGTTCTCCAGATGGAGATAGTGGAATAACGGGAGAAGTTATAAATTCTGGAGATAAAGAATCATTTTTAAGAAGAATTCTTAGAGGTATATTCGGAAAATGAAAAAACCAGAAACAGAACATATAAAAGAAATTGGCGTTTGGAATGTAATTTGTTGGATATCTATAGGTTTAGCAGTATTATTTTCTATTTTTTCCACAGTTGTAACAATTAAAGCAGGACAGATATTTGTAGGGCTCCTTTTTTTAATCCCTGGAATTTTTGCAGCTATTCCAAAAAAATATCTTAGAATTAGCAGACCCTTAAAAGTAATTATATTTATTTTTGTTTATTTCATCCTTATAATAATTAGCGGGATGAATGCCCCGAAACTGGAACAGAAATATGAATATTATAATTTAGGGGATTCATTTAA
Organism: archaeon; assembly: GCA_030679115.1. Classification (GTDB taxonomy): domain Archaea; phylum Nanobdellota; class Nanobdellia; order Pacearchaeales; family GW2011-AR1; genus JAUXTS01. Next base: position 13,573 of record JAUXTS010000047.1, read on the forward strand.
TTTAACTTATGGAGAAGAAGTCTTCTCAATGAAAATAAACGATATCAATAAAGAGACCAAAGTAATGATTAATGACGGACAAAATATCACTACTTCAGGATTTTATCTTATTGTAAATGGGGGAATAACAAATTTAGGGAAAATTACATATCACAATACAAATCTATTCAATATAAAATTCATTTCAGAATTAAAAGATAACCAAGATAATATATATACTATTTTTGGAACAAATACTAGAGTTGATGGTTTTCAGCCAAATCTGGAAAAACAATTTTATGATATTTTTGAAATATCAAAACAAGCTTCAGGATTAAAGTTTCTTATCAAAGACAAAACAGAAGTCATTAAGGTTGTAAGTTTAGAATGAAAAAAGGTTTAATTGTTATAGGAATTGTAATACTGATATTGGGGATTGGAGGATATTATTTTATGAATGAAGAAAAAGATTCTAATGAACTTCAAAAGGATAATAATATTGATATAAAAATTTCTTGCCCAGATTATGATAATAATCAAACCGAATGTTCATTGCATTTAGAATGTGAATGGATTTCAGAAGAAAACATTTGCAATTCACTTAGTGGAGATGAAGGGGAAGAAAAAATTAATTCTGGATTAGAAGCAATTGAAATTCAAAATACTCCTTCAAATGAATTATGTAGAAAAATTCCTTTATCAAGCCAGTTTCCTTATGGCGAAAGATATCTATGTTTAGCTATAGTAAATCATAATGAAAGATTTTGTGAAGGAGTAGAAGAAGAAAACGAAAATAACATGTGTTTAGCATATGCAAAAAAAGATTCTTCTTATTGCAAACAAATCCAAGAAGATTCAGCTAAACATGTATGTTATTATCAACTTGCCGTATCAAGTAAAAATGCCTCTTTCTGTAGCGAAATTGATTATTCTCAGAATGAGAAAGAGCAGTGTTATTTTAATTTCATGAGCAATTTATATCAATGGGGCAAATCTAATGAAATAAAGACAGAATATTGCAATCAATTAGATACTCCAGATAAAAATACTTGCCTCGCATTAAAAGCAAAAGATATTTCTCTTTGTGGGGATAATCTTAATTGTTTAACTTTTTTCACTCAAGATTTATCTTTCTGTGAAAAATTTTCAGAAAAAACTACTTGTATAAAAGATAGAGCAAAAACAGGCAAAAATGTATCTATCTGTGAATTATTATCTCAACCAGACAGAGATATCTGTATTGGGGCTTATTGCACACATACAGAACTCAATGTGAACATATGCGATACAATAACGGGCATAAAAGAAAGACAAGAAAGGTATATCGAGTTAGCAATGAATTTAGCTAATTGGTAAATTTTGCAATTCTTTCTTCAAAAATTTCTACAAAGGAATTTTTAGCATATTCAAATTTAAAATCCTTCGCTTCAACGCCATAATCTGGAGTTCTATATCTCGGAAGATACTCATCTCTCTGTCTTTTTGCGTTATTGTTAAGCCCATTTAATCTTTTTATTTTCATTTTATATTGCTTCCACAGGCGCAATTATCTTGATAATGCATTGTTTTTCTTTTACCTTCATATTCAAATAATATCTCAAATTTTTTTCTTCTTGATTTTTCAGCATCTTTATTCACACCAAGGTTTATCATATATTGATTAAATATTTCCAATGGGACGCCATAATGTTCAGCCATTGCTACATCATTTCCTCTGAATACTTTAAGCATAGTTTCAGCGGCATATCTAACATCTTCTCTTCTTGATTTATTGTGAAAAAATATCCTCAAAATTCCGTCTGCGTTGCCATGTTTTTTTGCACCGCCCCTAAAAACTTCAGAATTTTCACTTATATCATCAAGTACAAGTCCAAGTAATTTTCTTTTTATTTTTATGCTTGCTCTGGGATCGTTCATAACTTCCTCTATTTCTTTCAGCAATTTGCAATATTTATCATCATTTTCTTCCATGAACACTCTTAAATTTGCGGTTTTATAAATCTTTCTAAATGTAACTACTAAAAAGAGACTATACAATAGAAACATTTAAATAATCTATTTCATGAAGATAACTATGGAAAAAACATCTATTCAAAGACAAATTGAGAAAGCCGTAACTTCTGGAAGAGGCTATGATAGAAGAAACACAGCAAGAATTCCTTTTAATTTAGAAGATAGCGAAATTGGAGTTCAAACCGCATTAGCAAATATGGATGTATGTGACTGGAAGATGGATATGCACGAAACTATAGAATTTGGTTCAAGACTAAATGCTTTACTGGGAAAATTTAAACGTGCAGCAATTCCATTAGAAGTTATAACTGATGCTAATGGATTTAGAGTTGCAATGATGTCCGTTCATAATTATGAAGAAGAATTCAATCCAGTTATAACACAAGATAAATTACCTCCTGAATATATTATAAGGGATTATTCTTTAAGGGGTTCTTCTTTAAGGGGTTCTTCTTTAAGGAATACTCCTACTTATCAAATCCAAGACATTTTACAATTCCAAGTTCTTTAAAGATAATCCCAGATAATTTAGAAATAATCCTAAGTTCTCCTGAAGAATTAATTAAAGAAGGTTCTTGGTTCTTTAAAACAAGACATTATTCTAAAAGATAAATAAAATTTTAGGTAATTATATAAGTTAAAATTAATTTAAGAAGATAACAGAATTATCTAACTAAATAACTTACTGCACTACAAGTTCCCAAAATTAAACCAACATTATAAGCAGTCACAAAAAACATATACAGTGCATTCCTAGTGCATAAGCTTTCAAATTCCATATCAGTTATGTCCCCATTTCTGGACTTTAAGCTAAATTCTTCCCTCTCTTTTTTAGCCTTCTCATCTACGTTAAACATTCCTGCAACAGGGAACTAAATCGCTTAATTCCTTTCTCATATTGTTATTTTTATTAATCAAGATATTTAAGCATTTATATTATTCAGGATTATCAATTTTATTCTTGATGAAATTCTGGAATTTCGGTAATATCTAATCTTATTCTTTTAGAATTACAACTATAAAACTCTCCCCAAACCTTTTCTTTCAAATAATCTAAAATATCTCCTAAGGGGGCATGTCCGACATTACATTCTTTATAATTTCGTAATCTTTTTACAAGTCCAGTTTCTTTCCAAAATTCTACACTATCTGGTAATTTTTCTGTTCTATTTTTCAATGCTTGATATTCTTTAATCATATCAATAGGAAGTTGTAAAAGAATATATGCAGCGTCAGAAACTGCGTCATTAATCGGAATAAAATCTGTATCTTCAACTTCAATTTGTTCAAAATATTTTTCAACTAATTCAGAAATTTCCATAACAAAAAAGATTATAAGATAGTTTAAAAATTCTACTTTATATGATTCTGCAAAATTATCTGGCAGAATCTGCCTGTTTCTCGCCCTCATTCTTTTTAACCATTGCATAGCTGTCCATGCTTCCGTTTGATGCGAGAATTATTTCATTGGCGAGAGTATCAGCCATTTTCTTTTTCTTTCCAAAAGCTTTTGCATAAGCTCCCTGAACAAACCACCTCAATGCAAGATTTATTCTTCTCATTGGACTACAGTCAACTGCCTGTGGATATCTTGAACCCGCATGCTCAATAACGGTAATTTCATCTCTTGGACTTCCATTCTCTATAGCTGTAATTAAAACCTGAACTGGATTTTTCTTTGTTCTTTCTTCAATAATTTTTAAAGATTCAAGCACAGTCCCCATATTCTTGGTGAACTTTCCAGAACTCCACGATGTAATTATCTTATGCTTCTTTCCCATATGTCCAGGAACTCCAACATGATTTGCCAATCTTTCAACGACATTAACTTTAACAATTGAAAACTTTCCTTTTATTCTTCCGTGAGACTTCAAAAGTAATCTTGGAGTAAGATTAATATAAGGTTTCAAAGCAGGGTCTTTTATTTCTATTTCAGATAAACTATATAAATCAAATATCTTGAATTTTTCTTCTTGTTTTTGTTCCATTTTAGTTATCCTCTCCTCTTTCAAGTTGATAATTATGCGTTTGCAATACCACGTTCAATCTTTCAGCTTCGGAATGTTCAGAACCATCCCATGTTGGTTGTAATCTACAATGATATCCCTCATTATTTTTTTTCGCAACTAAAAATACACTGCTCTTTCCTGCTCTGTGAAATACATCATAAACTCTGACAATTCTATTTCCTTCTTCATCTTCATGTCCAATATCAAATTCTGCGCTTCCTTCTTCTCCTCCAAGTATATCTGTAAGTCTGTCAATCTGTTCTTTTGTTGCATAAAATTTTACTTCTTTCATATTAATTATGTGAAGGAATACCTCTTATTCCGAACATTTGAAAAAACAAGTTTTTTCATTATCTTCTACCCTTCTCTATCTTGCCCTTCCACAAAAGTCTAAGTGGCTGGTCATTCACTTTAATTACTTGGAATCTGATTCCGGGAATATCTCCCTTTTGTCTTCCGCTTCTTCCGCCGATTCGCTCAATTATAACTTCATCGTGTTCATCTACAAATTTCTGTGCAAGATTTCCTGGAATGAATGCTCCGACAGAAATTCCATTTTTAATCAATTGAACTTTACAGCACTTTCTCATTGCAGAGTTTGGCTGTCTCGCTTCTTTTTGCATTTTGCTAATGACTATTCCTTTTGCCTGTGCACATCCTTTAAGAGGGTCTACTTTCTTCCAAATTCCAAGTGTTCTTTTCTTGAAAGCCTTCTGGCTCCATCTATATTTTTTCCTAGATTTCAAAAATTTTCTCGCATTCATTAAACCCATATTCTATCCTGATTATTTTGCTTTAAAAACCTTTAGCTCGTAAGAGCTAGAGGAATAAAGATTATTTTGTAATCTTTAGAACTTCCGTATACGTTTATACGGAACGTATCAGAGATTAAAATCTCTGAGCCTTATTAATACCATTTTATACAATTTTTAATTCAATCCCGAAAGTATCTTTTACAATCTGGCTCAATTCTTCAAGTCTTTTCTTATTTCTTCCAAACAAAGATGCTTTTACTTGAGTGCTTCCAGATGTTATGACTGCTCCCTCTGGTGTAACCTCAAGAGATTTGAATCTTATTGGGGCAACAATATCATCTACAAATCTTTGTATATCTCCCAATCCCTCTGCTTCGCTTATTATTCTTATTTTCTTGCCGAGTTTTTCCTGTAATTCTCTTATATGCAATGCATTTGGTCCAATCGCTCGTGAAACCATGCTTCTTGGAACTGCAAAAATAATTGCATTATTATAAATAAAACATTTGCTTGTTCTGACTCTTGAAGCCTTGTCTAATAGATTGATATACCTTATTGTTTGCATATTGATAGTTGACATGTTCTATTGGTGAATGCGATTACTTCTTTTTTATTTTAGATAAGGGCCCTGTTACCTCTACCAGCAATCCAGGCAATCCAGTTCCTACAGGTATTGCCTGATTCAGAAGAATATTTTCTATTACAGACTTAAGTTCATCCTTCCCCCCTTGAATAGTGGCATTTACAAATTGCTTATCTGGTGTCTCAAATGTAGCTCTTGCTAAAATACTTGCTTTGTCTGAAATTATTCCCATTCTTGTTACTCCCTTTACAACTCCTGAAGAAGTCATTGCATCTCCAACAAGCTTAAGATGCCTTTCATTAATATCAAGTCCTTGACTTTCAATAACTTTATTTATTTCATGAATGATAGTCTGTCTTGCAGCTTCAATTCCTAATACTTCTGCTGTATCATGAATATCATTAGAAGTGATTCTATCTTTGTCAATTCCTTTTACTTCTATTACTTCTTTCAAATTAGAGCCTGCAGTTAATATCACAAAATCTTTTCCTCTTTCTGCAACAACAACCTGCGCAATTCCCTTTATTCCAGAGACTATAGTTTCTTTCAATTTCTCTTTAATTTTATACATCTCTTTGAATCCTTCTTTTGCAAGATTTACACTCAATTTCAAATCATTTCCCTTTACATTAAATCCTTTTTCCTTCAATCTTTCAACTATTGTATCTGCTCCCACATGCACAGATTTCAATCCCTTGCTGTCAATAATAACTTCTATTTTCTTGTTTGAAAAGTCTATTTTTATTTCAGACATTATTTCTTTAAGCTTTACTTCTTTTATTTTTTCAGCAATAACTTTTGCATCTTTTTCATTGTTATGCTCTTTATCAAGATAAATTTCCATTAAAGGAGTTGAAGGCTGTTTTCTTGCATCAAGAATTTCAATTAATCTTGGCAAACCCAAAGTAATCTGCATTTGAGATACTCCTGCGAAATGGAATACGTTAAGAACCATTTGTGTTGAAGCTTCTCCAAATGACTGCGCGGTAACTACTCCGACTGCTTCTCCAGGAACTGTCTCACTGTCTTTCAAATGCAGTTTTGATACATCCTTTCCATCATCGCTGTACATAAACTGGATTATATTTTCAGAAGCATCTCTTACTGTCTTGTCATATTCAACTTTCAAATCTTGAAGTGCAGAAACTAATCTTCTATATAAGTAACCGGATTTAGGAGTTCTAAGTGCAGTATCCATAAGGCTGTCTCTTCCTGTAATGGATGCAAAGAAAAATTCAGTAGGCTTTAATCCCTTAAAGAATGAAGATTTGATAAATCCTCTTGAATCTGGGCTTAAGTCTCCTCTTTTGAAAAATGGCAGTGTTCTTTCAGTAAATCCGAAATTAATTCTCTTGCTTCCAAGAGCTTGCTGTCCGACTCCGCATGCTATCTGAACTATGTTAAGCATGCTTCCTGCCGCTTCCGGCTGAATCATCTTATTGACATTTCCAGTTACTGGGAAATTAGCCTTTACTATCTTGGCAATTTCAGTTCTAACTTCATTTAATACTTGAAGTATTTTCATTTCTCTAGTATCTTCAAGGCTCTTTCCAGGAACATGAAGTAAGGTTCCACTTTCATAAGATTTTACAATTTCTGCAGTTTTCTTTTCTGCATTTGCAATTACTTCATCAGTCATTTTCTTTACTTTGTCTGAGACATTTAAATCATGAAGTGATAAAGTGTACCCTTTTCTTGAAAGATAAGTTGCTCCAAGAATAAATGCCTTATTTATTGAATCAACTGCAGCTTCCCTTCCGAATTCTCTGTCAATTATTTTAACCATTACTCCATCTTCAGCTCCGAAAGAATTGCTTCTTGTTATTTCATGTGGAACTTTAATGCTTGAGCCTTTTGGAATAATTTGTGCAAATATATCTCTTCCACTTATTTCTTTTCCTTTTTCGCTGTTTATTGTATCTGCGGCAAATAAAAGCTGATCTGCATCTCTCTTTGAAATAATATCGCTTCCCAATAAGTATAATCCAGTTACAGAGTCTGAAATTGTTCCTACAAGATTCATATTATTCTTTGAAGAAATAATATTCTGATTGACTTCCAAAAGAGTTTTTGCTTCAGCGATAGCTTCTTCAGTCTGCGGGCTGTGAATGTTCATTTCATCTCCATCATAGTCTGCATTATAAGGTGCAGCTGCTGCGGGGTGTAGTCTGAATGTTCTGTGAGGCAAAACTCTTACATAGTGTGCCATCAAACTTTGTTTATGCAGCGAAGGATGTCTGTTGAACAAAACTATATCTCCATCACTTAAATGTCTTTCAATTTTATAGCCTGGGCATATCTCCACACATAATTCTTCTTTCAAATCTTCAGTGATTTTCTTTCTTCTGCCATCTGTCCTTATAACATAATTTGCTCCAGGATAATTTTCTCCCTTTTTGATCAATTCTCTCATTAATTCTATATTACTTGTTGTAACACTTTCAGCAACAGTTATAATTTTTGCAATTTCAAATGGAACTCCAACTTCATTTATTTTTATATGCGGATCTGGAGATATAACTGTTCTTGCAGAATAATTGACTCTCTTTCCAGCAAGATTATGTCTTATTCTTCCTTCTTTTCCTTTTATTCTTTCAGTAATTGTCTTTAATGGTTGTCCGCTTCTGTGTCTTGCAGGAGGAATTCTTGAAATATTATTGTCAAAGAATGTAGTAATATGATATTGTAATAAATCCCACAAATCTTCTATAATGACTTCAGGCGCCCCAGCATTTAGGTTTTCCCACAATCTCTGATTTGACCTGATGATATCAGAAAGCTTGTGAGTGCAGTCATCTTCACTTCTCTCTCCGCTATCTAATGTAATGGATGGTCTGACAGTTACTGACGGAACAAGCAATAATGAAAGCACAGACCATTCAGGCCTGCAGGTTTTTGGATTTATTCCGATTTTTATAAGTTCTTCATCCTTTATATTGACTAATCTTTCTCTTGCTTCTATAGGGGATAATCTTTTCTTTCCAACCATAAAAGTACTTGGCTTTTCAAGTTTGACTTTTTCTAATGTTTCTCCGCAATGCGGGCATTTTTTTGCATCTCTTGCTTTCTTGGCTCTCTGGCTTGTAATAATTCCACTTTGCTTTTCATCGCTTAATGTAAGCTTTCCGCAGTTTATGCAGAAACTTCTCAAGCAAAGTTCTACCAAAGGAATATATTTAATGTGAAAAACAGGCCTTGCAAGTTCAATGCTTCCTGGATGTCCCGGACATTCTTTGACTCTCTTTCCGCATGTTCTGCATCTTACTCCTGGGTCAATTGCTCCAAGTCTTAAATCCATTAATCCTCCATCTACTGGAAATCCATCTATATCATAAAGTTCAGGAGTAACTATTTTTGCAGAACTCAGCTTCTTAATTTGGTTTGGACTAAGCAGGCTGAATTTCAAGGCTTTTATCTGTTTTCTAAAATATTTTTCTCTCATCTTTGTCTTACAACCTCCAGACTACTTATTTCTACAACTCTTGGATTAAGAACATAATCAATTGTATTAATAAGAACAACCCTTTGAGGTTCGATATGTACTGCTTCCATTCTTCTAGCCAATTCAAATTCATCTCTATCGTTATCAATTACCCCTATATTTTCTAATACAGCAATATAATTATTTCCATATTTCTTTCTAAGAGCATTCTCATTCTCTCTAACATAATTTCTTGCTCTTTCAAATCCTGCTAAAAATTGTTCTTCTTCTGTTCTTGTTTGTGTTTGTTGTTCCATGTTTATTGTTCAAATTTATTCTTTAAGTCGAATGTAGTATTTATTCCAAGTGCAAGCAGTTCATCAACCAATAGCTTGAATGCATATGAGACTTCAATTGGTTCAATTTCATTGCCTCCACACATAGTGCAGACAATTTTATTTCTAAGGACATCTTCATAAGTCATAAACCCGCATTCTTTGCATATATAGACTTCTGTCTTGTCTGAATCATATCTTTCCTTCAAAAGCAAAGCAGCCCCATGTCCTGAAAGTGCCTGTTGCTCCATTTCTCCAAGTCTAAGTCCTCCGCCTCTTGATCTTCCTTCAATTGGCTGTCTTGTAAGCAATGCAACTTTTCCTGATGCTCTTGCGTGCATCTTATTCTTTACCATGTATTTCAATTTCAAATAATACATATTTCCAATGTAAATCTTGGCTTCCATTTTCTTTCCAGTAATTCCATGATACATTGTTTCTTTTCCATCAAAGCTGAACCCCATTTCTTTCAATTGATTCTCAAGTTCCTGAACGCTTTGTCCAGAGAATGAAGTCCCATCTATAATTTTTCCTGCAACTGCTCCGACTTTTCCTGCAAATAATTCTATCAAATGTCCGACTGTCATTCTGCTTGGTATTCCGTGAGGGTTGAATATTAAATCAGGTTTTACTCCGCTCGCCGTAAATGGAACATCTTCTGAATCTGCAATGAAACCGACTACTCCTTTCTGTCCATGAGGTGTTGAAAATTTATCTCCTGGTTCAGGCAGTCTCAAATCTCTTGTTCTTACTTGAGCAATCTTGTTTCCCTCTTCATCTACTGTAACAAATACTGCATCAATAGTTCCTCTTTCTTCCTGTCTTATTGCTGCACTTGCTTCTTTCTTTGCCTGAATGCTTATGTCTTTTGCTTCACTTAAGAATTTTGGAGGAGTCGTCTTTCCAATAATTACTTCTCCTTGTTCCATACTTGCTTCAGGATAAACTATTCCATCATCTTCCAAGAATCTGTAAGAAGCTTCAGTTCTATATCCTGAAACATCTTTTTCTGGAATGGTTATCTCATCAGATAATCCTCCAGGATATTGTAATTCAGTTGTTGAATACGGCCTGAAATAAGTGCTTCTTCCCATTCCCCTGTCAATACTTGATTTGCTCAAGACAACTGCGTCTTCAAGATTATATCCTTCAAACGGCATTATCGCTACAATTATATTCTGTCCTGAAGGATAAACTTCCAATGTATCGTATACAAAACTTCTTACCAATGGTTTTTGTGGATAGTGAAGTATAGAAACATCTGTATCAAGTCTTGTTAAGAAGTTTGCAGCATAAATTCCAAGACTCTGTTTCAATGTCTTGCTTCCTTTGTTAAGTTTTGGAGCGTGATCGTGATTTGCATAAGGAACAAGGCTCGTGATTAATCCAAATAAATCAATAGGGTCAACTTCAAGATGAGTAGAATCTTGATTAATTTCTTCCGGATAAAGCGCGACGAGCGCATTATCTTCTTCTGCCGCATCAATATATTCTACAATTCCTTCATTAATCAAATCGATCCATGTTTTTTTATTGTTTTCAAGCAATACCAGATGCTCATCTTTCAATCTGCTTGAACCTTTTTCAACAACAATTATTGGCCTAAGAACTCTTCCAACTTCTATAGACATTGTAATCTGATTAAGAATATTATCATATCTTACACTCAATTCTCTTGGCAATTGCCCTGCTCTTCTTATTTCTCTTACTTTCTGTGCAAAATCCTGTGGATTTTCAACCATTCCTACAAATCTTCCATTAAAGAAAACGTCTTTGCCTGATTCTTTATTCAATCCTGCTTCATGGAATTTTCTTAAAACATTTCCTTCATCAAATTCTATCGCAGTCGATATTTTGCTTAAGATAGCGAGATTCTTTCTCAATCCAATTTCAGTTCCTTCTGGAGTTTCAGTTGGGCAGAATCTTCCATAATGAGTTGGGTGAAGTGTTCTTGCCATAAAGTTTTCCTGCTCTCCAGGCAACATGGAAGAAACTCTCTGCAATTGTGAGAGCATAGCAAGATAATTTGTCTTATCCATGTTCTGAGTTACTCCGCTTCTCTCTCCAATCCAGCTCCCTGTAGCAATCGCGCTTTCAATTCTTTGCGTGAATAAAGTAGATTTGGCAATTGTCTTTATTGAATAGAATTTTTTTCTCTTAGTTACTTTCTGAAGAGAATATTGTATATCTCTTATAAGAATTCCCATGTTTACTCTGAATAAATCAGACATCAAATCACCTGAAAGTTTTACTCTCTTATTTGCATAATGGTCTTTGTCGGTTCTTATTTTTTCACTTTCTGTTGCTCTAAGATATAATTTAATAAGTCTGCATAAAGTAAGTGCTTTTTCTCCTCTTGAACTTTTATCCGTTCCTATATGAGGTAGGAAAAATGAATCTATTTTTTGCTTTACTCTGTCAATAATTTCTTTTTTTGTTCCTTGTATTCCTGTTTTTTCAGCAAGATAGGCTATTGCATCTTCGCTTTCCTGTAATTTTGCAAATTCATATAAGTTAACAATTAAAGAATCATTTTCGTGTCCAATGTGCTTTGCAATATCGGCTTCTTTTGTCATTCCAAGGACTTTCAAAACAACTATTGCAGGAATATTTTTCAATCTGCTGAAAGTTAATTCCAATAATCCTTCATTTGTAGATATAATTGTTGTCGGAATTCTATATGAACCTTTTTGCGAGAAAATTCTTAACATTAATCCATATCTTCCTTCTTCTATAAATGGCTGATTTGCAGCCAAATCTTCATTCATTACCATGACTCTTTCATTTCCATTAATTATAAAATATCCTCCAGGGTCAAGAGGATCCATATAATTTTCTATCATCTGCTCTTTATTCATTCCATGAGTATTACAGACAGCGCTCTTAACCATGATTGGAATTCTTCCAATTTCAACTTCAGAACTATCAGATTGATTTCCGAATTTAACTGTCAATTCTACAAAAACAGGGGCAGAATAAGTTAAATTTCTCAATTTTGCCATAGTTGGAGTGATAAGACTGCTACTTCCGTCTGCTTCAATGATATTTGGAGTTTCAATTCTTATTTTTCCAAGCTTAATTTCAACTTCTTCATTATTTATTGTGTCATTTATTTCGTTAATAATAGTCTGCATTTTATTTTTAATAAAATCATTGAAAGAAGATACGTTGGATTCAACCAGAGAATGCTGTTCAAGATATTTTTTAATCAATAAATGTTTTTGTTTTTGCATTTATGCCACCACCCTATAATAAAAATAAACTTTATCTTCGGTTTTTCTTTCAATTTTCAGAACATCTCCAGGAACATAGCCTTGAAGAATTGCAGGATCAGTCGATTTAATTTTAGGCAATTGAGAAAGAGAAATATTATATTTTTCCAATAAATCTTTAATTTCTTGAGGCTTTAATTTTGTATGTTTGGGTTGTAAGATGTGCATGGATATCGTTGGAGTTTACATAAATTTAATTTAAGCAACTCAATTAAATTGATTGCAAAAATGGCTTTTTAAATCTTTTGCCGTTGGGCAAAAGAGATAGAGAATTCTAAAAGAATTCTCTAAGGACTTTCGACGTAAGTCGAAATGGACAAAGAATTGTTTTTTCAATTCTTTGGAGTTTTCTTCAAGAAACATTTAACTTCAAAAATAAGCCATTTTTGTAGAATGGCCCCGACGGCTGAAAGAATTTTCGTAACCTCAAATTCTTAGTGCCCTCGGTTCCAATATAATCTGAAGAGTTTATATGGCCCCGACGGGATTCGGACCCGCGACACCTGGATTAAAAGTCCAGTGCTCTGACCAGGCTGAGCTACGGAGCCATGACAACACGAGAAAAAGTTGTTATATAAATCTTTATTTTTTGGAGAATTAAGTTTTCTAAAAGACTTCATTAATTCTTTTCTTCAATTCTTCTTTTGGCATTGCACCCATAGTACTATCAATATGCTCGCCGTCCTTGAAAAAAAGCAGAGCCGGAATGCTCATAACTTCAAATCTCTGCGCCAAATCGCTTTCTTTGTCAATATTAATTTTTCCAAAATGAACTTTTCCTTTCATCTCTTTTGCAAGTTCATCAACAATCGGAGAAAGCATTTTACATGGCCCGCACCATTCTGCCCAGAAATCAACAATCACTTTTCCTTCAGAAATAAAATCATCAAAATTCGCCTCTTTTAATTCTGTAACACTTCCCATCACATATTTTAAAAGATTAAGTTAATAAATCTTTTTGTGATATTTTATTTATCGTCGCTGTCGATAAAATTTAAATATATTTATTTGCCTTTCAAGACATCCATCATTGAATAGACTTTTCCTTTCTCTCCAGCAGCAATCTTTCCGCTTAAGAACCTGATTGCATCAATTGTTCCTGCTGCATAAACCTCTCTTCCGTTTACATTGTGTGTGAATCTAAATAGGACACTTCCATCCTTAGATTTTAGGGTGTAAGTATGCCATCCATGGCCTGTCAATGACTCTTCAGGTACCTCCATTGCAATTTGCTGTTGAGACTCTCTAATCATCTTAATCTGTTTTACATCAAATGGAATGCCTAATGAATTGAAATAGTCTACCATTACTTTTGCAGTTCCGCTTGTGTCTGCTTTTCCTTTCTGATGGCTTTCGACTATCTCAAGAGAATAATCTTTGAATGCTGCAGGAAAGGTATCAGCAGCATATTTCATCATTGCTTGGAAAGCAACGATTTGTTTTGCCATATTTGGGGCAATTACTGCAACAACATCGGAGTCTCTAACTCTTTGCTCTAAAGCGGTTCTGTCTCCTCCGGTTGTACCCATAACAAAAGGCAAATTATGGATGCAATAAAAATCTGCATTTGAATTTACTGCAGAAGGATGTGTAAAATCGACGACTATCCCTCCTTTAGGAAAACAACTATCTGCCGCAAAGAAAACTCTTTGGTGGGGTGTATAAAGATGAATTTTATTTCCCCCTATCTCTGCCGTCTTTTGAGTTATTTCTGACCCTGTTAAAGAATAATCCCACAGTTCGAGACCTTCAGTTCTCAAAACTTGTTTTGCAACTTCTCCAGCCATCTTTCCCGGCAGACCATTAACCATTATTTTCATTTCCTTCTCTCAAAGAAATAGTTTATAAATCTTTCTCACAAAATTTACTCTCCACAACCACTTCTCGTCGTCTGCTTGCACGAAGTGCAGTAAATAGCGCAATTGCCCATTCTCTTTGCAGGCCCTCCGCAATGCGGACAAGTTAAACCTTCATTACCAAATTCCTGCAATGAAACCTGCGATTCTTTCTGAACTTCGAGAGATTCAATTTTAATATCTAAAGTTCCAGTTCCCTCGCCAAAATTATTAATCATGAATTGAGCTATATAATCTACTATGGAAGAAGCAGTTCTTATTGGTTTTATTTTTTTGTTCAATTCTCCCTCTTCAATATTTTTTACAAATCCTGAAGGTTCAAACTTTTGATGCATGAATTTTGCAAATAAATCTTTTACAGGAATGCCGTATTGAAGATTAATGGAGACAGAACGCGCCCATGCATCCATAAGTCCTTTGATAGTCGAGCCTTCTTTATGCATTGTTACAAAAAGTTCCCCAGGCTTTCCATTGTCATAAAATCCTACCGTAATATATCCCTTGTGCCCAGCAATATCAAATTTATGAGTAATTGATTTTCTTGTCTGCGGTAATTTCTTTCTTTCAGTTACCAAGACATTTACAATTTTTTCTTTCTTTACAATTTCTCCTTCAGTTTTCTTAGTATTCAAAGGCTGGCTTCTCTTGCTGTTCTCCCGGTATATTGCAACTGCCTTTAATCCCTGCTCCCATGAAAAAATGTAAGCTTCTGCTATTTCTTGTGCAGTGCAATTTTCAGGCATATTTATCGTCTTGCTTATTCCTCCGCTCAAGAATGGCTGCACCGCGCCCATCATAAGAACATGTCCCTTATAATAAATGGACCTTTTTCCTTTAGCGGGCTTAAAAGCGCAGTCAAATACTGGAAGATGATGTTCAAGCAATCCCGGAGCTCCCTCAACAGTATCTTCTTTGTCTACATAAGAAATAATTTTATCAATCTGCTCGCTTGTGTATCCTAAATTTTTCAAAGCCATAGGAACACTTCTGTTTACAATTTTCAGCATTCCTCCGCCAGATAATACTTTATATTTTACAAGTGCTATATCTGGTTCAATTCCAGTTGTATCACAATCCATCAAAAAAGCAATTGTTCCAGTTGGAGCAAGCACAGTTGCCTGGGCATTCCTATATCCATGTTTCTCCCCAAGTTCAAGCGCTTCAACCCAGCAATCCCATGCATCGTTCACAAGATATCTTAATTGAGTAGGTATTTTATTTACAGGAATTTTTTTAACTTCATCTCTATGCATTTTAATTACATTTAACATTGGCTCTCTGTTCTTTTCAAATTCATTGAATGCACCAATATGACTTGCCAATAATGCAGAAGTTTTGTAAGCTTCTCCAGTCATTATCGCAGTTATAGATGCAGCAACTGCTCTTCCTTCTTCGGAATCATATGGCATTCCCAAACTCATTAACAAAGCACCAAGATTTGCATATCCTAATCCAAGAGGCCGAAAATCATGCGCATTCTTGGTTATTTTTGAAGTGGGATAACTGCTTCCGTCAACAGCAATATCCATAGATATAATAAAATTTTTAATAACCTGCTTAAATTTTTCAACATCAAATTTTCCATCTTCAGTTCTGAATTTCATAAGATTTATTGACGCAAGATTGCAGGAACTATCGTCGATAAATAAAAATTCACTGCACGGGTTACTCGCATTAATTCTTTCGCTATTCTTGCATGTATGCCATTTATTTGTTGTAGTATCAAATTGCATTCCTGGGTCTCCGCAAAGCCATGTTCCTTCAGCTATTTTATTCAATAAATCTCTTGCCTTAAAAGTTTCACATACCCCATTTGAAGCAACAAATTTTGTCTGCCACTCTCCATTATTTTTTACAGATTCCATAAATTCATCCTGCGCCCTTACAGAAAGATTGCAGTTTTGAAAAGCTACTGTCCCATAGGCTTCTCCATTCATCCCGCCCGAATAACCCTGTTCAATTAATGCCCAAGCTTTCTTTTCTTCATTTTGTTTTGCCATTATAAATTCCATTATGTCTGGATGATCTATATTCAATATCTCCATTTTTGCAGCTCTTCTTGTCTTGCCTCCAGATTTAATTATTCCAGCATAGGCGTCATATCCTTTTATGAAACTTACCGGCCCTGAAGCTCTTCCTCCTCCAGTAAGTCTTTCTTTAGAACTTCTCAATGTAGATCTATTAGTTCCTGTTCCAGAACCTGCCCTGAAAAGATTAGCTTCTGAAACCTGCACCGCAAGAATTGATTCCATATGGTCCTCTACTTTTTGTATAAAACACGCTGAACACTGGGGATTATCATCTGTTCTTTTAGCTTGAACAACACTATTTGTTGCAAAATCCCATTTGTAAGCCGAAACTCCTCCTGCATCTGGATTATATTCTTGATTAGTTCCTGCATTAAACCATACTGGAGAATTGAAAGAGCCTAATTGATTAAGGCAAATAGCAGTCATTTCATCTCTCAAAATTGAACTTTGAATTTCATCAAAATATCTTTGTTTTAATGCCTGCCTTCCAATAAATCTAGAAACTCTTCCAACAAGCTGTTCTATAGAATTTTCTCTTTCTCCTTTATTTTGGTCTCCCCAGAAATATTTGCTGGCTACAACTTTTATTGCTAATGTGCTCCAAAAATCCGGCCTTTTGACATTCGGCTGGGTGAATATAGTTTTTCCCATATCATCACTCACTCTGACATCTTCAGAAATCCATTTTAATGGATTGCCGTAAATATCAAATTCAAACGGATTTTTGCCTTCATGACTCAAATATTTATTAAGTCTAAGTTCATTTTTCAATTGCAATCTCCCTTTATCAAATTCCATATTAATCTTTTAACTCCCTTATTTCTTTTTTAAAATCTGAAACATCTGTAAAATCTTTATATACTGAAGCAAATCTTATATAAGCGACTTTATCCAATTTCTTCAATTCATTTGAAACAAATTTGCCTATCATTTCACTCTTTATCTCTTTTCCTTCTTTTTTGAGTTTTTCTTCAACAAATACCATCATTTGCGTTATCTGTTCATCAGTTATTGGCCTTTTCTCACATGCCTTTATTATTCCACCCTTTAATTTTTCAGCATCAAAACTCTCTCTATTCCCACTTTTCTTAATTACTCTCATTTCACTATGCTCTAAACTTTCAGCAGTATTGAATCTTTTTTTGCATTTTAGGCATTCTCTTCTTCTTTTAGTCAGAGCATCTATATCTCTCTTATCTAGCACTTTCGTTTCAGGATTAGAACAATATGGGCACAGCATTTTCTCTTTTTATTACTCAACAGATTGTGTTTTTCCGAGAGAAAACCACAACTTATTGTGTTATCAAGTCCGCTACTTTTTTATTTATTTAAACATTTCTATACTCTACTTTCTATCGTCGCTATTATTAAAAATAAAATGCGTATTATTTTATGAGTAGTAAATTTTATTTATTTTTTGAGTGCCACATTGTTTTTAAAATTGTCTTGCAGATAATCATAGAAGTATCTCCAGTACCATAATCTTTATCACCAATCTTAAGATTTAATTTATTCCAGTCAAGGAAATGCAAATTGACATTCTTGCCCCATTTATATAAAAATCCCTCATCATTACTTAATAATTCCATACTCCCTTCAAAACATCCAGAATAAGCACATACTCCCTCTCTATTTCTGGGATAATATCCTTCTCCATGCCCTCCTTGATATTTATATTCCCATAATTCTAATGGCTTATCTTTTCTATCGTCTCCTCGAATTAAAAAAAATCTACTAATATATTCTTCTGCTCTTTGCCTATTTGCAAATGGAGAATCTTTATATGTAAAAAATACATGCGGAGTTAATATTTGAGCTATAATAACATCTAATTGAATTCCTGCAGGTAATTTTAATGCATTATCTAAAGTAAAATTCTCTTTAGATTTTAAATCAGATAAATTAAAAATATCCTTTCTATCCATAATATAAAAGACTATGAATCGTTTTTAAATATTTATATATTGTAAAAAATAACTTAATCTCTTCAGTAATTCCCAATGTAAGATTTATAAACAATGACTCCTTGTATTTAATATGGCTGACGCATTATCTCTATCTGCAATCTTGGGAGTTCCGTTATGGCTATTAATCTTAGCAGTAATATGGAGTCTTGTCTGGAAAGCTCTTGCTCTCTGGAAATCCGCACGCCGAAACTCACCAGTTTGGTTTATCGCGCTTCTTGTAATTAATACATTTGGTATTTTGGAAATACTTTATTTATTCCTATTCTCAAAGATAAAACTGCCAAAAGTAAAGGAAAAAGAAAAATCTAAGAAAAAGAGATGAGCGAACAGAAGTTTAAGAGGCATCAAAAAGTAAAAATTTTAGTTATTCCAAATGAAGAATATGTGGAATATTATACAGATACTCCTATAAAGATAACTAAGGGCATGTCTGGAAAAATAAATCTCCTTCTACCAAATGGACAATATCATGTAGAAATTCTTGATGATAAAGAAGAAACCCTTGCTTATGCCCCTTTTAACGAAGAAGACTTAGAAGCTGAAGAATAATTAAATCTTGTTAATTTTTTTCTAATGTCTTCTGACAAGATTCATTAGGATGCTCAATTGCAGAACGAGAGACTTCAAATTGATCTTTTGGGAGATATAACTTTCTTCCATTAACTTTGACACCATATAAAATCTCATCTTTCAAAGTGTCATAGCTTGTCCAAAGGAATCCGCCATTTTTTACTTTTTTCTGAACAATTTTGTCCTCTACTCCATCACCATTAACATCTCTATAAATTGGAGGATTTGGATTAGATGCTTTACATGTAGAGTATAATTGTAGTGCCCCAATTGTTGCTATTAATGTAGTCATTAATGTAACCAAACCTAACTCTGAAAATATTATTTCTGTTGCTATACCAACAAGGTCTTTAATTTTTGACATTTTTATTTTTCCTAAAATACTTAAAAATCATCAGTTTATAAATCTTTCCAAAGTCATCACTTTAAAATTACACAACTATTTCTTCTTTCTCTTAACTTTTCCCTTATTAGCATACATCTTAAGTATTCTTTCTCTTCTCTTTCGTCTTATTATTTTTCTCATGTTTCTTTTATGAATTCTTGATTTTTAAACTTTGTCTAATCAATCTATTTGTTTTTTCTGGAAAAATAGTTATAAAGTCCTGTAAATATCCACCCAATAACTGCACCGACAATAAATGCAACTACAATGCCTGCAATCAAAGTCACAAAACTAAACTGTTGTAATGTATAAGGCATCGAAATAAAATGCAGCCGCTCAGCATATTTAATAACTCCTAATTGAATTAATAAAATATTTATAGTATGGGTTATGCTAAATAAAACTCCTAACGATAAAGCTACATTCTTTTTGTTTAATTTTTCCATACCATAACAAGCAAATAATTGTATATAAACTTTAACTTTTAACAATTTCCCCTAACTCATTAATAACAAAATCAACTTCTTTCCTTCTTATGTTTTCACCAAAAGAAAATCTTAAACTCCCTGCAATCTCTTTCTCATTCAAGCCAATCGCTTTCAAAACTTTTTTATTATTTTTTCTCTTGCTCTCGCAAGCACTTCCAGTTGAACACATTATTCCTTTCTGCGACAATTTTATCACGGCTTCATCTGCGTCAAGTCCTAAAAAGCTGACATGCACATTCCCCGCAATTCTTTTTTCGCGAGAGCCGTTTATTTTTCCCCCAATTTCCTCCAATTCAATCATAAAATAATCCCTAATCTTTCTAATTTTATTATCATCAATCTTTTTTGTAATTTCCAATGCTTTTGCAAATCCTGCAATTGCAGGAACATTTTCAGTTCCTCCCCGCAATCCTTTTTCTTGTCCTCCTCCATAAATCATAGGTTCGATTTCAATTCCATTTTCAACATACAAAAATCCAATTCCTTTCATCCCCCCAATCTTATGTCCGCATACAGAAAGCAAACTAATCCCCATTTCTTTGACATTGATTTTTTCTTTTCCAAAACTCTGCACCGCATCTGTATGAAATAATGCTCCTTTCTTTTTGCAAATCTCACCTATTTTTCTCAAATCCTGCAAAACTCCAATCTCGTTATTCGCGTGGATAATTGAAACAAAAAGAGTATTTTTATCAATATTTTTTTCCAATTCCTTCAAATCAATAAATCCCTCTTCATTAACAGGAATTTCTACAATTTCATAACCTTCTCTCTTTAATGCTTTACAAATCTCAAAAATTGAAGAATGTTCAATAGAACTTATCACAATTTTCTTTTTTTCCTTATTTGCTCTAGCCAAACCAAAAAAAGCAAGATTATTTGCTTCAGTAGCGCCAGAAGTAAAAATAATCTCTTCTACTTTTGCTCCAATTTCTCTAGCAATCACAACTCGGGCATTATCAATCGCTTTTCTGGCTCTCTCTCCCATTTCATGAGTAGAAGAAGGATTTCCATAATCCTCTAAATAAAATTTTTCAATTTCTTCAGCAACTTCTCTGTAAACAGGGGTTGTTGCCGCGTTATCCATGTAAATTATTTTCATACTAATATATTCAAAATTTACTTTAATAAGATTGCTATTTAGAATTCCTAAAAATCTATTAAATTAATTTAAATAGTTTCTTGTTCTTGTTTATAATAATATAAAATGCCATTTCAGATAAAACTTCTAACAGATACACGGGAAATAATGCCTCTCTATGAATTCATAAGACAATTTCCATTAGATTATCCAGATTATTCTCTCTGGTTGAAAAAATGTAAAAGAGAGCTTGAATTAATGTATAAAAAAGCATTTTATGCAACTAATGATGCAGGAATTATTGCAGGAAGCGCGATATTTCAGAGACATAAGCAAGAACATTCAATTTTAGAGATAAAAAATTTAAGAGTCTCTCCAGAATTTGAAAGAAATGGCTTAGGTTCAATATTAATTGATTCAGTAGAACAATTTGCCCGCGAATTTAGATTTAAAAGAATGCAATGCGACGCCCATCCGGAAAATCCAGCAATAAAATTTCTTGAAAAAAGAGGATTTAGTATAAATGCAGAAGAAACCCTATATTCTATCGGAAATGAAATAATTCTCTGCAAGGATATTCAAAATGGAACATCTGGCAATCCTATCAAAAACTAATAATCTTCTCTCCAAAATACTTTCTGGGGAGAAAACTATTGAATCGCGCTGGTACAAGCATAAAAAGGCCCCTTTTGGAACTCTTTCAAAAGGAGATATAATTTATTTTAAAGAATCGGGCGCCCAGGTAACTGCTCGTGCATCTGTCAAAGATTTTGAAGTTTATGAAAATCTCTCTCCAGATGAAATTAAATCTATTTTATCAAGATATTCAGCACAGCTTGGAGTTGATATCTCTTATTATGATAATATTAAAGATAAAACTCTGTGTATGTTAATCTTTCTGCAAGATGTTGAAAAAATTCCTCCTTTCAATGTCAAAAAAAGCTACGGAACTGCCTGGATTTCTCTTGATAGCATTAATAAATTAAGAATATAAATCCTTATAAACAAACAATTATAATTTAATAATATGACTGATGAAAAAATAAAATCTTTGGATTCCTTAGAATTCTCAGGAAAATTGTTTCCTAAACAATGGTGGGCAGAATTTCTGGCAAATCCCTCAGATATATTTATACCAGAACATGCAGAATACGATGGAAAAAAATATATGAAAAAATTTGGCAGTAAAATTATATATTTTACAGACAGATCTAGATCTATTGAGGTTTACAGATGTATAGAATGTAATTCGATCGTTAATGGTTCGACAGTGATTCATCCAGTTTGGGATGATCCGTCAGGAATAGGAGGATTTGGTTCAATACCTTATATAGAATCAGTTCCCTATTGTCCAAGATGCGAAAAAGAGCCCAATATTAACGGGGCGCCGATAAGATTAAATCTTTCTAAATCTAAGGCAAGTTGAAAATGATAATTAGCAATTTAATTCAAAAATATATTAAACAGAAAATTAATCCAAGAGAATGTCCCCTTTTATTTCCTGGAAATGAAACCTTCACCCCTCATGCTGAAATTTTTCATGGCGGAGCAGAGATACTTGAATTTATGGGAAGCATCAAGCATATTACATTTCATTCATTGCCTCCAAAATTAATAATCTCCGGAATAAATACAACAAATAAAATAATCTATGTGGCTAATGGAGAAGTCACACTCAATTTAAACAATCATCATTTATCAATAAGCAAAGGAAAAAAATTCAATCTGCCAAAAGCAGGTTTTCCAACAAAATTAGCTGTCGGAGACGAAGAAACAATTCTTTTGGAATTTTCAGATAGGGAAAATAATGATTTTTCTTCAATGGCTAATCTAGAATTTGTAAAATCTTCAAAAGGGCATATGTTCAATTCCTTAAAATTCACACAAGACTGGCCATCTCCAATAGAGCAGGCAATCTTTGCAGAATACGCTCAGGGAAATTATTCTACCTCTCCTAATATTCGAGGAAGAGAAACTCTTACTTGGGTTATGGAAGGCAGCGTAAAATCTTATTGGGAAGAGAAAGGAGACCCCATAGCCATATGGCCTCATCCAAAGGAGGATATATTCTTTACCGATGACATGTCGAAAAGCCGTCTTTATGGAGTTAGAAATGCTTATGTTTCTCAAGTTGGGAGGCACTATAAATATTATTCAAGAACTCTTACCTTGGCAGATAAAGTAGCAGAAATAAACCCTGATGTAAGCCCAGGACTTAGAAAAGTTCTTGAAAGAACAAGCGCGCAATAAATAGAAAACATTTATAAAACTCTTTCTTCTAATTAAAATATGG
Source organism: archaeon (assembly GCA_030679115.1). Taxonomy (GTDB): domain Archaea; phylum Nanobdellota; class Nanobdellia; order Pacearchaeales; family GW2011-AR1; genus JAUXTS01. The sequence continues at coordinate 36,610 of JAUXTS010000047.1, forward strand.
TACTTGGTTGGATACTTATTGCAGTAATTGCAGTAATAGTAATAGCTTTCATAGGATATTATAATAGATTTACAGTAATGGAAAATAGAGTGAATAACTCTCTTTCACAAATTGATGTTCAGCTTAAGAAAAGAGCAGATTTGGTTCCAAATCTTATAAGCACGGTAAAAGGTTATGCTAAGCATGAAAAAGGCATTATGCAGGATGTTACCGAAGCAAGAAAAGCACTTCTTTCCGCAAAGACAATAACTGAAAAAGTAAAAGCAGGCGCAGAATTGCAGACTGCCCTCAAGTCTATTTTTGCACTAGCAGAAAACTATCCTCAATTGAGAGCCAATGAGAATTTCCTTCAGCTTCAACAGGAGCTTTCAGCAATAGAAGACAAAGTTGCTTATTCAAGGCAGTTCTACAACGACTCCATCTTGACGTTCAATAACATGGTGGAAACCTTCCCAGGATTCATGTTTGCAAGACTTTACGGCAAGAAAGAAAAACACTTCCTTGAGATAAAAGCCGAGGAAAGAGCTGTTCCTAAAGTTTCATTCTGAGATTCTAAAATTTCAAATCTTACTGAGAAAAAAATCAGAGGCACCACCTCGCACTGAGACGCAAGACGACTCAAAGTTATTTTTAATCTTAAATAGAATCTAAAGTTCTTTTTAAATTGGTTAAGCTTGCTTCTAAACTACAGGCATCAAAATTCTTCGCTTTTAATTCAGGTAAACTTTCTCTCATCTCTTGAATAAAAATTTGATCCTTCCTAAATATTTCATCGCTTCTTTTTATAGTCGCATTATTCAAATATCTCGCAATCCACCTTAATGATTCTCCACCTGCATTCATCATAAGAAATCCTGGATTTCCACTCACAAGTGCTACGATTCCCCAAACATAAGAAATATTTGGGATCCAAACCGAGAGAATCTTCATATCTAGTTCTTCTCTATTAATTCGCTCTCGTTTTGCTTGTAATTCTTCGCTATCAATAATAAATTCAGAATAAAAAGCCCTCTGGGTATTATAATAATCTGAAAAATCAGTTCCAAGTAAATACTTAGCCAATGTTTCTTTTAATTTTGACATATTTATAAAAAATAGGCTGACTTTTTAAACCTTCCTGCTTATTACCACTATTAAATTACTATTTACATAGTGGCCATTCCTTCCAATTATAAACTATCAATCGGACTTTTATTTTATCCACTCGTCAGGTCGTAGAACACTGATTATACAAAATTGTTCCAAGTATTCACAACTTCGTCTAACATCATTAGGCTCAATTAAAAAATCGTGCTCCCTATTTACATTCGGGCTGGCTCGAAACCATTACGATTATTTTTCTTTCAGAAAAATTAGGGGGTCGGCTACGGGTTGCTTTGCAACAGATAGTCTTGACTTCGTCAAGAATTATAACTTATCGGCTTCTTTCAACTTCATTCTTGTAGGGCTTAAATCAGAAACTAAATCATAAGTATTTCTAGAATAATCTCCAAAAATGTGCGAATTACCAAGAGTTACTAAAAATACTTTTTCAGGATTAGCAATATGAATATTTCTGATTTGGGCTGCAATTCTTTCATCTCTTTCTAAGACACAGATTCTAAATAGCTCACTTCCATACCTTGAAATAAAATCATTCGAAGCAACCCGATCATATCTTGAATCAACATCTCTTTGATATTCTTCCACAGAACCCCTGTCAATAAAGTCTTTAATATCCATATCCATTGGCGTCAATAAATCCGCCATAGTTTTTCCACTGGCTAATTGCTGTCTTAACCAAGTTTGTTCAGCCGCACTCATGGAGTTACCTACCCCTTCATCAAGTTCTTTATCAAGGCAATATAATCTTATGTCTGGCGAGCCATTTTTGTAAACTTTTGGAACCCACTCTTCAAAGTAAGAAGAATTAAACATTAATTTTAACCTTGCTATTTGTTCAGGAGTATATAATTTTTGAAAAGGAATTGTCTCGAGTTTTTTCTGTAAATCTAAATGAACTTGCCACCCTCTTGTAGCCCCTTGTGGAGTTTGCTCTAAGCCTACAATTGAAGGTTTATAATAATTTAATACTCTTTCCAGTCTTTCTGGACCTTTTAAATCATTATGCACTGAACCGACCAATATAATATTTCCCATATTAAATATTGTAAAAATTGCTTATTTATAAACTTTTCTATTTATAACTACTTAATAGTGACTACTCATAACGCCGACCCCCTAAAACCCCCAAGAGACTATCTCGCCAGCCCTCACTTTATTTCTAAAACTTCCCACCCACCCACGCACGATTTTTTAACTCTTCGCAACTTCGTTGCTCGTTGTTTCATCTCTGAACTCTCCAGCCCTCAACTCGCTGCCGCTCGTGGAGGGAGTTTTCTAGGAAAAATGAAACTAACATCATTATACTCAATTTCTCCATTTCGTTCAGAATAATATAGCTACACTTGAAACTAAAATATAGTTTCATCTGAAACACAATTCCCCAAATCTTATAAACCTCTAATTATCTATTGTATCATGGCAGAGCGTTTATCCTTTGAAGATGAAATATCAAGAAACAAGTTCAAGTCATTTCTATTGATGATATTTGTATTCATAATCATAGTTGTCCTTGGATATATAATTTCCTATGCAGTAGACCCAAGCTATTTCTTTTTCATTATGATATTCGCAACAATATTTTCTCTTCTTTATATTGTTGTAAGCTATTACAATTCAGATAAAATCGCTCTTGCATCTGTAAACGCGAAACCTGCCTCGCAGGAAAGACATAGAATGCTTTTCAATGCCGTAGAGTCAATGTCTATTGCGTCAGGATTGCCAATGCCAAAAGTCTATGTAATGGAATCCGAACAAATCAATGCATTCGCTTCCGGAAGAGACCCACAACACGCAGTCATTTGTGTAACAGCCGGTGCTCTCGAGAAATTAAACAAACAGCAATTGGAAGGAGTGATAGCCCATGAAATGTCCCATATAGCAAACTTTGACATTCGTTTCATGACTATTACTGCAGTAATGGTTGGGATGATTTCAATAATAGCACAAATTTATCTTCGCAGTTTATGGTTCTCATCTGGAAATAATAATAGTAAAAAGAATGGAATTTTCATAATTTTGGGAATTATCGCTGCAATCCTTGCTCCTCTTGTAGCCCAACTCGCAGCATTAGCAATCTCAAGAAAGAGAGAATTCACAGCAGACGCCACGGGAGTTAAATTCACAAGATATCCCTCAGGATTGCGTTCAGCTTTGCAAGCCATAAAGAATGAACATGTTTCAAGCAAGGACGCTCACCACTATTCAAAAGCCGTCGCCCCATTGTTCATTTCCGACCCTTTCAAGAAGAAATTTCAGAATTTATTCTCAACGCACCCAGATGTTAATGAAAGAATAGCAAGATTGGATAGAATGTAAATATTTTAAGGCAAATATTTATAACAAACATTTCTATAGAAAATTATGGATAAGAAAGAGAGAATATCTATTTTTATTGATGGAAATAACCTTTATCACAGCTTAAACAGAATAAAAGCAGGAAAAATTGATTACAAAAAACTGATTAACGAACTTGTTGGGAAAAGAATTCTCATAAATGTTTTTTATTATATCGCACCCTTAGATATAACTTCTAACGAGGAAAAATATTGGAAGCATCAAAAATTCTTAGCAGAATTAGAAAAGATACCAGGATTTAAGATAGTTTTATGCACCTTAAGAAAATATCCAAAGCCAGACGGAACTTTTGGCTTTGAAGTCAAGGGCGATGATGTTTATCTTGCTAATGATATGCTTGTTGGTGCCTATGAAAATCTCTATGATGGTGCTATTTTGATTTCAGGTGATGAAGATTTTATGCCAGTAGTAAATACTTTAAAGAAATTAAGTAAAAGAGTAGAGAATCTTTACTTTACGTCTAGTTCTTCTAAAAATCTTAGAAAGACGTGCACAGGCTATTTAAATATAAGAAATATTCTTGATAAAATAAAACTTGAAGAGTGAGTATAAGTCCGGTATTGCCCGAAGACCATACCGGGATAGTTATTAAAATTACTATTCTCCCAGACTTTAAAAATCCTTTGTTTTTCTCTGCATCTACTTAGCTTTCTGAAGCTATTTATGAAAAAATAACCTGACTTCGTCGAGGATTATTTTTTCTGAAGAATTATCATTAGTCCGATAAAATATCATCTAGGCAGTTAATCAATTAAGCAAGGCTTCTATTGACAAGACCTCCTTATCATATTTATTGACGATATAGGGAACTGCATAGCTTATGTCTCATTCATTTTGCAGTTCTCTATCTGGAAAACTACGACTATCTGTGCTATAAATCACGCAGTTATCCATAACTAAGTGACTGGAAATTTATCTTTGGACTATGGACAAGATAAATTTTAATATTTTCACTTCAGAAAGCTAAGCAATAACGTTTTTCTAAAAAATTTGTATTTTCTCAACGCACCCAGACATAAATGAGCGTATTTCTAGATTGGATAGAATGTAATTACAATAAAGTTTATATACAAATTACTTCAGATATTTTTATGAGCTTATCTTTTCATTATGAATGTAAATCTCCTTTAGTTCGAAATAAAAAAGAATCAATGGAAATAAGAGAAAAATTAGAAGTTCTTACAAATCTTCTTAGGGAAGCTTATAATATTGAAGGCGAGGGAATGGTTAATGTAAGTTTTAGCAGTTTGCCTAGTACAATTTTACTGGAACCTTCAAAAAGAGCTAAAATAAGAAGGATAGGGCAGGACAGATATAGTTCAAGATTAGAAGGAAAGTTTGTCTGCTCTTCACCATCGCATGTTACAATAGAATTGCATGATAGAAGATATATTATAAGGTATGCTCCCCAGAAGCATTGAGTTTCAATTCCTTCTGGCATCTAGATAAGTTACTATAAAATTATTTATTTCCCAAGCTCAAGTCTCAAAGCAATATATCCCAAATACCCTGTAATTGCAAGGCAAACCCATGAAGCCCAAACAGGAACTACAATTTCTCCTAATTGCATTGTCCAGCCATAAGCTAATTTTATAATATTTAGAACAGCAAGCGCAGTAAATACAATCGCGCTTGCAATGAAATAAGTTTTCTCTTTCATAGCATAATAAAATTTTTACCCTATATAAACGTTTTTAACGCTCAAATTGGTTGGATTCTTTTTTCCAATTTGAGGCTTAAAAATCTTAACAATTCAACAGAGGATTTTTAATATATCTGTTCTAATATTTATTATGCAAAAAGTATCAGCAGGACTATTGATGTATAAAATAAGGAACAATCAATTGGAATTCTTCCTAGCTCATCCTGGAGGCCCATTCTGGAAAAACAAGGACGACGGCACCTGGGGAATTCCAAAAGGAGAGATTCACGACTCAGAAGAACCGTTAGAAGCAGCAAAAAGAGAGTTCAAGGAAGAGACAGGAATAACTCCAAAAGAGCCATTTATTTCTCTAGGAGAGATAACTCAAAAATCCGGCAAGGTTGTTCACGCCTGGGCTTTTGAAGGCGATTGGAGTGGTTTACTAATGGGCTCAAGCTATGTCACAATGGAATATCCTGCTAAATCTGGAAAGACAATAAAATTCCCAGAGATAGACAAAGCCGGCTTCTTCACGCTTGAAAAAGCAAAGAAGATTATCAATCCAGCCCAATACGAATTGCTTTTGCGCCTGAAAGATTACTTGAAGCTATAGGGGATCTTCTTTATCTCCTCTAATCTTTTATTTGCGCTCAGCGAAGAAGAAAAAATCTTCCAGAATATCTTGCTGGCCCATTCAGCCCACTCCTTGTCTTTTATAGTATAATACAAAAACAACTTCTTGTTCAGTTCTTTTATTTTTCCCGTTGGTTCGCTGACTTCTTTTATCCTTAATAACTTATTGTCGACTATCACTGCTCTAAAAGGATTCTCGCAATGCCTTATCTCTATAGCTTCTTTTCCATACTTGAAATTCAAGGACAGCATCCTTTCAATATTTTCCTTTCCAGCGATATCCACCCTGCATACTATCTTTATCGGGATTCCCTTCAGGATAAGTTTCTCAAAAGTCTCAAACATATCCATCTTTTTGTTATTTAAATTAATGAAAGACAGATTGCCGGAAAAAATCAAAATCTGTTTCTCGGCGCCAAGCATTATCCTGCTCAATTCAGGAATGTTAGTCGACTCTTCATAATCTACCTCCACTTTCTTTTTATTTGCATCAACATATTGGAAGATGTCAAATGCAGAAAAATCTTCCTTTCTTTTTGCTTTTAGAATATCTTGCTCAAGTTTTTCCTGGAATATGGAATGGCTTATTTTGTCAACTGAAGCCCAAAAAACAATCTTCAGCGCCCCTCTTGTACCCTCTCTGAAAACTCTTGTGGATATAGTTCCAAAATTCTTCTCTATTTCTTCAATATACCTATCAGCAGTCCTCCAGTTTTTCTCGATATGCCCGGCAATCTCCTGCACGCTCCTTGGCTTCGCATAGACAAAATCCTCTATTTTCTTTATCACCTCTGAATTAATCATATAATCTCTAATCTTTCCTTATATTTAATCTTTTTTATTATATACAACACTATTGACAACTTTTTGTCAAAAAGAGGTATATAGTTTACAACTCTATGTATAATTATGAAAGTGATAGAATTTTTGGGAATGCCAAGAGCAGGAAAGACTACAGCTATTGAAATTATGGAATCTTATTTCAAACACGAGGGAAAGAGAGTCAGGGTGGTATATGAAGGCGCAAGAGTTTCTCCTTTAGATAAGTCTGATAGGTATAATTACAACGCTTGGAGTTTTCACAATACTGTAAACAGAATTCTTGAAGCAAGACTAGACCATTATGATTTTATTTTAGTTGACAGGGGGATATTAGATCATTTTTCATTTTTAGAAGCCATAACAAAACACAAAGATGCGACTTCAGCCAAAGAATATTATCTTTCATTTTTAAATCTCCAAGATAAAGAAATTTTCTTTTCGATTAATCCTGAAGAAGCGATTAAAAGAGAAAAAAAGCATAAACCCTTCTTAGGGAGAGTTTTTAATAAGCTATTTTTAGAACAGCTTTTATTTTCTTATAATAGAACGATAGATTTTGCTCGGTCTAATTTATGTAGAAAACTTATTCATATTGACGGAACCAAAAAATTTGAAGATAACTACCAAGAAGTTATAAGGATTGCGCAAACTTTTTAACTGCCTTTCTCTTTTTCTCTAGATGAAACCTCTCCCATTAAATTTCTTCAATAACTCAACAGCCGAAGTAGCCAAAGCTCTTCTTGGATGTTATCTTGTAAATGAAACTCCACAAGGAGAAGCTATAGGAAAAATAGTGGAAACTGAAGCGTATTTATCAGACGACCCTGCATCTCATTCATCCAAAGGAATTACAGAAAGAAACAAACCAATGTTCTCTCATCCTGGAACAATTTATATTTATTTTACATATGGAATGTATCATTGTTTTAATATTGCGACGCGAGAAAAAGGAATAGGAGAAGCTGTTCTTATACGGGCTCTCGAACCAATTAAAGGATTGGAATTGATGAAAAAACGCAGAAAAACAGACAATATCAAAGAATTATGCAATGGCCCGGCAAAATTAGTCCAGGCCTTAGATATTTCAAAAAAACTTAACAATTCTCCCATAAATTCTTCATCATTGAAAATATTTCAACCAGACAATAATAAAATTAAAATAACGACTGCAAAAAGAATAGGCATTTCAAAAGGAGCAGAACTCCCATTAAGATTCTTTATTAAAGATAATAAATTTGTCTCTAAACCTTAGATTTAAATAGGATATTCTTATGATAAACCGACATGAATATCCATCATTTGCCCGAAACAGCAAAACCGATTTATATAGAAATGTCAAGAGAATTCTCTAATGTCTCTTATGACGAGCTAAAAATCTATCACATAATGGGTAAGAAAGATTTTAGAAAACTTATAAATGTCGCGTTTGAATATGCGTATCAGAAAGCAAAGTTCTTTGGGATAGATCAGAAATCAAAAAAATTTATAGAACTATGCCAATCAAGAAGAAGGCAGGATGTTACTGAAATTTTAAGAGATATAGAATTTGGGAGTAAATTAGGATTCAAGCCAAGTTATGAACCATTTAACGAAGAAGAAATAATTAATTTAATAAAAGAAGAATGTATAAATAAAATTAAGGGATATAAGGGAAAATAATAAACTCCTTGAAGTTTGTTAGGAGTTTATGAGACAAGAATAAAACTATTAAAATAAATTATTCAATTACAGATTAAAATCTTAGTTTTATTCTTTGGATAATTACTGCCTATTCAAAAATCCCTTGATAAATCCTGAATGATTTCCTCTATTTGTTACTGAATTCAATTTCCAACCTTTCTCAGCTATCTTTTCAACTTTTACTCTGCCCAGCGTCTTCCTGTGGGCTTCTCCAGACATTAAAACATTGGATTCTGCATTATCTGCGAGCTTTCTTGATACAAGAGATACATTTCCAACAGAAGTGTATTCCATTCCACCCATCTTTGGTTCTATAATCATCTCTCCCTGATGTATTCCTATACCAAATTGAATCTTCTGCCCATACTTTCTATTATGCTCATTAAATATTTGTTCGGCTTCTTTAGCAAAATTAGCTGCACTTAAGATATTATCCTGCTGTTTAGTTAAAGCAGGAGAGAATATCACTGATTTGAAACTATCATTCGATTGTATTTTTGCTTTTGATTCTTTTGCTTTTCTCATTACTCTTTCTATAGTTTCAGCAGCAGGCCCTTCAGAATTTTTAATTTCCTCAAGATTCTTTATCTTTACGCTGACTAAACTGCAAACTTCTTTTCCTGAATTGCTCAAAACTGCTTTCTCTTGTGGCATAACTGAAATAATTTTCGGACTATTTTCTGTTATTCTTGCCATTTTTGGCGTTCTTCCCACAAATTGATTCCCAGATATTTTTTTATAATTTACGAAGGCAAATGCTCCAAATAGCATTATCAAAAAGAACCAAACTAAAAATGAAGTTGACCAGGCAGTATCCAAATAACCATCCTTTACGGCGATTGCATTTCCAGTAAGGAAAGAACTTCCTACGACTTTATCTCCACTATCATCTTTAACTAATATGTCATAATTTCCGTCTGGAGCAGCCAAAAAGAACTTTTTGCTCTCTCCAACTTTTAGATTTAATTCTTTGCTCTTTGAAACTCCGCCGATTACAACTTCAATTGTCTTGTTAAAGATAACATTTCCAGTATTAGTAACAACCAATGTATCTTCAGTTAAATCGAATGAAGCTTCCTGCAATTCAGTTACATAAAAAGTTTTATCATTTTCAATAGAATCTTTCTTTGCTTTTACTTTCCATCCGCCAGGAGCATAATTTTTCCCTATTTCAATTACCTGAACTTCTTTTGATTTTATCATATTTTCTGCAAATATTTCACCAGAAGGAGTATAAATTGTGACATCAACGTCTTCATTCATAATTGTGCCGTTTTGGTCAAGCAATAAAGAAGTATAACTAATCTCCCCATTAGGATTTACCGTTAAAATATCAAAAGCGATATCAATTTTAGTAGGAACTTGTCTTATTATAATTTCAATTCCAGTGCTTCCTTCATTTATTGTAGCACCATTCAAATCTTTTTCATATGCTCGGACATTTAATTCATATTTTCCTGCTGGTGCTTTTGCTGGAAGAATTACAGGAATATCAAGATTTCCATCCCCCACTATTTTTGTAATGCTGATTATTAATTCTGAAGAAGTTATTTCAACAAAACCATTCAGATAAGCTCCATTAGTTTTTATTGCCTTTCCAGAAACAATTACGCTTTCTCCCGGTCCAAAAATAGTATTTGAGGCATTTGCTTCTACTACAACGCTATTGCTTAATCCAAAATTCTGGCTTTCTCTCTCTTCAGAGCCATATTTTGCCTTTAATATGCATGTCCCCTGCAATTTTCCTACAATTATATAATCTAATCTTAAGTTTATGGGCACAATTTTCTGTTCTCCCCCATTAACTTCATGGCTTGTTCTATAAATCTCGCTTGTCTCTCCATTACAGATAAGTTTTACAATCAAGAAATCATTTGTTAATACCTGTGGATTAAGACTAATATTGACTGACATTCTATCTCCAAGATTATAAATTGAAGCTGGTTGCCCTATCAAAACCGAAGCAGATTGAGTTCCTTCAGCGAAACATAAAGGAATAAGAAATATTGCTATAAAGATAAATAACCCTTTTTTCATATTATTTATATCACTTTTCCGTATATAAACCTTATGCGGAAGCATGAGGTACTGGGAAGTTTACTTCACAGAAACTTGCTGTGGCTTTCAAGTTTTATGCTTGAGAAATTTTCCCCATTTCTCAATGTATAAACCTTATGCGGAAGCAACCCCACATTTTATAAATATCCTCTTCTATAAAATATCATGAAAAAAGATGCTGTTGTAAATCCTTGGGAAGTTTCTGGAAATATAGATTATGAAAAATTATCCAAAGAGTTTGGAATATCTCCTCTTGAAAAGCTTCCTTCCGTATTTGAAAAAAATATATTATTCAGAAGAAAAATAATTTTTGCTCATAGAGATGTTCAAAGAATTTTAGATGCAATAAAAAATAAGAAGCCATTCGTTATGATGACTGGATTAATGCCTACTGGAAAATTCCATATTGGACACATGATTATTGCCCAGCAGATGATTTTCTATCAATCTTTGGGGGCTAAAATCTATATTACTATTGCAGATTTGGAAGCTTATAATGCGCGTAATCAAAGTTTAGAAGAAAGCAAAGGAATAGCCATTGAAGAATATATCAAAAATTACATTGCTCTCGGCTTAAAACCTGAGAATTGCGAAATTTATTTTCAGTCTGCCCGTTCAAAAGATGCAAAGAAATCAAATGCATATTACCGACTGCAGAATCTTCTTGCAAAACAAGTTACATTTAATGAATTTAAGGCAGTCTATGGTGAAATAACTCCTGGAAAAATGCTTTCATCTTTATTACAAGCTTCAGATATGCTTCATTCCCAGCTTCCAGAGTTTGAAAATCCCCTTCCTGTTGTTATCCCAGTAGGAGTTGACCAAGACCCCCATTTAAGAATAGCAAGAGATATGTCCCAGAGAATAAAATCTCCTAAATTCATTCAGCTCTCTTCTACTTACAATTTATTCGTTCCAGGATTGAAAGGCGGAAAAATGTCTTCTTCTGACCCAACATCTTATATCGCTCCAACCGAAACTCCAGAAGAAATAAAAAAGAAAATCAATAGATATGCTTTCTCTGGTGGAAGAGACACTTTAGAAGAGCACAGAAAATTTGGAGGAAATCCAGATATAGATATCTCATTCCAATATCTTAAAATGCTTTTCGAATCCGATGATAAAGCTCTTGAAAAAATTTATAAAGATTATAAATCAGGAAAACTTCTTTCTGGAGAATTGAAAGCCTTGCTGATAGATAAAGTTTCAAAATTCCTTAAAATTCATCAAGCCAGACGCGATAAAATCAGACAGCCAGATATTGACAAGTTCTTCAAATAAAATATATTACTCAAATATACGATTATTTATAAATGCCTTCTCAATTGTTCTTTTATGAAATCTGATGATGTAAATAAATATTTTATTGGTGCTATTGCAGGGATAGGTTTTACCACATTAATAAGTTTTATCTTTCATGACAAAATAATTCCCTCAGTAAAAGAAGTTCAAGAGGGTTATATTGCTCCATCAAGATTAAGAATAGATTGTGAAGACTTGGACAAAAACGGCAAGCTAGAAACTTTTATATATATTGATAAAACACCATACTTATTCAGGGAAGTTAATGGAAAACCAACCCTATCCCCTTACGAAATAATTCCTGTAGAAGAAAGTAGGGTGAGAAAATCTCCTCTTGTAGAAAAGTCCTTGCCTGAAATAAAATAAATCACTTAGGCATATTCTCTAAAAATATCTTTTTTTCTCTTGCTCTTCTTTTTTCCAAGCCTTTTGAAACTTTTCCATTAACATTTACCCATCTGTCAAGCTC
>JAUXTS010000001.1 GCA_030679115.1 archaeon
TTGGAGCACTTACAGGTTGCAAAGAAGAAAAGAATGTCTCATCTGATATTCTTCATGAAGATGCTAAAGTGATGTCAATGCATCATGAAGATGCAAGGAATCAAGCAGTTATGATTGGACCAAGAATAATGGGTTCTAGAACTTCTCCTGAAATAAATAAAATTAAATTTGATGGTAGAATAGATTTTGAAATAGATGATAAAAATATTTATGAACAATTTAAAAAAGGAGATACTGCAGATATTTCATATAGAGAAAATTATACATTAATTTTTGAAGATTTAGATAGAGATGGAGAAAAAGAGCAGACTGGGAAGACATTAACTGGATATGTATTTGTTAATGCTAAACCAAAGAATAAATAAAAATCTTATTTCTTTTTATAGCCCAAAATTTTATTATAATCCGAATGAGGACATATTTCAAAAACTATGCTAATAACTCTTGTTTCATCACCCACGACATAATAAAGAAGTCTCCAAAACTGCGAAAGTTCCATGCGAAATAAATTAGGAAGGGCATCAAATTCTTTAGGCCATAGTTCATGTGATATTGGGTCTCCGGAGAAAGGATTTATTTTTAATAAATCTAATGCGTGATGAATGCTGTTCAAGAGCTGGCGGTCTTCTTTTGGAGGAGTTTTACCTCGTACTTCAAATGAATTTATATTTTCTTCCAACTTTGTCAACGCCAAATCTGCAGAACCAATTATTTTTACTATTTTTTGCTTATCTTTCAAGTCCATGTTCTTCCTTTATTCAAGATTGAAGCAATATCTTCTTTTGGGATAAATATCCAGACTACTCCATCTGGAGTGAATTCAATTTTTCCACTTCTTTGAAGATAGAGAAGGATTAGTTTGATAGTATTGTGATTAACTTTTCTTGGAATTTTTCTTTTAAGCTCAGCTATACTTATAACTTGCTTGGCATTGTGGATGGTTTCTTCTACCATAAGAATTGTGTCTAATGTAGGGCTATGCAGACACTGCATTTTTGGGGCATTTTGTAACATAATTGTATCTAATAGATACATATTTATAAATGTTTGGTTTATATATTAATAATTTTAAATCTGTGTCTTGAGAGATAGACTTAAATAACTATTTGAATAAGTATAAAGATGGGTGAATTTTCAAAAGAGATTAGGGCGTATGCGTTAAAGAATGCCATTGAGTTTGGACAGGCAAATGCTGGAAAGATACTTCCAAAGCTGTTTCAGCATGGATTAAAAAAAGAAGAAGTTGGAAAATTTATTCATGAGATAGAGAAAGTTGTCAAAGAAATTAATTCGCTTTCCAAGAATGATGCTGAAACGCAGTTTTTAGAATACGGCAAATATGTAAAAATTAAAGAAGAAAAAGAAAGAGTTTTGCCTGAACTTGAAAATATAAGTGAGAATATGGTTTTCAGGCTTGCACCTTATCCATCAGGAGCATTGCACATAGGAAATGCCAAGACTTATTTGCTTAATGCATTATATGCTGAAAAATATAATGCAAAGACTCTTCTTGTAATGGATGATACAATAGGAAGCGAGGAGAAGCATATTGCTCCAGAGGCTTACAAACTTATTGAGGACGCTTTCAAAGAACTCGATGTAGATTATGATAAAAAAATAATATACAAATCAGATAGATTGGAAATTTATTATATGTATGGGGAGAAATTGATTTTAATGGATAAGGCATATGTTTGCCAGTGTTCACAGGAAAAATTAAGAAATAATAGGGCTAAAGGAATTGAATGTGAATGCAGGAGTCTATCTATTAGTGAACAGATGGAAAGATGGAAAAAAATGTTCAAGTCAAAACCCGGAGAAGCGGTTGTCAGAATTAAGACAGATATGCTTCATCCAAATCCTGCTTTTAGAGATAGAGTGTTATTTAAAATTTCAAATAGAGAACATCCAAGAGTTGGAAAAAAATATAGTGTCTGGCCTACTCTTGAAATGAGCTGGGCAATAGATGACCCAATGCTTGGAATTACCCATATTTTGAGAGGAAATGATTTAACAATAGAAAGTGATATGGAAAGATTTATCTGGGATATTTTTGGATGGAAACATCCAGTAATAAATCATACTGGATTAATAAAAATTGAAGGATTGGAATCAAAGCTATCAAAATCCAAAGCTCAAAAAGAAGTAGAATCCGGCGAGTTTAAAGGATGGGATGACCCTCGAACATGGAGCATTCAGAGTTTAGTAAAAAGAGGAATAAGGAGAGAAGCAATCAGAGAATTTATTGAAGAGATAGGATTAAACAAGCAAGATATAACTGTTCCGATAGAAAATTTATATGCAATAAACAGAAGGCTTATTGATATGGAAGCAAAGAGATATTTCCTTATTCAAAATCCTGTTGAATTAAGTGTTAAAAATATTTCTGCTATGAATGTTGTTGAAATGCCTATTCATCCAGATAAGCCTGAAAAGAGACTTGTAAGACTTGTTCCTGGGAGAATTTATATCTCTGAAGAAGATTTTAAGAATAATCTCAATAAAGAAATAAGATTACTTCATCTTTATAATATAAAACTTGGAAAAAATAAAGATGCAGAATTTATTTCAATGGAAAATAAAGCTATTCCTAAAGTTCTTTGGGTTTCTGTTCCGCAAGTAGCTAAGATTTTAATGCCTGATGGGAAATGGATTTCCGGATGGACTGATGAGCATATTTCCGAGTTAAAATCTGGAGATATGATTCAATTTGAGAAATTCGGTTTCTGCAAATTTGATAAGATGAATAAGAAGAAAGAGTATGAGTTCTGGTTTGGGCATAAGTGATATTTAAATAATTAGAATAGTTTGAATAATTATGGGATATATAAGAAGTAATGAAGATTTTTATATGGCACAAGGATGCAGTTCAAGAGAAGCTGAAGTTAGAGTCGAAGCAGATAAGAAAAATGTTGATTCGGGATTTTGCAATCCACGCAAGATTAGGGATGAATATGAAGCAAGAAAAGAAGCTGAAGAAGCAGTAAAAAGAAGAGAACATAAATAAGTTTATTATTGACTGATATAATATTTTAGAAACAAAAATAAAAAGGTTTAAATATCCGAATTATTTTAATAGAATATGATTGAGATGAAAAAGAAGGGTGTAAGCGAGGTTGTTACAAGTGTTCTTCTTGTGCTTCTTGTTTTGGCGGCGATTGCAATTATAACTCCATTTTTATTGAACTTCTTGCAAAAGGGTGCAAAAAATATTAATGCAGATTG
>JAUXTS010000013.1 GCA_030679115.1 archaeon
GATATTTCTCTTCGGAGAAATTTATCATCTGTTTTTTTCTAAATCTCCCTCGATGAATATTTTTCTTCTTAGGAATCATTGTTTGAACTCCACGTTCAAAACAATATTGATGCAACCATTCAGCATCGTATGCTTTATCTCCAAGAAGGCATTGCATCCTACAATAACTTCTCAATAATGGTTTAGCATCTTTCATATCATTGGTTCTTTTATTTTGGATATGAAACGCTATTGCTTTATGGTTATCAACGTTGTAAAGCATAGATAATTTAGCAAAGTTTTTTACTGGTTCTGCTCTGTCTATCCTCTTGATGTAATGATAACTTGGATTTGTTTTGCTAAATCCAGTTCCATCAATAGCTACGTTCTTATGCTTTAATCCTGCTGTTAAAAGCATAAGTTTATACCATATTATCGTCGGTATTTTCTTTCTTCTTTTGCATAATGCTGAATAGGTTGGAACTTTCACTCCAAACATATTCAATAAACTTTCAATTCTTCTCAATGAAAGTTTATATGCTTGCATCAAAAGCAAAGCAAGCAAATGATGTTTTAATTTGTACTTCTTGGGTCCAAAATGATGCAAGTACTCCCTAGAATTTAGTTGTTTGAGCAAAGGCTCAAGTTTTTTAATTAGTTTACATGAAGTTTTCATGTGTATCACCTCAAAAGATACACATCCTCAGGGTAGATTAACTTTTATCCTGAGGACTTTTTCAACTAAGCCGATTACTTAGTAATCTTTATATAAACCATCTTCTATTTATAATCATAAAAGATGGCGATTGATATACATAAATTAATAGCTGCGATACGCCCTGAAGTTTATTGCAATCCTCCTTTAATAAAGGAAGTTAAAGCGATAGCTAAAGAAAAAGGATATCTTGAAGCAGCAAAAAAAGTCAAGCTAAAAGAATCAGCTTATATGGAATTTGGAAAAGCGGTTCTTGGAAATGCATTCAATCTTGAAGGAATTAAAAATCCAATAGAAAAACATACTATTGTTTACGATTCATTTGGAGAAAATCTTGAGCCAGTTTATTTCTGGATTCTGGATTCCATGAATAAAATGGGAATGCAGACTACAAAATTTGTGGATAATTTTATCTCATCTCCAGGCTCAGCGCATTTCTCTGAAATGGGTGCAAGAGCAACAAGAATGCAGGAAGAAGGAATGAAAATTCTTGGAGGCGCAAATCAAGTCATAAAATCAATTCTCAATATAATTTATGATTTAAAAGAATTTCAGGTAAGATTGGAATTATATAGTAAAATAAAATCAAATAACAAAAGTGAAAAAGAAGCAGCAATGCTATCATTAAAACAAATTTGGCTTGACCAAGTTGATATGAAAAGAGGAAATACTTCCATTAAAGCAATGGCACTTGGACAGGGAGCACAATTCGTAACATTGATAGATGCTTTCATGATGGCTGAAAATGAAAATCTTATGTATAAGGGGCAAAAAATTGATTTGAACGAAACAGTAACTCGAATAGTCAAGCAAAGAATTGTAGAATTCTCTATCTGGTTAAAAGAATCTGAAAGAGAATTGAAAAAAAGATTTGAAATTGAAAAATTATATTTGAGAAGTCAGGTAAATACAGTTAAGCTTTATGCAAGATGGGCAAAACCTTACCTTAAAGCTGCTAAAGCCCTTGAACAAAGAGGAACAGAAACGGCTGCCCTCGTAACTGCGTTTAATACCACTCTTTTTGAAATGGCTTTGCTGGGAGAAGGAAAATACGACCCTATAGATGATGTATATAAGGGAGACCTTCCAAAAGTTTTCAAAACTGCTACAACTAAAAAGTATTCCCCAATTCTCATAGTTGAATTTCAATTCAGAAGTGTTCCTGAAAGAACACAGCAAGGTTATGGATTCCGCGGACGCTTAGAGGCCACATTCACAAGCTATGCTCTGACAAAAGAAGAAATAAAAGTCTTGAAGCAAGAAGTGGAAAAGGATGATTTGGGAGATATGCTGACGCAGATAGAAGGAGCAACAGAAGAAAGTCTTGCTCAGATCAATACTGATATTGCCTATTTCCTTGAAGATAAAAAATCAGAAGAAAAAAAGAAAGAGGAAAAGAAAAATTCGGAAGACGATAATCCTTTTTCTGCTATATTCTCTCTCTTCTTCCCAAAAAAGAAAGAACAAAAATCTGATAAAAAAACAATTCTCACTCCAGATACTGAATTAGAAAAAGTAATACGTTCCCAAGCTATAATTGAATCAAGAAAAGGCTGTTCAAAATTCTATGAAATTTATAAAAAAGTCCATTCAATGCCTTCTTTCCCAACGCAATTTTAGGAAAATCTTAAATATCTATAATCATGCCAAAAAAACAAAAATCCGGCAGCAAAAAAGAACCTAAAATAACTGAAAGCAAACCTAAAATAAGAATAATTGAAAAAGAAGAATCGGAAGAAGAATCCGGACTTGAAGAAGAAGTAGAAGAAGCTTCAGAAGAATTGCATGAAGAAGGAACAAGAATGCTCTCTTCATCCTTACCAAATTCTCATATTCCTTCGCAAATAATTCCTGAATTTCCTGAAAGTCAAGTAAGGGAAGAAGAAAATAAGGGAATAGTAAGATATCAAAGCCAAAATCAGCTGACCGAAGAAGATAGAATGAGAGGATATGAAGGACCGCAGGAAGAAAGATTAGTAATCCATCGTTCAGGAATGGAGCAACAAAGAAATAGGGGAAATCAAATAGTTCATACACAAGAAGATTGGGATGATAACGATTTGATAAGAAGAAATAATATGCCTCGTTCAGAGGGCAATTTTCAAAACCCTGATGATAAAAAATACGAACATCAATTGCCTAATAGAAAGAAGAAGATTGATATGTATTGAGGTTATAATTCAATAAGTTTGTATCCTCCAGCACCAAGATTATATACTTCAGTTTTACCAATCCTCTTCATTCCTTGTCCCTCATGAATATGTCCGCAGAAAACATATTTAGGTGATTTAAATTTTATGTATTGTAAAATAGCTTGACTTCCTGCATGTTTGCCTTGCCAATGTTTTGGAGCAAATTTTGCAGTAACTTTATCTAAAACTCTATAAGGAGGTTGATGACAAACTAAAATATCAAGAGAATTAAACCATCGCAAAACTCGTTTTGCTTTGTCAGTTTCTTTTTTGGCCTTAACCAATCTTTCTTTATAATCAGATGGTTTAAACTCTTTAACCCAATTCGTATCTGTAAAATATTCTAAACCTCCGATTTTTATTCCTTCAAAATTTGCAATAACATTATTTATTATTCTAACTCGATTAATTGAATTTAAATTGTTATATAAATAGGGTAAATATAAACCAATTTTTCTCGAATATTTTTTTGTTTCATAATTTGAAAATTCTACATTCCCAAAAATTGTAAAAACCGGAGCAAATTTTGAAAGATGACGAATTAGTCGCATAGTTGAAGTATATTCTTCCATAAATGCTTTTTTTCTTTTTGCAGAAGAATATTCAATTTCTGGAAGTCCTTGTTTTTCCCTTTCAATATTGTCAAAAGTCATTTTGCGTGCAAGATTAGCACTGCCCAAATCTCCAGTTAATAAAATCAAATCAGCATCTTTAATTGGCGCTTGTCTGACTTTTTCCAAACTTCCATGAGGGTCTCCAATTGCTAAAATTTTCATAAACAATTAACATTGATAAGGTTTATATAAATAACTTAATTGATACTACCATGGCTGGATATCATTCTATGTATGGGGGGGCAGATTACGGACTCAATCCTGATTATGGAAAAGACTTTGGACAATCAATTGAATATACCGGAGTCAGCGATTTCGCTCTTTCTACAGACCCACGAACTGCTAATCAAATAAAAGCAGTTGCAGAAAAAATAAGAGCGGGAGCAAAAGGAGTAGAAATAGAGATGCTTTTGCCTGATGTCATAAAAGCAATTCCTAAACAGCATTTGGAAGAATTAAATAGATTAAGAAAAGTTGCGGGAGTAGATTTAACATTGCACGGCCCGACTATAGAACCTACGGGAGTAACGCGAAATGGATGGGATGAAGTCCAGAGAGTTAATGCAGAAAGAGAAATGTGGGATACTGTAGAAAGAAGCCATGCCATTCAACCAAATGGAAATATGGTTATTACATTTCATACAAGCGCAGGAATTCCAGACCCTGAAATAATAGAAAAAGTAAAAGATAAAGAAGTCCTTAAAAATATAGCGATAATAGATGAACGCACTGGGAGATTAGGATACATCCCACAAGATATGCTTCAAAAAGAATATTTTGAAGGAAAAGGAGAACCAGCTAATCCAATTAATAAGCTCACAGAACTCAATGAAAATGCCTGGAGAAGAGAGTTGAATGAGCTTGCTCTTGCAACCGATAGGGGCAGACAAGAAATTGAAAGAGCGATGATGTCTGAAAAACCTATGACTCCTGAACAAGAAAAAAAAGTTTACGGCATGTATTCAACTTATTTGGAAAATCCCGTGAAATACGAATCAGAAATGAAAAAAATAAAACAGGAAATGCCTGAACTCGCCCATATGATATCTAATTTTACTCATGGAATAAATTCGGGAACCGTCTTTTTGGAAAATGCTTATGAAAGTTTCAGAGAATTATATAATAGAGCTTATTCTGCAGCAGAAAGGGATAAAGATGAAGCAACCAAGAAAAAACTTGATGAATTTAAAGAGAGAGTTGCACCAGTGATTAAAAAATTCAGGGAAGACCCTACAAAAAAGTTTGAAACTGCAAATGAATTAAGCAAAGGAATAAATCTTCTTGGAAATGAAATAGATGCCCCTAAAATGTTCCGTCCTCTAAAAGAATTTGCATTAGATAAAGCATCCGAAACATTTTCCAATATAGCTTTAAAAGCGTATAATAAATTCAAAGAAAATGCACCAATAATCGCTTTAGAAAATCCTCCAGTTGGAATGGGAATCACAAGAGGAAAAGATATCAGAGAACTTGTAGAAAAAACACAGGAAAAATTAAGAGATAAATTGCAAGAAGAGGGTTTGTCAAAATCTGCAGCCGAAAAAGAAGCTAAAAAATTAATTGGAGTTACTTGGGATGTCGGGCATATTAACATGCTTAAAAAACATGGTTACACTGATGAAGACTTGCGAAAAGAAACTGGACAAATTGCAAAATATGTCAAAAAAATTCATCTCTCTGATAATTTTGGATTTGAACATTCCGAGCTTCCAATGGGAATGGGAAATGTTCCTATGCAGAAGCACATGGAAGAATTAAAGAAAGCACATGGAGAACAGCTTAAAAAAATAAAAAAAGTTATAGAAGCAGGAGACTGGTATCAGCATTTCCAAACAACTCCTTTTTCAGTTAATGGTTCAGCATTGTATGCAATGCAGATGGCGCCTTATTGGGGCGGGCAGTCCGCATCAGCAGGTTCATATTTTACAAGTTATGGAATGATGAATCCTGAAATCCATCATTCGCAGTATGGAGCAGGTTTTTCAACACTTCCGGCAGAACTTGGAGGACAGATTGCAGGTAAAAGCCGTCTGTCTGGCTCAGCAATGGATTAAGATTTGCAAATCTTTATACATTCAATCTCCTCAGAGTTGAAGGGCTAAAGATTTGTTTTGCAAATCTTTATAAAGAAATAATCATTGAATACACTATAAAAGAGAGGAAAATGGCAAAAAAAACAAAGAAAGCTTTGAAACCTGGAAGAATTAAAATTCAAAGTGAAAAAGATATTGCATTTGATTTTGCAGCATCAGTTCATAAACATTTTGACCGAATGGTAAAATCAATAATTCTTTTTGGCTCACAGGCAAAAAATACTGCTAAAACAAATTCAGATATAGATATCATAATTGTAATTGACGATGCATCAATTCAATGGGATTTAGAGCTTATCTCATGGTATAGAGAAGAACTTGCAAAAATAATAAATGCAAAATCTTATTCCAAAGAATTGCACATAAATACAATCAAGTTGACTACCTGGTGGCAGGACTTGCTTCACGGCGACCCAGTAATAATAAATATTTTAAGATACGGAGAATCTCTTATTGATTCTGGTGGATTTTTCAGTCCAATCAAAGCACTACTTGAACAGGGAAAAATATATTCAACACCTGAAGCAGTTTATATCGCGCTTCAAAGAGCTCCCGCACATCTTGCAAGAAGCAAAGCAGCCGAACTTGGTGCAATTGAAGGAGTTTATTGGACAATGATTGATTCAGCACAAGCTGCTTTAATGACTGCAGGAAAATTGCCTCCGAGCCCTGAACATATCCCCCAAATGATGGAAGAACTATTTGTTGCTCCAGGAATGATAAACGGAGTCTATGTAAAATGGATAAAAGATGTTTATAATATTCATAAAAAAATATCTCATGGAGAAATCAGAGATGTAAAAGGAATACATATTGATGAAATGCAGGCTAATGCAGAAAAATTCCTTGCTGAAATGACGCGAGTTATAGATTATTATTTAGAAAAGAGAGCTATTTAATCTTCTGTTTCTCTTCAGATTTCTTTTTCATTTGTTCGTGATAAAATCCTGCTCCAAGAACATAAGCTAATTGTTTCTTTCCTTCAACATCAGATTTCTCATAAAGTCCTCTGACATAATTTACAGCGGTTTCTTTTTCTTTCAAAGATTCCCTTAATGCTTCTCTAATATTATTAATTCTTCTTTTCATAATAATTTCATTCAATTCAGGCCTCAATTGGAGCAAAATTAATCCTCCAGCAAGAAAATCGTTCTTTGAAGCTTCGGCTTCTTTAATAAAATCATCATATGCGCCTTCAGGATTTTGTGCAATCTTATGCGCTTTCTTATGTTTCTTTTCAATATTTTCATTTATTCCTTCATAACTTACTGGTTTGATTCCCAAAAGAATTTCAACATGATTGTCAAAAGCAGATATGGCTTCATCAGGATTTTCCTGAACTTTCTTGACTAATCTTTCCTGCCTCATTGAACTAACTCCGTCCAAATAAATATTAAGTTGTGCAGGTGTAGAGGAGATA
Source organism: archaeon (assembly GCA_030679115.1). GTDB lineage: Archaea > Nanobdellota > Nanobdellia > Pacearchaeales > GW2011-AR1 > JAUXTS01. The sequence continues at coordinate 7,014 of JAUXTS010000013.1, forward strand.
AAATTCTCTTCACCGTATTCTCTTACTGCTTCCTTTCCTTCATCTCCAAGTTCATTAAGAGCAGAAGCTAAGTTTATGGTTGGATTTTCCCTGAATTTTTGAAGCAAAGTTTTTACTTCAAAATCCTTTTTCCCTGCCTTTAATATATCGTCTAAACTCATAATTATACAATAAAATATCCTTATTTAAAGCTTTCTATAATCTTAACTTACAAGGGGTAACAAAATAATAAGATTTATATATGCTTGTTCTTAAGAAAAACTATGGAAATAAATGAACTATTAGAAAGACTGAAATCTTCAAAAAACCCAGCAACAGACAAAATAGAAGGAATCAGATTCAGAGGAGGAGAAGAAGGCAGATTCAGATATACTTGGAATAATTATAATTGCTATTTCGGAAGAATAGAACGTGATGGTCCTCTCGAACATAAAACAGAACATAAAATAACCTCTACATCCAGAGATTTAGGATATGCAATATGCTATGCATTAAATAAAGGAAGATGTTTAGAATTAAATGGACAGCCAATTGTAGATTCAAGAGTTGGTTTTCCGTTAGTTATGGCTATAAATATCAAACCTTATTTAGTTTATCCAGGAGTAGAATGCAATGAAGATGAAATTCATGGGGAGATAAATAAAAGAGATATTTTTGTTTTATTTGATTCTCATGTAAATTATCTTGAAGATTTGCTTAAAAAACATCCTCTTGTAATAAAACATCTTTTAAAAAGACAAAATGAAGCAAGACAGGAAAAATTAGAATTCAAAAAAAGAATAGCTGTTGGAATTTAATTATTTAGTCAATTCCTTCTCTAAATCAAACTCTTCTTTCATAGCCTTAATCTCTTTTTCTCTTTCGGGTTCAAAATGACTTGAATCAATAGGAATAGCGTCATTCAAAGGTGGAATATCGTTCTTTTCAGTTCCATTTGCTGTTCCAGGATTATATTCATCTCTTTCAAGTTCTTTCAAAATAACTTCCTCTATATCTTGACTTATTACAGAAGAATCCTTAATTGAATCGATTTTTGCAACTCTTGTATAGAAATGCTCTTCTTTTTTAGGCTTTTCTTCTAATTTAATTTTAGCCTCAATCTTGTTTTCAATTTTATTTTCAATAGCTTTCCCTGCGTGAATAATTTCTTTTACTTCATTAACAATTTTTGCTCCACCTTCTTTTATCATTTGTCCAACAACATTGCCGACTTTTTCAACTACTCCCTTAATTCCTTCCTTATTTTTTTCAATCTCCGCAATTAACATGCTGACTTTGAAAGCCGCATCGGCATTTACAGAAACACTGCTTATTCCTTCTTCAACTAGAAAACGAGCCATTTCTTCCTTGCTTCCTGCCTGCCCGCAGATGCTTGTCTCAACCCCATATCTTCTGCATCTTCTTATTACATAACTCAAAGCAGAAAGCACAGCAGGATTCATCTCATCATACAAATATTGAACTCCTTCGTTATTCCTATCTATTGCAAGCATATATTGAGTCAAATCATTCGTTCCAAAACTAATAAATTTAATTCCTTCCTCGCATAATTGATTAATAACCTGCACAGCCGCAGGAGTTTCAACCATTATTCCTATTTTAACATTTTTAGGAACTCCAATTCTTTCAGCGGATGCTTTTGTTTCTCTAACATCTTCAACGCTGATAACTTGAGGAACCATAATCCCTATAATTTTATCAGGATATTCCTCTGCAATTCTCTTCATTGCCATAATTTCTGCATCTAAAATCTCTTTATGCTTCACGCTAAATCTTATTCCGTGATTTCCAAGCATAGGATTTCCTTCAACTTCTTTTGGCGCACCTTCAAGATTTCTAAATTCATCTGTTCTTATATCTGAAGTTCTAATCCATATCTCATTAAATGGAAGGCATAACTTTCTCAAGCCATTAAACAAAACATCGACATAAGATTCCATATTTTTATGCTTAACATAATAAAGCGGATGTTTTCCACTACCTGCAATAATCCCTTCCAATCTTGTCAATCCAACATCTTTCACCCCAGATAAAGCTGCTCTTTCAGCAAAATCAGGCAAATCAACAATAACTTTTATCTTTGTCTTTGTTGGAACAATTTGTTTTACCTCTGCAAGTTTAGTCTCGCCTTTCCCAGAATAAACTAATCCTTTATTTCCATCAACTGTTACACTCTCTCCGTCACGCAAAGTTGAAGTAGCTTTCACAGTCCCGACAACTGCAGGAATTCCCATTTCTCGAGATACAATCGCGGCATGTGAATTTGAAACAAGAAGAGGAGTATACTTTTTTGTAAAAACAACAAAATTATGATCTAATTCATTATCTGCTTCTATTTCTAAATTATAAACGTCAATCTCTCCAAGCTCATTTATCTTATTCACTCTTTGCATTCTAAGCCCAGAATTAATAACTCTAAACAACTCTTGCTTAATCCTTTCTCCAGCAATTGGAATTATATCTCTTATTATTTTATTTGAATCAATCAAAAGATTCTCTTCTACATAAGGCTTAACTCTTCCTTTAAAATTAATCTTCTCAACTATATCTCCCAAAACTTGCTTTGCAGACATTAATTTATTTCCATTTATTTTCTGAGTTATTTCCCCATTAACTCTTTTAGTATATCCCAATATATCATTTAATCTTTCAAGAATTTGAATATGGTAAATAGTCCTATTTCTTGTAATTTGCGGGAAAATCCCTAAATTCAAGCAAGCCAAAATAACTCCTTGCAATACATTTTCTTTATCCGCATAAATATGCAGCCTATTTTGATATAAACATCCATCCCCATCAATTAAGCCAGCTAAGAAATTAAGGCAAGATTCATTATCTAGTCTTAATACCCAACTATCTAAATTCTGAGTTAACTTAGTAATCGTCTGGGCAACTTTAAGATTATTACATATATAATCATTAGCAAATCCTTGTATAGCTCGCCCCCGAATATTTCCTGAAGAATATTTTATTCTTCCATCCTTAAATTTATCTTCAAAGCACTCTTCAAAATATGCCCTTACAGTTTTAATGAAATCCTCTTTTTGAGGTGTTTCTTTTTGAGTAAAAGTAATTCTTCCTCTTCTAGGATTCCCAGTATGATGATTAGCAATAGTTATACAACCGTCCGACAGCAACGCACCCAATAAATAAGAAAGCTTGGGGTTATTGATTCTATTTGAAATTGGTAAAGAGTCTAATAAGCAAATATGCTTTTCTTTAGCCAATATAGAATCTATTTGCTCTTTTATCAAATTCCTTCCTTCAAAGGTAATCATTTTGTGATCTCCAGTCAAATCAATATAATTGTCTTCCATTCTGCCAGTTTGAGATACAGAAATTCTCATAACCTGGCGCTTTCTTCCAGCAGCAGAAATAATTTTTTTCCAAACAGGTTTCATACCTATAGAATCATAAGCAAGTAAAGATGTCCCATTACCATTATTTACTAATTCGCTAGCCTCCTTAATGCTCATAAATCCATTACTTGTCAATACTTTTGTATCTCCTGAGAAGCAAGTTACCCCGCCTTCATCTGTAATAATCGCTGTGGCTTTCTGCATGCTTATAACCATATCAGGATTTGTCATTTCTGTAACAAGAACGTCTCCTTTCTTCACTTTTTCCAAATCTTTCAAATTATAAACAAGTCTTACAATTCCTGAAGCAATTCCTGGAGATGCCCCAAATCCAGAAAGCAAAACATCACCCACAACTTCTCTGTTTTCAGCAACTTTAAACTTTGTAGTTATCGGCCTTGATTGAACTATATAAATATCAGTTCCAGAAATAGCAAACTCGATATCCTGCGGTTTTTTATAATGCTCTTCCAATCTCAAAGCATATTGCGAAAGCATCTTCAATTCATGATTATTCAAAACTTGTCTTCTTCCTTTGTCCTCAGTTAGTTTTACAAGAATAGTATTTCCTGCAGAATCCCTTACTATTGCAACTTTCTTTTCAGGAATATCAATATTTTTTATATTTAATTTTTCCAAGTTATTGTCTATCTCATAATGGTCTGGTTTTATTCTCCCTGAGACAATTCCCTCGCCAAGCCCAAAAACTGCTTCTATTACTATATCATCTGCATTGCTTACTGGATTCTTGGAAAAAATAACTCCAGATTTGTCTGAATTAACCATTTTTTGCACAACAATTGCAAGATAAGACTTCTCATGGGCAAATCCTTTCTTTATTCTATAATAAATTGCTCTCGCTGTGAACAAAGAAGCAAAACATTCCACTACTTTTTCCAATAAATTAGTATATCCTTTGACATTTACAAAAGTTTCCTGCTGTCCTGCAAAACTGGCATCAGCTAAATCTTCTGTTGTTGCCGAGCTTCTGACTGCAACAAATAAAGGTTCTTTTGAACGCTTAAGAATATCCAAAGCAATTTTAGTTGCATTAGCCAGCTGTTCCTTATTTACATCAAGTATATCATAAGCTTCTTTTATAGGGTGAGCTATATCTTCAGGAAGAGGAGTATGTTCAATTAATTTTCTTATTTTTTCAGCATCATCTTCAAGTTTCTTTGTATCTTCAACATCTAATCCAGATAAAATTTCATTTATCTTCTTATCTAATCCTGTAGATTCTATAAAATGTCTATAAGCTTTCGCAGTTACAACAAATCCTGGAGGAATTGGAAATTTATAATTATACATCTCTGCCAATGAAGCGCCCTTACCTCCTGCGATAGAAACGTCTTTATTGCTAAGTTCAGAGAACCACTTAACATAATCTCCCTCTTTTGTCATCCGCATAACAAATCATTTAGGTTAATAAATTTAATCATATCATAATTTGTAAAGTAAACGTCATGTTACCTTAAGTTTTAAGAATATATTAAGAATGAGTTAATCTAAAGATTAATTTAAACTTGCTATTTTTTTATACTATTCAATGCTTCTTCCTCAAAGTTTTCTCCCAAAGCATTTTTTATCTTTGTAACACTTCCATCAATACTATCTCGTAACGACTTAAGATTTTCTCGGACATATTCACCAGAATTGATGATTGTAGTAACTTTTGTTTGAATTGCATCAATATTCTTAAAGTTATCCTCTATAGTGTTTAGTTCAGATGAAATCTTCTCGAAGTTTACTTTATCATCTGAATCTCCCCTATTTCTAAGAACAAAAAGTCTAGCAATACGATAAGCAAAATATAAGTTATCTTCATCATAGTAAGTTACAAGATACTTATCAGTTATTTTAATAGGGCAAAGTTCTCTAGGCATCTCCTCTCTTTTTGCAAATAGGAATATCCCAAAAGACGCTTTTCTATTTTCCATTGCGTCATTAATTTCATCTATTGTTTTTTTAGAAGAATAGCTTGAACTATCCTTGCATTCAATGATAATATTCTTTTTATTTTCCAATTCTATTAAGATATCTCCCTTTTTACTTCCAGTCCCCAATTTATCTCCAACAAGATTGATAGTATCCTCATAGAAGCTGGCTAAAGTTTGTAATGTTTTATGAACTTCCTCCTCAAATACAAACCCCTTCGAAGTTCCTTTTTGTTTTTCGAGGTTAATTGCATTTTCTTTCATTACTTGGTCTCGAATATCTTTTATTTCTTTATCTCTAATTTCGTTTATCTTATCTAATATCTGCTCCTTAAGTCTTCTAGCAGGGGAATCGGATTTATTTGGGTCAAGCAACTCTTGTAACTTCTTTTCATCATTTTCTGAATTATCTTTTAGCTCTTCAATTAATAGAGATAATGCACTTTTTTTATTATCTAAGTTGAATGTATCATCTATTATTCTTTTTATTTGACCTTTATCTTTGTTGAAGTAACTATCAATCAACTCTTTCATTTGAAATAGTGGACTTTGAGTATTGTTCAAACTAAAAGTAGTCTCAATTTTTTCATTAATATTGTCAGTCTGCTTTTCAAAAGCCTCTTTTGCTTTAGCTATAAATTTATTGAATTCCTTTTCAACAAAATCTACATTGTCAGTTAATATCATCTGTCTCAATCCTACACATCCAATGATTAATGCCTTTGTTATCCAGTCAACTAAATTTTCCTTATCTTTCAGAAAATTATAGGTATCTGAGTTAGATATTTTTAGATTCTCAATATAAACTTCTGAATTTTTCTTGTCAAGTGTGACTTTATTTTCCATATTTATAAAGAAAAATCGTAGTTTTTATAATCTTTGGTTTTCAGCTAAGCAGAGGCAACGAATTTAATCAATCCTAATCATCTATTTTCTCCTATATCTATATTCATCATTACATAAAACTATTTAATCCCTGAAAGAAGCAGAAATGAATGCTCGATTATAGAGAAGAAAAAGAAAGTAAGATAGAGAATCTTATTCTCAAAACAAGTAAAATGGTTTCTTCAGTATTTGGAGGAATACTGGCTGGTGGCGTCTCAAGTTTATTCAATCCATTTTTCATTCCGCAAACTTATCAGAATATGAGAAAAATTAAAGATAATTTAATAGCATATAATATTATGGCAACATCTGCTATCGCAGGATATATTGCAGGAACAGGATGCATAGCCTATAATCTCATAGAAAATCCATCAAAACCTTCAAGTTACATCCCCATTTTAGGGAATATTATTGGCGGATTGCTTATGAGAAAAAATTCAAAAGATTAACGCCTTATCGCCCTTATTATTACAAGAAGTATAACTGCCCCAAGAAATGCTGATATAATCTGTCCGATAGTATTAGTTACATCGAAACCTATAAGTCCTAAAACAAATCCTCCAATAAACGCTCCGATTATTCCGATAATCATGCTTCCTAATATTCCAAATGCTATTCCTTTAATAAAAAAGCCAGCAAGAAGTCCAGCAATTAATCCAACAACCAGAAGAGTTACAATTCCACTTAAGCTCATATTATAATAAAGAAGAACAGATATTTAAACTTTGTTTTTTAGAAATTTATTGCAACTTTTCAAAACTTGAGAAATTTTGTTTCTTAATTTATCAAGCTCGAGAAATTAATTCTGTTTTAATTTCTCGAAGATAACTCTTGTCCTGCACGGCATCTTTGCCTTTATAGTAATCAATAAATCTCTTGCTTCTCTTGCGCATTTTTCATCAATGCATGAAACAAAAAATATGTCCTGCCCAGGCCTCACAATTGCGGCTCTTCCTATAACAATTCCATATGATTGAGTCATTCCAGAAGAAATTCTGTCTGCTCCAGCCATTCCTCCTGCACTTTTATTTTCCCTCATCATATGATGCGGATAAACTTTGACTGCAAGATAATATTGGTTTAGCATTTTTTCATCAAGCATTTTAGTCAAAAACATTCTTGCCGCCTCTATTGCATTATCTCTTATCTGAACTCTCTGTTCTGAAATTAATCTTATATTGAAAGGATGTTTTCCTTCTCTAAAAGCCTGATGATTTCCAATATGGAATTTAGCAATTTTTATCTGGGGAATTGTTTTGATATAGTCTTTTCCTCGTGTCTTTGCCTTTCTTGTATAAGGCCTACAAACCTTATGAGAATACGATAGTGCTTTTCTTATTGCCATTTTATGCTCCTACCCCAACAGGCTTTTTAACATCTGCCACGTAAACTGCAGATATCTTTCTTGATTCCAAATCCTCACACCTTGAAACTTCTGCAGGAGTCAGATTAAAATGAAATGCTGTCCCGCCACATTCATATTCTACTGCCCAGTCATATTTTCTTCCAGGCAATGCCCCCAACCCTAACTTTTTACTTCTATCAGCAATATCTTCAACTACTATGATGCTTATATCTCTCCCCATATTATTTCATCTCCACATCAGTTGTTATTGCCTGTCCCGGCAATCCAGATTCAAATATAGCTCTGACTAATCCCTTTGTTCCATGAGCGTCGCTTATTTTGCCTTTTATGATTTTTCCTGCAGTGCTTTTCCATTCAACAA
>JAUXTS010000017.1 GCA_030679115.1 archaeon
GAATATTGGGATATTGAAAATAAAAAAGTTATAATGAGGGTATTTTAATGGCTGCGAAAATTGCAATTGCCCATGCACGTCTTTTTGGAAATGTTTTTGTATGCAGAGATTGCAATAGAAAATCAAGAACTCAAGCCGTAAGAATTATTGCAGGAAAAGTAAAATGTCCTGGTTGCGGAAGCCGCAAACTAAGACCGGTAAGGAAAAAATAAGGTGAACAATGAGCTTTATAGTATATGATTTAATCTTCTTAGCAGCATTTATACTAACTTTAGTTATCTTTCTTTATTCAAATAAAAAGCGCATACAGAGGCAGGGACTTTTATATCTCTACAGAACAAATATCGGCGTAAAAATTATTGACAAAACTGCCAAGAAATATCCCGGTTTATTAGGTTTTCTTCAGTATGTTTCAGTAACTTGCGGATACATTTTAATGGGTGCAATTATCTGGGTTCTTGCAAAGTTTACTTATTTCTATTTGCAATCTCCAACTTTAGCAAAAGAACTGAAAGCACCTATTCTCTTGCCTCTTGTTCCTTATGTTGATAGGCTATTTGGAAATAATATTCTGCCTCCTTTCTATTTCACATATTGGATTTTAATCATCGCTATAATAGCAATTCCTCATGAATTTGCACACGGAATTTTTGCAAGATTGAATAAAATTAAAGTTCGTTCCACTGGTTTTGGATTCTTAGGTCCATTTCTTGCTGCATTCGTAGAACCAGATGATAAGCAGATGGAAAAACTAAAAAAATTCCCTCAGCTTTCAATTTTATCCGCAGGAACATTCGCAAATATTATTTTTGGAATATTATCGGCATTATTGTTATGGGGATTTTTTGCAGCTGCATTTACCCCTGCAGGAGTTTTGTTTAATTCATATTCTGTTTCAGCCATCAATCTTTCAGACATAAAAACTATAGAAGGCGCGCCGTTTCTCGGCTCTTTATCTCTTGACAGCACAAATATAACTCTTCTCAAGATAAATACTATAGACAATAAAGAATTCTTAATTCCTCCTTCTGTTTTGGAAGATGATATCAAGATAAATCAAAGTTCAATCATAGTCTATGATAATTCTCCTGCCCTGAAAGCAAAATTATCCGGCGCCATAATCGAATTAGATGGAGAAAAAATTACTTCTGTTGAAGATTTAGGAAATGCAATTCATTCCCATAATCCTGGAGATAGCGTAGAAATAAAAACAATTTCAAAAACAGAGGAAATTAAATTTTATAATATAACCTTTGATGAAAAAGATGGAAAAGCATTTTTAGGCATTGGAGTTATTCCAATAGAACGCAAAGGATTTTCAGGCTGGATTTATTCTATCATTACAAAAGTAAAAGAGCCTTCAGTTTATTATCAATCTTCATTGGATAATCTTGGAATTTTCATATATGACTTATTATGGTGGCTCGTATTAATTAATTTCAGCGTTGCATTATTTAATATGATTCCGATGGGAATGTTCGATGGGGGAAGATTCTTTTATCTTACAGTTTTAGGTTTGACTGGAAGCAAGAAAATCGCAGAAACTGCATTTAAAATTTCAACATGGGCAATTCTTTTAATAGTATTTTTATTGATGTTTAAATGGTTGCTTATTTTCTTCTAAATCTTTAAATAACTTAGATTTTCTAATATTTAATGGCTAAAAAAATTCTTGTTTGCTCTGACCGGGATGGAACGATTAACGTTGACAACGATTATTATCTTGGGAAATCTCCCAATTGGAAATCCCAAATAGAATTTTTGCCAGGAGTTATCCGAGGTATAAAGCTTCTTAACAAAATTCCTAATTTGGAATTTTTTATAATTACCAATCAATCCGGAGTTGCCATATCTTATGACAAAAAAGATTCAGAATTTGCAAATCTCACCGAAGAAAGAATGCACGAAGTAAATCATGAGATAATTACCCAATTAGCTGGCAATGGTGCGTCTGTCCGCAGTTATTTTGCCTGCCCATTTGTAGATTCAAAATATGTTGAAACTTCTTTGAAAAAAGGAAGAACCATAAATCCCCAATATATTCATGATAATCATCCAAACAGAAAACCTGCTATAGGTATGATAGAAAAAGCAGCAAAAAGCATAAGTTCAAAATTAAGCGATTGCGATATCTGGATGATAGGGAATAGATTTTCAGACGTTCAAACAGGAATTAATGCAAATGGAAGAAGTATATTGATAGAGAGAAATTCCCGCCCTGAAGATATAACCCAAGCATTTGCAGCAGCAGAAGTATTTTCTGATAGAATATTTCTCGCATTTAATTTTTACAATGCTGCTGAGAGAATTACAAATTCTTATTCTCATTAATTATAATCCTTTAATGACTTCTAAAAATAAAAAAAATCGTGAAGCAGAACACCAGAAACTTTCTGAAGAAATAGAAAGACTTAAGCGTTCAAATAAAAGATTGGATTATATTGTTAATTCTTCCAAATTTATCCCATATATTTTTGCAGGAGTATTTGTATTATCTAATTTAATTTTTCTTGAAGCAAATGTCCTAAGAAACCGAGAGGCTTATTTTAATTCTCCAAATATTTATAAATCGGATGAAGAATTTAAAAAAGATTTTGAAAAAGAAAAGAAACAATTAGGTTTGGAGAATATAACTATAGAATTTACAAAAGATGATTCAATCCGCGGCGGATGGTGCAAAAAATATGGGGACAAATATCTATTGAAAATGAATCCTGAATTTTGGTCAAGACGAATTCTCAAGCATGAACTTTATCATATAAAAGAATACGAAGTTGAAAATAACCTAACTTTTAGGAGGATAGCAAATATCTTTTTTCTTGACAATATAGAAGAATGGGATGCTACATCTTATTCCCTAAATGAATAGAATTAATTAATCTGTTCAATTCCTTTTTTTGTGAATACAACTAATCTTATTCCAACTGGAATGCTAAGCAATGCCGAAATTAAAGCCATATGTTCTTTTCCATTTCCAGATGCAAGAGAAAGAGAAACTTCAAAATCTTTTATTCTTACTTTCAATTTATTCAGCATTTCTTCTTTCAATTCAATAAGCGAAGTTTTGCAATCAACATCCACAACTTCTCCGTTTGATAAAGCAGGAAAATCCTCGATTGCTTTATTTTTAACAATAATAACATTATCCCATTCTCCTCTCGTTACTAAAGCAGTTATCTGCCCCCAATTTTCTTTATCATCTCCAATAAAAGCAACGAAATCCATTGCTTCAAAAAAAGAATTAGGTTTATAATCATTATTATCTTTAAAATAACATGCCAAGAGACATACCTTTGGGTGAAATACCCCTTAGAAAATATGAAAAACCTTATGATTCTTCAAAACGTGAACTTTTCAGGAAAGTCTGTCTAAGCCTCGGATTGCTTCAGCCGGGTGATTCAAGAGATATTATCGTTGATATTCTTCTTTTATTGGAAGATTCAAGAAAAAAGAAAGAATGGCTCACTTCAATATTAATAAAAGAAAAAGTAGAATTATCCAGAAAAGAAAACTCCCTTGAAATCAAGGGCATAGCAGAATCAAATATCCGCCGCCAATTAAAACGCCTCCGTGATGCAATGCTTGTTGATAAAGAAGGCAACCAATACCGCATTTCTGAATTCGCTCCACTCTCCGAGATTTTCACCTCAAAAGTCGAGAAATTCCTTGTTCCCCAGACGATTGAGAGAATCAAGGAATATTTGGTGAAATTGGATTAATAACCAACAAATTTAAAAACCCCCAATCCTCAAAATAATTATCTACATCTTAGATATCTTGAAGTAGTGGAACATAAACAAACAGACAAAAATGATATTTATCATAAAAGTTACTACAAACAAGGAAGACAGAGCCGCTGAAATGATTTCAGAAAGAGCCAGAAAAAAAGCATTAAATGTTTTTTCT
>JAUXTS010000035.1 GCA_030679115.1 archaeon
ATTTAACAAATAGATTTGAAAGGCAGGACGTAGCCAAGCATAGAATTGAAAGTATGCGTGATGTACTTAGGGCAATTTATAGGCATCCTTTAGATTATTTTGTTGTAGACTCTGGAGAGGAAGGAGTAAGATTTGTTTATCCTAGTAATTTTCCAGAAATAATCGGGAATGTTGTTGCAAGAATTGATTCTAAAACAAACGGCAGTATATCTAATCCTATCGTAACAATATTTTACAATAATTTTAGTGAAAAAAATGTAAGATTGGCTTCTAAATTCAAACATGATGTTCTTGATAGAGAAAGAATACTTTGTGGAATTGATATTTGTAGTGCAGCAGAGTATCTTTGCTGCTTAAAAGATATTGCATTTTAAAATCTGAATCTTATCGTCGGTAAAATTTAATTTTTTGAATTCTGCTACAAAAGGTTTTTAAACTAGGACTTGTTTTTCGGTTTAATCGAGGATGATAATTTTACTCAATGGTAAAAAATGAAGATAAGGCTGGGGCGTATGGTGCATCGTCAATAAAAGTTTTAGAAGGTTTAGAAGGGGTTAGGCATCGTCCTGCAATGTATATTGGAAGTACTGGAAAGCAAGGAATGCATCATCTTGTTTATGAAATTGTTGACAATGCAGTTGACGAAGCGATGGGAGGTTTTTGCGATTTAATTGATATTTCTATAAATAAAGATGGAAGTATTACAGTTATCGATAATGGAAGAGGAATTCCAGTTGAAATGCATCCAGTATACAAGAAGCCTGCTGTTGAAATTGCGATAACTAAACTTCATGCAGGCGGAAAATTTGATAAAGATAGTTATAAAGTTTCTGGAGGACTTCATGGGGTTGGAATAAGTGTTGTTGCAGCATTGTCCAAGCTGATGAAAGTTACGATTAAGAGGGGAGGAAAGATTTACAAACAGGAATATAAAATAGGCAAGCCAGTTCACGATTTAAAAATTACGGGAGAGTGCGAAAAGAATGATACTGGAACAGAAATTACTTTTTATCCAGACGACAGCATTTTTTCAGTAAAAGAATTTGATTTTTCTGTTTTGCAGACAAGGTTTAGGGAAATTGCATTTTTGAATAAGGGTATAAAAATTATCTTGGCAGATGAAGCAACGAAGAAAAAAGAAATATTTCATTATGAAGGCGGGCTTGTTGAATTTGTAAAATGGGTAAATCGTTCAAAACAGGATTTGCATAAGCCGATTTATTTTACAAAAGAAGATTCAAAAGTCTCTATAGAATGCGCCGTGCAGTATAATGACAGCTATCAGGAAAATGTGCTTAGTTTTGTAAATACAATTAATACGGTTGAGGGAGGGACTCATGTTGCAGGATTTAGAACTGCATTGACAAGAGCAATTAACGATTATGCACATAAAAATAATCTCGTTAAGGGAGAAAATCTTACAGGAGATGATGTTCGTGAAGGACTTACTGCAATAATTTCTGTTAAAGTTTTAGAGCCGCAGTTTGAGGGACAAACAAAAACGAAATTAGGGAATAGTGAAGTTAAAGGGATTATAGACAGCATAACTATGAATGCACTTTCTATGTTTTTTGAAGAAAATCCAACTATTGCAAAGAGAGTTGTGTCGAAGGCTATTGATGCTCAAAGAGCCAGAAATGCCGCAAAGAAAGCCAAGGAACTTGTCAGAAGAAAGAGCGCATTCGGCGGAGGAGGGCTTCCAGGAAAGCTTGCAGATTGCTCTTCAAAGAAGAAAGACGAAACAGAATTATTTATTGTTGAGGGAGATTCTGCTGCAGGCTCAAGCAAGCAGGGGCGTAACAGGGAATTTCAGGCTATTCTTCCATTGAAGGGAAAAATTTTGAATGTTGAGAAAGCAAATCAGATAAAAATATTATCAAATGAAGAAATTACTAATCTTATAACTGCCATGGGAACTGGAATTGGCGAGCAGTATAATATAGATGACTTGAGATATTCAAAGATTATAATAATGACTGATGCAGATGTAGATGGTGCACATATTAGGACATTGCTGTTGACTTTCTTTTTTAGATTTACTCCAAAGCTTATAGAGAATGGTAATTTATACATTGCAGTTTCTCCTCTGTATAGGGTTAGAAAGAAGAAGGACCATTATGTTTATTCAGATTCAGAATTGAAGAAAGTTCTTTCTGAACTTGGCTCGGGTGCTGACGTGCAGAGATTCAAGGGACTTGGAGAAATGAATCCTGAGCAGTTGTGGGAGACAACTATGGACCCTAAGAGAAGGCTTCTTAATAGAGTAATGATAGAAGATGCGGTTGCTGCTGATGATATGTTTTCCAAGTTAATGGGCGACGATGTAGAGCCCAGAAGGCAGTTTATAGCAGAAAGAGCAAAGGAGGCTCAGATAGACGTATAAAATGATAAAAATAGTGCCGAAAGTTTGGGGAAGTGAAGAATGGGTTGCAAACAATGAAGAATATTGCGGAAAAATTTTGAATTTGAAAAAAGGATTTCAATGCAGTATTCATTATCATAAAAAGAAACATGAAACTTTTTACATTTTAGATGGATTAGTTTTAATGGAAATAAATGGCCTGCAGAAAGTAATGAAAAAAGGAGATGTTCAAGTGATTGAGAGAGGAGTTAAACATAGATTTACTGGATTAAAAGATAGCAGATTGGCTGAATTTTCAACACATCATGAAGAGGAAGATAGTTACAGGGATAATGTCAGCGGAAAAGTTGATTTGAATTCCTTGAATATAAATAAAAAATTATTAGGGGGACTTGCATGACACCACAAGCTGAAAACGGAGAGGAGAAAGTAGAAAAGAAAATAGAAGCTGAAGAGGAGAAGAGAAGGGAGAAAGAGCAAATAGGAAAAGAGAAAGGCGTTGCTGGAGTAGAAATAACTGAAGAGATGCAGAAGTCTTATATTGATTATGCTATGTCGGTTATTGTTCAGAGAGCATTGCCTTCTGTTGAAGATGGACTGAAGCCTGTGCATAGAAGAATACTTTATGCGATGCATAAACTTGGCTTAGAGCCCGGAAAGCCAACTGTGAAGTCTGCAAGAATTGTTGGAGATACTATGGGTAAATATCATCCACATGGAAATCTTGCAGTATATGATGCGTTGGTTAGAATGGCGCAGGATTTTTCATTAAGATATCCGCTTGTTCACGGGCAAGGAAATTTTGGATGTTTTACAGCAGATACAAAAGTTAAGCTTGCGGACGGAAGAGATTTATCTTTTATTGAATTGATAGAAGAGCATAAACAGGGAAAAAGAAATTTCACATTTACTGTTGATATAGAGAATTCTGATAATAAGGTTGCAAATAGTTCAGAATTCTCTAAAGGACAATTCCCTAAAACAGGTGATACAATCAACAGAATTGTCCATAATGGAATAATAAAAATAGCCGAAATTAAGAATCCTAGAAAAACTAGAGAAAATGCAGAAATAATAAAAGTTATTTTAGATAATGGGGGAAAAATAAGATGCACTCCAAATCATAAATTCATGTTAAAAGATGGAAGTTATAAGGAAGCCAAAGATTTGAAGTCAGGAGATTCTTTAATGTCTCTTTATGAAGAGGAGATAGATATTAAGCCGCGAGCAAATCACAAAGTTGTCGGTATAGAATTTTTAAATGAATTTGCTGATGTTTATGATTTAACAATTGATAAGACGCATAATTTTGCTCTCGCATCTGGAATATTTGTTCATAATTCGCTTGACGGGGATAGTCCTGCGGCTGACAGATATACAGAAGCAAAATTAAGCAAGATTGCTGGAGAGCTGCTTGAAGATTTGGACAAGGATACGGTAAAGATGAGGCCTAACTTTGACAACTCTCTGGAAGAGCCAGAAACTTTGCCTGCAAAACTTCCAAATCTTCTTTTGAACGGAGCGACAGGAATTGCAGTCGGAATGGCTACAAATATTCCCCCACATAATCTGACTGAGATTTGCGAAGCGATTATGGAATGCATTAACAAGCCAGATGTAACTTCTGAAGAACTTTCTGAAATTGTCAAAGGACCTGATTTCCCAACTGGTGGAACAATAACTGAAGAGGGATTGAAGGAATTGTACAAGACTGGAAAGGGAAGAGTCATTATTCGAGGAAGAACATCTATTGAAGAAGAAAAAGGAAGGCCATACATTTTAATTACTGAAATTCCTTACATGGTTAACAAGGCTGATTTGGTAAAAGATATTGCGAGATTGGCTACTGAGAAAAAACTGTCCGATGTTTCTGACTTGAGAGATGAATCTTCAAAAGGAAAGGTTAGAATTGTCATAGAATTGAGAAAGGGCGTTGATCCTAAGTTTACTCTTAACAAATTGTACAAGATGACAAATGTACAGACTTCATTTGATGTAAATATGCTTGCGCTGGTAGGCAATCAACCGCGTGTTTTGGGATTGAAAGATATTCTTGAAGAGTATATAAAATATAGAAGAAAAATTGTAAGGAACAGAAGCAAGTTCGAATTGAAAATGGCTGAAGACAGGCTGGAGATTGTTCTTGGATTGGTTATTGCGCTGAAAGATATAGACAAGATTGTTGAATTAATCAAGAAGAGTGATAACGCTTCTGCCGCCCATGAAAGCTTGATGAAGAAATTTGAGCTGACTACAAGACAAGCTAAAGCTGTTTTGGAGATAAGATTGCAGCAGCTTACCCATATGGAAGTTGGGAAGCTGAAGGATGAGGAGAAGAAACTCAAGGATATTATTGCTGAACTTAAGACATTGCTTGGAGATGAAAAAGAAATCTTGAAAGTTATTAAGAAAGAAATTTCTGAGATAAAGAGCAAATATGGCGATGACAGAAAAACCAGAGTCATAAAGAGAATCGCAGAGATTGCGGAGAAAGACTTGATAGAGAAGAAAGATGTTGTTGTCATGCTGACAGAAGCAGGTTATCTAAAGAGAGTTGATTTGAAAGTTTATAGGGAGCAGAAGAGGGGCGGAGCGGGAGTTTCAGGAACCGAATTGAAAGAAGAGGATTTTGTAAAAACAATGGTTACATGCTCAACGCACGATTATCTTTTGTTCTTTACTTCATTAGGAAGAGTTTATTGGCTAAAGTCGAACGATGTCCCGGCGAGTGAAAGACAGAGCAAAGGAAAAGCAATAGTCAATGTTCTTGATTTGAGGCTTGAAGAAAAGATTGCAAATGTTATGGCACTTAAAGATTTTGAATTAGGGTATGTAATTTTTGCCACTAAATTGGGAATTGTAAAGAAGATTCCACTTAAGGATTTGGCTAAACCAAGAAATGCAGGAGTCAGAGTAATTAATCTTCCAGTAGATAATTCTGATGTTGTAATTAATGTAAGGGTTGTTTATGACAAGCAGGAAGTTATTCTTGTAACTAAGGATGGGAAAGCAATTAGATTCAATTCTGATGAAGTTAGAGCAATGGGCAGAGCGAGTTATGGGGTCAAGGGAATTGAGCTGAATAAAACTGATGAAATAGTTTCAATCGAATCAATTCCTCTGAAGGGCAAGGTGACAATACTTACAGTTACCAAATTAGGATATGGAAAGCGTTCGGATTTGGAAGATTACAGGAAGACTGCAAGAGCAGGGAAAGGAGTAATTAATTTTGGAGTCAGCAGTAAGACAGGAGATGTTATTTCTTCTATTTCTGTTACAGACAAAGATTCTGTAATTGCAACGACTGTTAAAGGAATGGTTTTGAGAACAAGCATGAAAGACATAAGAGTAATGGGAAGAGCAACGCAGGGAGTTCATGTTGTCCGATTGAAGGACGGAGACAAAGTTGCTTCAATAGTCAAGGTTCCAGTTGCTGAAGAAGGAGAAGTTCCAGCTGTTGTTTCTCCTGCAAATGTGCAGGCGAAATTGAGTTGATTATTGATTAGATTTATTTATTCTTTTTAGCCTTATCTTTTACTTGTTTGCTGAATAATTTCCAGATTTTATTAGATATTTCTTTAGGAATAGAAATAATCTTTTTATTGGAAAGCTTCTCAAGTTTTTCTCCTAAATTCATAATGGCAGTTTCATTTCCTAAACGAATCTGCTCTTTCGCTTCTTCTACAATGATATTCCAATCAATATGACTTTTATTGATAATTGCAATCATATCTTCCAAATCCTTTTCTCTAGATGTTGCACTTTTCATAATAAGTATATCATTAGGGTCTGCAACTTTTATAATAAGATTGCTGAATTCATGTATTTGTTTAGCTCTTTCTTTCATTGCATCGGAGAAAGTAGAAGTAATTACTTTATTCATGAACATATCAAAACGGCAATTATCAAATTCAAGCATTAGAGGAGTATTATTTTTTAATCCATAAATTATAGTTGTATCTGAATCTTTAGCACCTAATTTTTTTAATACATTAATAAATTCATCTCTATCTCTCTTTTTATCAAAGACAAAATCAATATCTAATGTAGAATTTTTAATTCCCCTCAACATCAAGGCAGTTCCGCCTATTGCGTAAACTGATAGTTTCTTGGAAAGCATATTTCCTATCGCGATTAACTTTGCCTCTTGCTGCTGTATGTCAATCATCTTGAATATTCCTCCAAGTCAGCTTGATTTAAGGGAATATAAACTTTCCATCTTTTTTCAATATCTTTAAAATTATCTGAAGAAAGATGATTTACAATGTAATGAAATTGATTCCCATTTCTTTTTTGCGCCAAATGCAAAAATCTTTTCGGCATCTTTCTTACTTTTTTTACTACTTTTCTTGCAATTTCATAAAGTGCTGCAATTTCTCTTACTAAATCTTCTTTTTTAGCCAATTTATATAATAAACTCCAATCAGATATCTTCCTAAATAAAGCTAAAGATGCAATTAAGTAACGAACATCTTTTTGTTTTATTGCATAAATAAGTGCTTCCTCATAAGAAGGGATTCTGCCATGTATATAATATGGGTTGAAGGATGCAACTTGAATTGCTGGGTTTTGAGAAGCTTCATTTATTCTTTCAGTATAGCTTATTCCCTTTTGCTTATTTCTTAAAGAAATATCGTAAATTCTTTTCTTTTTTGCACCATAGCTAGTTCTTACAAAGCCGAGCTTTCTTAATCTATGAATAATGTAGATTGCTTTGATTCTATCTATCTTTAATCTGTCTGCAAATGTTTCCAATGTATAAATGCCTTGCAGCGATTCTGCTAATTTATTATATTTATTAGTTCCTTTTATCATAGTTAAATGTATAAGTTATAATATATAAATCTTTCCATTATTTAGCGTAATAGTTAAATGTATCGCTTTTAATATTTAAACAAACTATGTTTTAATAGGTTTGTGACATCCAATCTTTTAGGACTCTGATTTAAGTTATTGTAATTTTAAAGGAGTAGCATATAGAAATATTTAAATAGCGATATGCTGATTAACAGATATGGGATTACTTAAGCTATTGTTTGAAAGCAGTGCTGAAAGAAAACAAAGACAGGCAGAAAGAGAGGTAGCATCAATGAGAGCTGAACAAGAAAGAGAAGAAAGGGAATTTCCTAAGACTTCTTTCAGGATGGGAGATACTACATATGAATTTGTCAGGGATGAGGTTGTAAAAGAAAATGGCTCTGACGGTTATGTACATATTTGTGATAGTTGTAAAGGATATGCTATTAATAGATTAAAGGGCGAGGGGCAGATTTTAAGCAAGATTCTTTACAGAGTATATCACAAAGTCGTAGAAAATTCTTCTGCTCAGGCAATTGAATTATCAAAAAAAATGAAAATTGTAGGTTATGGTTGCAGTCGTTGCGGAGCTGAAAGTGATAGTTTAGGTTCTTTAAGCACCCAGAGATTTCCGTTATCGAGTTGCGATTAATCAACTATCTTGATTATTTAATGGTGTAATTTTAAAGGAGTAGTATATAGAAATATTTAAATAGGGAATATATTAAGAATTAATATGGCTAAACAAAGAAGGACATTGGATAATGTTATGAGAGACGATCCTTTTGGAGATATAAAAGGAACATATATTATTGATAAAACTAAAAAAGTTTATAGGATAATCGGTGTTAGTTATTCTACAAAAGATGGGCCGAAATCCATAAGTTTACAGACTGCAGACGGGGGATATTATCATCGAAAGATTGACTGGAAAGCTGAAGAAGCTACACCTGAAGAAATTATGATATATGGATCGGCATTTGATTTACATTGTCGTGAGATGGCTAAAAATGAAAAGAAACTCACGCCTGAAGAGATTAAAGCTTTTGAATTAGCTAACGAAAGAGCATTAGCTAGTTATCAGAGATCGGGACAAGAGACAAATTAATATGGCACAAAAATTAGAAACAAAATTGCCTCTCCGAAAAGTTTTAACTATATCTGCTGAAACGTATTGTAATAATATTGGTAATGATTTAACTAATTATCATTTAGAGGGCATTTTTAGTTTAATTGAGAATTTAGGAGAAGTAAAAGTTATAAATGCGCCTAAAAGAACAAAAGTTGTGGTTAATGCTAGACTTTATGATAACATGCAGGTTATGGGTACGGCATTAATTCTTAAAGATGGTTCATTAGTTCCTAAATCAAGATAATTCTGATTGATTTTTCAATTAAGCTTTCATAAAACATAAATAGCGGTTTTTGCTGATGAATTAATGGTAAAAGAGGGCAAAGAAGGCGAAGAGATAATAGTTCTAAAAAATATCTGGAAAATATATAAAATGGGTGCGGTAACTGTTGAAGCGCTGAAGGGGATAGATTTGAAAATAAGAAAAAGGGATTTCATGATGATTCTTGGGCCTTCGGGTTCGGGGAAAAGCACGATGATGAATATGGTTGGAGCGCTTGATGTTCCGACACGAGGAACAATTTATCTTGATGGACACGATATTTCAAAATTGCATGCAAGTGATTTGGCGCAGATAAGAGGAAAGAAAATAGGATTTATTTTTCAGCAGTTTAATTTAATTCCTGTTTTAACTGCATTGCAGAATGTTTCACTACCTATGATGTTTCAGGAAGTTCCGGCTATCCAGAGAGAAAAAAGGGCGGTGGAATTGCTAAAAATGGTTGGATTGGGAGAAAGAATAAATCATAAGCCGACTGAAATGTCTGGAGGAGAACAACAGAGAGTTGCAATAGCAAGAGCATTGGCAAATGACCCAGAAGTTATTTTAGCTGATGAACCGACAGGAAATCTTGACAGCAAAACAGGAGGGCAGGTTATGGACATTTTGATAAAATTGCATCTTGAAAAGAAAAAAACCATAATTTTAATCACACACGATAATAATCTTGTCAAACACGCACACAGAGTAATCTATTTAAAAGACGGGAAGGTATTAAAAGAAGAGATGCGAAAGAGGACCCATGATTAGAGAGATGAGGTATGGATTTATAGTTCTGTTAGCAGTTATTCTTGTGAGTTGTTTAGCTGTAGCAGATAATTCTCTGGAGGATTACAGCAGTATAGCAAACGTGAGAGTTACTATGATAAATCAGGACCCTGATCCTGCGTCGCAAGGAGGCATTAGTGAATTGAAATTCAGAATTGAGAATTTAGGGGCGCAGACTTTGAATGACGTTCAAGTCGAGATTCTTCCACAATATCCTTTTTCTCTTTACAGCGGAAATGCGATGCAAAATATAGGAAAATTACGCACTTCTGAAACTGGAGCAGATGCTTCGGTAATAAGCTATAAATTAAAAGTTGATGAAAATGCAATTAAGGGCGATAATGAACTTGAATTGAGGGTGAGAGATGGATTGGGATTGTGGAAATATTATACGGACAATAATTTTATAATTCGTGTAAGCACACTCAATGTATCAGATATAAAAGTTTATTTGAAAGATAGCACAATACAAAAAGCCAATACTAAAGGAGATGTTACTTTTGCTCTGGCTAATGCAGATACGGGCTTGGCAAGTTTTGTCCAATTAACTCTGCTTCCAAGCGAAGATTATGAAATTTTATCTTCGAGCAGTTATTTTTATATTGGTGAGATGAGCGCAGATGATACAGAATCCCAAGATATTAGTATTTTTGTTAAAGATACAGAGAAAGACAAAATTATTCTCCCAGTTATGCTGGAATATAAAGACCCTGACAATATAAAATATAAGAAATATGCAGATGTTGAACTTAGATTATATAATCCTAAAGAGATGAAGAAATTTGGTTTTACTGAAACCAAATCAATGGCTTATATTTTAGTTATGCTCCTTGTAATTCTTGTAATTTTATTCTATTGGTATAGAAGAAAAAAGAGGAAATGATTCGCGATTATTTCAAATTTTCTTATGAAAGTATAAAGAAGAGAAAGCTTCGCAGCTATCTTACAATGGTTGGGATATTCATAGGAATTGCAGCAGTCATTTCATTAATTTCTTTGGGAGAGGGACTGCAGGTTGCAATTGAACAGCAGTTCAAGGCAGTAGGAACAGATAAAATAATTATTTCTCCTGGAAGCGGAATAGGCCCTCCAGGTTCAGCAGTTGTTAAATTAAATGAACATGATGAAAAGATTGTTGAGAGAGCAAGAGGAGTATTAAGCGTAGTGGGGATATCTTTTTCTTTTATAGATATTAATTTCAAAAATGAAGTAAAATATTCTTCTGTTTTAGGTTTTCCTTTAGACAGCGATAAGCTCGCCTTAGCTATGGAAACTTCAAATAATATGAAGATTGCAGAAGGAAGAATGATTAAAAATGGAGATACTGGAAAAGTAGTCATTGGATATAGACTGGCACAGGATGAATTAATCTTTAAGAACGGAATAGAATTAAGAGACAGCATCAGCATAAGCGGAATGAATTTTAAAGTTATTGGAATAGTGGAAAAAATAGGAAATCCAGGCGATGATAGTATAGTTTACATTTCTATTGAAGATATGAGAAAGATTTCAGGGGAAGAAGATACTTATGATTATATTTATGCAAAAGTTGAGCCAAATATAGACGTTAATGCAGTGGCTGAAAGAATTGAAGAAGATATGAGAGATGACAGAGTTTTGGAAAAAGGTGAAGAAGATTTCGGTGTTCAGACTTTTGAAAGTTTGATGAACACTTTCAATAATATATTCAGCATTGTGCAATGGGTTATAGTAGGAATTGCTGGAATTTCTCTTCTTGTTGGGGGAATTGGCATTATGAATACAATGTATATGTCAATTATGGAAAGAACACGGGAAATAGGAGTAATGAAAGCTATTGGGGCAAAGAACTCGCATATTATGCAGATATTTTTAATTGAAAGCGGAATTTATGGATTGGTTGGAGGAGCGATAGGAATTTTAATCGGTGCAGGAATTGGGAAAGGAGTTGAATTTATTGCAACTTATGCACTTGGAACTAATCTTCTTCAGGCGCAGATAAGCCCATTTTTAGTCGTTGGGGCGCTGACATTTTCTTTTGTTGTTGGTTTAATTTCTGGAGTTGCCCCTGCTTATCAGGCATCTAAAATGAATCCTGTTGACGCTTTGAGATATGAGTAAATTCTTGTAATATTAATTAAAAATCAGTTCTTACTTAGTGTAAATCATACATATTATTTATCACCATAATCTTTATATAGTGTATTATATACACTATATAAGTGTAATAAGAACACTAATAAATACAACATGACAACAATGACAGAGAAAAAAATAGACAATAGGGCAATGCTGACTGACTTATATCAGCTAACAATGAATGCGGCCTACTTTAGAAGCAGGAAGAATGACAAGGCAACATTTGATTTGTTTATTAGGAAACTGCCTCAAGACTGGGGATTTTTCATAGCAAATGGCATTGAAGATGCGGTTGACTATGCTACTAATCTCTCTTTTGAAGATGAAGATATTGAATACTTGGGAGGACAGGGATTATTTGACAAGAGCTATCTTGATTCTTTGAAGAACTTTAGATTTACAGGAGATATTCATGCTGTCAGAGAAGGAACTCCTATTGCTCCGAATACTCCTCTTGTAAGAGTTACGGCTCCAAGGATGGAGGCACAGTTGCTTGAAACTATGCTTCTCAATACAATTAATTTTCAAACGATGATTGCTACAAAAGCCAACAGAGTTGTCAATGCAGCTTCTCCTGCAAGAGTAGTTGATTTTGGATTGAGAAGGGCTCAGGAAAAAGATGCAGCAATGAAAGGAGCAAGAGCGGCATTTATAGGTGGGGCAGTAGCGACAAGCAATGTTCTGGCTGGAAAAGAGTATGGAATTCCAATAAGCGGAACGCAGGCACATAGTTTTGTAATGAGTTTTCCTTCAGAGATTGAAGCTTTTAGAGCCTATGCTGAAACGTTTCCGAATAATTCTACTTTATTGGTAGATACTTATGATACTCTTCAGGGTGCTAGGAATGCGGCTGTTGTTGGAAAAGAGCTGGAAGCAAGAGGAAAAAGGCTTGGAGCAGTAAGGCTTGATTCGGGAGATCTTGCAGATTTATCAAAGAGAGTCAGAGTAATTCTTGATAATGCAAGATTGCAATATGTGAAAATTCTTGCGAGCAATGATTTGAATGAGTATAAGATAGCAGAATTAAATAAAAATGGCGCAAGAATTGACGGATTCGGGGTTGGAACTGAATTGATTACTGCTAAGCCTGTTGCTGCAATCGGAGGAGTATACAAACTTGTTGAAGATATAGACGGAGCAAAGATAAAATTGTCTTCGGATAAGAAAACTTATCCTGGAAAGAAACAAGTTTACAGATTTTCCAAGAAAAATGGATTTTACAGCCATGATGTTCTTGCACTTGAAGGAGAAGGTGTTGACGGAAAGCCTCTTCTTGAAAAATTTGTTGCAAACGGAGAGAGAATAAGAGAAAGAATGAATTTGAAAGAAATCAGAGCATTTTGTCTTGGTGAAGTTGTAAAAATGCCTGAATCTGCAAGAGCGTTGGTAGCCACGCCTTATGAATTAAAAACTTCAGTGGCTTTGGAGAGGCTTGTGGAAGATTTGAGCACAAAGTATGGGGGGAGACAATGAAAACAATATTATGGAATGTTGACACGCAGTATGACTTTATGAGAAACGATGAAAGTTTCAAAGGAGCTTTGCCAATAGCCGGAGCGAGAACAATAGAAGGCAATCTTGAGAGACTAACAAGGTACGCAAGGCAGAATAATATACAAGTTGTCAATAGTGCTGACTGGCACAATGAAAATTCTGCTGAATTATCGGATAATCCTGATCTCAAGACTACTTTCCCAAAGCACTGCATGCAGGATACTCCTGGAGCGGAATTTGTTCCTGCGACAAAGCCTGAAGAATCTTATGTCTTAGACTGGCAGAAGAAAGGGTTTGATTCTGAAAGGGCAAGAAATGAACGAAATATTGTTTTGCTCAAAGATAGGTTTGATGTCTTTAGTGGAACACCTCATGCAGAAGAAGTTTTGAGAGTTTTGAATCCTGGCAGAGCTATTGTTTACGGGGTTGCAACAAATGTCTGCGTTGATTGCGCAGTCCGCGGACTGCTTGAACGCGGTGTGGAAGTTTATGTTCCGTTAGATGCAATAAGAGAGCTTCCAGGACTGCCTTTGCCTTATGAAAACTGGCAGAAAAAAAGAGCGAAGCTTGTAACAACAGAGGATGTTGTGGGAGGAAGAATATGGTAGTTACACCACAACAGGCAAAAGAAACATTAATGAGACGCAATAGGACTGTTCTTCGAGAGCTCGAAAAAAAGATAGATGCTGCTCTTACTGGCGGAGATACTGGAAGAGATATATGCATAGATGTAAGAGATGTAGGCAGAAATATTAACGGGACAGTATTGGACAGTTTGTTATCTGCTTACAGAAAAGCCGGCTGGCAAGTTAAATATGAGTCTGACCAACGCGATGGAGATTTTTTGAGATTTAGCTATAATTCAAGGGGGAGAATATGAGAAGAATAAAACTCGCAAGGATAAATCCTGAAACTGTAGTGAGAGAGATTGGAGATTTTATTGTTAAGGAAACGGTCGAAGAAGGAAGAATTGGTGGAGTTATCGGATTATCAGGAGGAGTGGACTCCACAACAAGCGCTGCTTTGGCTAAGAAAGCATTCGATAGATATAATTCGGGAAATCCTGAAGTTCCGCTTGAGCTTGTGGGCTATCTGCTTCCTTCAAAACTTAACCAGAAAGCTGATGAAGATGATGGAAGAAAAGTTGCAGAAAGGCTCGGAATAAGATATGAACTGATCAATATTGAACCTCTTGTGGAAGCGAAGTCCAGAGTTCAGCCGAGAGTGATGGCTTCACAGTTTAACAAAGGCAATCAGATATCTGAATTAAGGGCAGGAGTTCTTCATGGACAGGCAGCTCTTGAAAATAAAATACTGATTGGGACTGGAAATAAAGACGAAGATTTTGGAGTGGGCTATTACACTCTTTTCGGAGATGGGGCTGTAAGAGTAAGCCCAATAGGCTTGCTTCCTAAGAGATTAGTAAGACAGATGGCAGAATATTTAGGATTTTCAGATTTGGCGCAAAGAGTTTCTTCACCAGGGCTTGAGCCAGGGCAGACAGCATTCAAGGATTTAGGATATCAATATGAAAAAGTTGTAGAATTGTATGGAAATGGGATTGAGCAGGGATTTACATCAGAAGAGCTAATGGAACACCCCCAATTGATATCTGAAGCTGAAATCAATATCGCAGAATATAAAGAAGCATTTGGAAGAAGCAAATTCAATTCTGTTGGAGAATTATTAAGAGATATACAGAGAAGAAATAATTCAGCAAGGGGAAAGGCAAGAGTCTTGTCTCCTCCGATGGCTAAAATAACTTTGGAGTATGAATAAAATGACAAAATACAAAAATCCGGCTGCAACCGCAACGGTAATAATTGAAAGAGAAAATAAAATTCTTTTAATCAGAAGGAAGAGAGAGCCTTACAGAGGAATGTTTGCCTTGCCCGGTGGATTTTTGAACTGCGGGCAGGAAATTCTGGAAAGAACCGCGCAGAGAGAATTGTATGAAGAAACGAGGTTAAGAGTAAGACAGAAAGATCTTTACTTATTGTGTGTAAATTCTTCTCCAATAAGAGATCCAAGAGGACATGTGATAGATCATGTTTATGTTGCCAGAAATGCACGAGGAAATGCGCGGGCAGATGATGATGCAAGTGCATTAGAATGGATAGATGCTGAAAGAGTTCCTATAAGGCTTGCTTTTGACCACGGAGTAGATGTAGAGAGATATAGACTTTGGAGGGGGGAAAATGAGATATGTTGAATGCCCTGATATTTATAAAAGACATAATGGAGAGAAATCATTATTTTTAGCTGGTGGAATAACGGGATGCAGAGATTGGCAGTCTGAGTTGGCAAGATTACTCAGCGAGACCAATTTAGCCATATTAAATCCCAGAAGAAAGTTTTTTCCCAAAGACGACCCAAATATAGAAGAAGAGCAGATAGGATGGGAGTATGAGCACCTGAAAAAAGCAAATGCTGTTTCATTTTGGTTTCCTCCAGAGACGTTGTGCCCAATAACCTTATATGAACTTGGAAAACAAAGCGCTTCCCGTAAAAAATTATTTTTGGGGCTTCATATAGCTTACGAAAGAATAAGAGATGTGGAAATTCAAACGAGATTAATCCGCTCGGATGTAAGGATAGTCTATTCTTTACAGAATTTATCGGAACAAATTAGAGAATGGGACAGCTGGGTAAAATGAAAATAGGATTATTCGGCGGGAGCTTCAATCCAGTGCACAATGTTCACATATTTATAGCTAAAAGCTTGATTGATAAAAAACTAGTAGATGAAGTATGGTTTGTGCCCTGTAAAGAGCATTCGTTTGAAAAATCACTTGAAAGCTTCAGCCACAGGGCGAACATGATAAATTTTGCTTTGGATGGTTTGAAAAATTTAAAAATATGTGAGGTTGAGAAAAGTGCGAAAGGCAAGAGTTATACTATTGATACCTTGAGAAAGCTGAGGGCGATATATAATCACGAGTTTTTTATTGTTGTTGGGGCAGATATTCTTGGAGAGATAAATAGATGGTATTGTTTTGATGATTTGAAACGCGAAGCAAAATTTATCGTATTTAAAAGAGCAGGATATCAAATCAATAATCCTGGAATCAATATGAAAGAAATAGACGTCAGAGAATTAAATATTTCTTCAAGTATGATTAGAAAACTTGTTGCTGAAAGAATATCTATAAAAGAATTTGTGCCTGCGGGAGTTGAAGACTATATTCATAAGAATAAACTATTTATAAAAATTTAAATAGCATATCGTATAATAGACACTATGGAAAAAGAATTTCCCAAGCCATCTGTAACAGTTGACATGGTTATATTCACAATTCTGGAAGGAGAGCTTAAAGTGCTTCTTGTTAAAAGGGCACTGGAGCCATTCAAAGGGAGGTGGGCGATTCCGGGAGGATTTGTCAGAATAGCTGAGTCTCTTGAGGACGCGGCAAGGCGCGAGCTTCAGGAAGAAACTGGCGTTAAGGATGTCTATCTTGAACAGCTGTATACTTTTGGAGAGCCTGAGAGAGACCCAAGGGGAAGGGTAATAACTGTTTCTTATATGGCTCTTTCAAATGCCGATAAAATCAATCTTAGTGCTTCTACAGACGCAGCAGAAGCTAAATGGTTCTCTGTTTCTGAGCTTCCAAAGCTTGCTTTTGACCATCAGAAAATAGTCAGTTATGCTATTAAGAGGCTAAGGTGGAAGTTTGAGTATACCTCAATTGCATTTTCGATGCTGCCTGAGAAGTTTACCTTAGGGCAGATTCAGAAAGTCTATGAAATAGTATTTGAGAAAAGATTTGACAAGCGGAATTTTTTCAAGAAACTCCATTCACTGAATATTCTTAATGAAGCAGGAGTCAAATCGGACGTGCCTCACAGGCCGCCAATGCTTTATTCTCTGAAGAAAAATGTTCCCGAGATAATGGAGATTTTGTAAAACTATTTTTAATCAAGTTTAAATACCTCAATTTTCTAAAATACTCATGGGAAACGAAATGAAAAAAATCCGTGGTGCTTTTGGCAAGATGATTAAACGAGGATGGAAGAAAAGCAAAATAAACAGAGTTATGCTGAATAACAGGAAGAATATCTAAAATGGCAGCATCACCTCCAAACGCAAAGAAAAGAAAACTTGATTATAATGTAGACCAGAATATTTATGACGAATTTGCAAAAGCCTGTAGCAGAAAGGGATTTGCTCCGCAGATAATTCTTGAGCAGGCAATGAAAAAGTTTACACAGACTGGGCAGATTTAATTTTTAATTAATTTTTAGGGTTTTTAAGATTTAGCATTTATTTAATTGGAGGAGTTTTATTTCAAAGTAATACCTAATTCTTTTGCAACTTGTTCAATAGGTTTTACTTTCCCTTTTTTAACATTTTCTAATGCTATTTTAATTTCATCAATTTCTTCTTCACTTAAACTTTCTTCTTCAGTATTATCAATAAGATTTATTATTAAGTCATCATAAGATTGTCTGTCAAAACTTTTTAACATTTTGAGTCTTGCAAGGGTTTCTAAGTTAATCTGTATAGTTGTTTTTTTCACGCTATATAGTTATTTTTTTCACGCTATATAGTTATTATAGCAATTATATGAACTTTCCCATCTGATGGGGTTTATAGGTAAAAGTTATTGCTATGATTTATAAAATACTTTCCCCTATCTTATATGCAGAAAATGAGGGATAAATGGCGATAAAAAAGAGATTTTTGATAGCAGGAATTGCAGTAATTCTTCTTTTACAGATAATGGCATCTTCTCTAACTGGAGAAGATTATTCTGCAGAAAATGATAATTTTTCGCCTTCTTTTATCAGTCCTGTGCAATTGAGTTCTGAAATAATCACAAATATAAATATGGACGATGATAGATGGATTGTAAAATTCAAAGAAACCCCTATTCTTTTATATGAAAAAGAAATAAGAAAATTATCTGGAAATGAATTTATTATCTTGGAGAATGTTGATGCCCAAAAAGCCAAGATTGAAGAAGAGCATGACAGATTTTTATCAGATTTATCAGAGAATGCAATTTTTTCAGCTGATGAGATAAAGGAATATGATGGAATCTTCAATGGAATTGCTATTGAAGCTTCTTCAGATGAGATTGAAACAATAAAAGAATTTGATTATGTAGATTCAGTTTACAAGGATGAAATAGTTGAATCTTCATTGTATGAATCTGTTCCCTTGATAAATGCAGATGACGTATGGGATGTATTGGATTCTAGGGGAATAAAAATTACAGGACAAAATGTAACAATCGCTATAATTGATACAGGGATTGATTATACTCATACTGATTTTGGTTCATGTACCTCTGTGCAATTCTTAGCCGGAAGCTGCACAAAAATAATTGGAGGATATGATTTTGTTAATGATGATACGAATCCTATTGATGACCATGGGCATGGAACTCACGTTGCATCAATTGCAGCAGGGAATGGGACTTTGAAAGGCGTAGCTCCCAATGCTCAATTAGTTGCTTACAAAGTTTTAGGCTCTTCTGGAAGCGGTTATATGAGTGATGTAATTTTAGCAATAGAACTGGCAAGTGATCCAAATGAAAATGGAAATTCTTCTGACCATTATGATATTGTAAGCATGAGTTTGGGTGCTTCAGGAAATCCTGATGATGCAGTATCTCAATCTGTGGATAATGCGGTTAATTTAGGAGTGGTTATTGTGGCTGCTGCAGGAAATTCGGGTCCGAGTTACGGAACTATCTCCTCTCCAGGCAATGCAAGAAAAGCGATAACTGTAGGGGCTTCTGATAAGAGCAATGTTATTGCTTCATTTAGTTCGCGTGGAGCAACAAGCATAAACACGATAAAACCTGATGTCTTAGCTCCTGGTGTGAGCATATGCGCGGCTGAATGGGATAGTGCATGGCAGGCCTATCAGTGCATTGATACAAAACATGTTTCCATTTCAGGCACTTCTATGGCAACTCCCCATGTTGCAGGTGTTGCCGCATTATTAAAACAAAAAAATTCTTCATGGAGTCCTGCTGAAATTAAGTCTGCAATAAGAACTTCTGCAGAAGATTTAGGATATGATTATAGGACGCAGGGATGGGGAAGAGTAAATGCATTGGCAGCGGTTTCTTTAACTGAATCTCCATGTGTTGCAGAATTTGATACATATAATTTTTCAGGAATCATCGTAAAAGTATTGAATATAAAAGCCACAGCGACTTGTGACAATTTTTCAAATTATACTATTCATTATGGAACAGGATTTGAACCGATAAGTTGGACTTTGCTTAATTCATCAAATATAGAAGCCAATGATGAATTAATTTATTC
>JAUXTS010000039.1 GCA_030679115.1 archaeon
TAAATTCCATCCCTAAATGCTTGAATTGTCTTAAGTCTTTGTTGGCCATCAACAACTAACAAATTACCTGTTGGTTTATCTATGGCTAAAAATATCCCCGGAACAGGCAAACCTAATAGAAAGCTCTCAACCAGTTTACTTGCTTGCTTAATTTTCCAAACATACTTTCTTTGAAAATCAGGAGTTATAATCTCACTATTCCTTAATTTTTCATATAAAACTGATAATGTATAATCTGCACCATATGAAATAATTTCATAAGATGAAGTATCAAGATAAGTATCCTCTTCCTCAGAAGGAATCTTTTCAATATTCGAATCTTCATCAAAATCTTCCATTTAGATAGCTAAGATTAAACCTTTATATTCTTTATTATCATAAAAAGAACATATTATTTCAATTACATTATGTTCTTTACTATCGAATAACACCTCCCCACATCCAGAAGCCCCCTATTTCAAAAATAAATCACATTAATCTAATCCATCAATCTCATCACACCTTTTCGTATCAGGTGCAAATCTCCAAACATCCGCATACCCGCTGGATACTAAAGCCCTATTAACAAAAACCTCCCCGCCAGACCCCATTACCCGAAACCCCCACTTAAAGAGCCATTAACCACAGATTCAACCAACTCTCTTATTAACAAAAACCTCCTAAATCCAAAAGACTTAAATATGGTATTATATACCATAATAGTATGGTAAATAATAAGAATAAAGAAAAATCTGGCTTAATGCAGAAGTATAGTCTAAGTGAAAGAATTCTAAAATTATTAATTGAAAATAAAAGAGCATGGACAATACTTGAAATATCCCGCAAGCTTAAAACCGACTATAAGAATACCTTTCAAGCAGTGAGTAAATTATATCCGGATTTAATTAGCAAGGATAAAAAAGGCAATCTTAACCTTATTGAAATAAAGATAAGTTCAAACATCGGCATCTATGAAGTAGAAAAAAAGAGAACCAAAGAGTTTTTATCCAATAACTCTAAAATAAGGCTAATTGAAGAAGATATAGAAAGAATAAATTATCCATTTTTTATAGTCTTGGTATTCGGTTCAGTTGCTAAAGGAGAAGCCACAGATAAATCAGATATTGATGTTTGCATTATATCTGATAACCCTGAGAAGACCCAAGAAGCTGTATCAAATATGAGCTTATTGCCTAAAAAAATAGAGATTCAGCAATTTACAACGGATGAATTCAAATCAATGTTGAATAAGAAAGAAAATAACCTTGCAAAAGAAATAATTAAAAGTAATATAATACTATATGGAATAGAGAACTATTATAATCTAGTATCAAAATGGATGAAAAAAGATTAAAGATAGCAGAAGATAATTTTAGGAGGTATCTTAGAGATAATCTTATTAGAAAGTCTGCTTTTCAGGACATAATCTATAAAACTTACATAAATAATTCATTTGAAAGCTTAAAAGTGGCAGAAGAATTGTTTAAGAATAAAACATCCTCTTTATGGGTGGTGGTTAGTAGTTATTATTCTATGTTTTATATTGCGAATGCATATGCTTATAAGAAAGGATATAAAGCAAGTCATGAAATAGTTCATCAAATAATTAATGAAGCATTAATTGTTCTTGCGAGGCATGACTTGGAGAAACATTTCCTAGAAGAATACGAAGAAGAGAAATTAAAGGCACTTTCCGCTTCTCAAAACCTTCTGGATGCCTATGAATCTGAGAAATTAAAAAGATCAGAATTTCAATACGAAACTACTGGAGAAATAAAAGAATCAAAGGCGAATACCTCTCTAACAAGGGCAAAGAAATTTGTAGAAGTTATGAGGGAAATTCTAAGTAGAAAATAATAAGTCAAACAAGCCCCATATATTCAAAACCCCTATATTCAAAACCCCCTATTTCAAAAATAAATCACATTAATCTAAGCCGGCGATTTCATCACACCTTTTCGTATCAGGTGCAAATCTCCAAACATCCGCATACTCTGCAGATACCAAAGCCCTATTTACAAAAACCTCGTTGCCCCAAGAATTATTAACATAAGCATATCTCAATAATCTACCATAAGCATCTTTATCAGAATTATCTTTTTCAAGGCGAACATTCATATCTTTAATCAAACTAGCAAGAAAATCTCTCGCTTCTTCATATCCCAAATCCCCTTCTTCAGGCGCATCCACGCAAATCAAACGAATAGTGGAGTTATCCTCAAGAACAAAAGTATCTCCATCAATTACTCTCGCAACGCAATTATCGCCATCACATCCACTAATAGAAATAACGCCTCCATAATTTAGCGAGATATAAATCCCTCCCGCCAATAAAACTGCTAAAAGTATAGTTATCGGGATAATTAATTTGTTTGATTTTCTCTGTTTCATATATCTATCAGTTTAATCTTTTATTTAAATCTGCCCCTGCAATCCTAATCATCCTTAATCCTGTCAGCAAAGATGCAAAAGAAAACCTTTAAATATAAGTCTATACGTGTATATACATGAAACTTATTAAGAAAGCAATTGAAATTGGGAATGGGGCAGCAGTTTATGTTCCCAAAGAATACTCTGGAAGGGAGATAGTCATCATCCTGCCAGAAGGGATAGTGGAAATCAGAAGGAGAATAATAGAAAGACTTGAAGATTATATGGAAAACATAGTCGGAGTTTACCTATTCGGCTCATATGCAAGAGGAGAGAGTCACTCTCTTTCAGACATAGATTTGCTGATTATAACCCAGAATGAAGCAAAGGAATTAAAACATCTATTCACAGATATGGATGTAAGAGTTTCAACACTTGATGGTATAAAGAAGTCCATTGAACACCTTCCTGCAATCAGCCTTCCAATTATCAGGGAAGCAAAGACGATTATTAATCCAATTCTGCTGGAAGAACTCAAGAAGTCCAAAATAAATTACAAAAATTTCAGATGGAATTTTGATGATACAAGAAGAGTAATAAAGATAATTGAAGATTTCATAAAAATAGACGAAGAAGATATCGGACTCTCTCATATTTATTCATTATTTATGAGGGCAAGAGTATGCTACATGATTGACGGGCTTTTAAGAGACAAACAATTCAGCAATAAAGGTTTGCAGGAAGAATTAGCAAAGAGGGGATTGGATAGAAGAAAATACGAAGAGTATTATAATATTTATAGAAAAGTAAGAGACGATGAAGAGGTTGAAGGAAAAATTGATAAATCTGATATAACTCAATTCATTAATATAATTAAAAAATACGCCTCCGAACTTGAAAATGAATCGAAAAAAAAGATTAAAAAAAGGAATTGAATCCATATCGGAAGAGATAAAGATTCATGAAAATAAGCTTAATGAAGCCGAAGAAGCAAATAAAGAGGAACTTGTAGAATACTATCATAAAGATATTGCTCGGCTGAAGAAGCAAAAAGAGCAAAAAGAAGAAAAATTCAGCAAACAATAGTTTGTCTTCTCTCTATCTTGTCAATTCTCAATAAATCCTCATCCGCAATCCTTAAATACTTCTCACCCTAACAAGTATAACGAGGTTAACAATAAAAATTCTATTATGGACGCGACTTTTCTAGCGGCTATTCTCGGTGGCATTGGCGGATTAACACGAGGCGTAGTCGGATTGCTTAAAGCCCTATCTTTAAGAAGAAAAATCTTGTGGGGATATTATGTAATAACCGTTCTTGTCGCAGTAATCATAGGAATATTTGTTGGAATTGTCTTTAACTTTGATACACGATTATCACTTCTTGCAGGTTATGCAGGCACAGACATTTTGGAAGGAATCTACAAATCCTTTGCAGTTCAAAAAGTCTACATGGGCAAGAAGAAATAACTTCTTCATTAATCAGATAGAGTTACTAACCAGCCCATTTTAATTAATTAGTCATTATCCCCAAGATTATCATATTAACTATCCAACCCTTCCCTTTCGATGATAACTCCTTCTCCCCCAAGCCTTAAATATTCAAAACTCCTATTTACCCCATAGAAAAAGGGGTAAAAATGCCGAATAAAGATTTAATTAAATTCATACGAGAGGCGAGAAAAAGAGGGTTCGATGATTATGAAATTCGTGAGCCTTTGCTTAGAAACGATTGGCCTGTTCTTGAAATAGAATCCGCTTTTGACGCGCTAAAGCCGAAGAAAAGAATACATTATACTTTC
>JAUXTS010000044.1 GCA_030679115.1 archaeon
ATAAAATGAATCACGAGCATATAGATCAGGGCATGGATGGGAAAAATATGGAGCATGAAATGTATGAAGAACATGACTTCAATGAACACGAAGGGCATCAATCATCAGATTTTAAAAAAAGGTTTTTTATTGCGTTAATACTAACAATTCCTGTTTTGTTATTATCCCCATCAGTTCAATTATGGCTTGGAATTTCATTCGTTTTCTTTGGAGATAACTATGTCTTATTTGGACTATCTTCAATAATAGTTCTTTATACAGGCATGCCGTTCTATAAAGGTGCTGTAAAAGAATTTAAACAGAAAAATTATGGTATGATGACTTTAGTCACAATTGCCGTTCTATCAGGTTACATTTATAGTTTAGGAACAACTTTCTTTTTTACCGCACAAGACTTCTATTGGGAAATTTCTACACTAGTCCTATTCCTGCTTTTTGGGCACTGGATGGAAATGCGTTCTATCTCCAGCGCAACAGGAGCGCTAAGTGAGCTGGCAAAATTAATTCCTTCAACAGCTAATTTAATCACAAAAGAGGGTATTAAAGAAATAAGCACAGATAAACTAAATGTTGGAGATATCATCTTAATCAAGCCAGGAGAAAAAATTCCAATTGACTCCCTAGTAATAGAAGGCGAAACTAGCGTAAACGAATCACTAATAACTGGAGAGTCAAAGCCGATAACTAAGAGAAAAGGAGATGTTGTAATAGGTGGAAGCATCAATTTCAATGGAACCATTAGGGCAAAAGTAAATAAAACAGGAAAAGAGACTGTAATAAATCAGATTATAGAATTAGTAAGACAAGCGCAATCTTCAAAGCCAAAAACTCAAAGGATAGCAGACAAAGCCGCAAACTACTTAACGCTATCAGCAGTGATTATAGGAATTCTGAGCTTTACATTTTGGGCTCTTTTTTCCAACCAGCCTATTCTTTTTGCGTTAAACATGGCTATAACTGTAATTGTTATTGCCTGTCCACACGCCCTCGGATTAGCAATACCTATAGTAACTACCATTTCAACTACATTAGCGGCAAAATCAGGAATTCTGATAAGAGATATGTCTGCAATAGAAACTGCAGAAAAGTTAGATTACGTTATATTTGATAAAACAGGCACACTAACGAAAGGAACATTTGAAGTTACGAACATTGTTGGAGACAAAAAAACTCTAGAATTTGCATCTGCAGTAGAAAATTATTCTGAACATGTTATTGCAAAGGGAATAGTAAAAAAAGCAAAGGAATCAGGAATAATAATTCAAAAAGTTAAAAATTTCAAAGCAATTCCTGGGAAAGGAGCAAAAGCAATAGTTCGATTAAGAGAAACATATGTTGGAAACAACGCATTATTAAGAGAGTTAAATCTAAAAAACCAATTTGAAAAGGAATCAGAAAAATTTGCTTCACAAGGCAAGACCGTTGTTACTGTTGCACAAAAAGATAAAGTAATTGGCATAATTGCCCTCTCTGATGTCATAAGAGAAGAATCAAAAGAGGCAATTAATGAGCTGAAGAATATGGGAATAAAAACTGCAATGCTCACAGGAGATAATAAAGAAACAGCAAAATATGTTGCCAATGAACTGGGAATAGATGAATATTATTATGAAGTTCTTCCAAAAGATAAATCAGAATATGTTAAAAAACTCCAAGAAAAAGGCAAAGTAGCAATGGTAGGAGATGGAATAAATGATGCCCCTGCCCTGACGCAGGCTGATTTGGGAATAGCAATAGGGGCAGGAACCGAAATTGCTGCGCAGTCAGCAGAAGTCGTTCTCGTAAAAAACAACCCTGTAGAAATTTCAAAATTAATTAAATTAAGTAAAAAGACAAAAGACAAGATGCGCCAGAATTTATGGTGGGCTGCAGGCTACAATATAGTAGCTATTCCGGTTGCCGCCGGAGTGCTATATCCTATGGGTTTTATCATGCGCCCAGAATGGGGAGCTTTATTAATGGCTGCCTCATCAATTATAGTTGTAGCAAATTCCCTGCTATTAAGAAGATTCAAATGAAAGGAGGTATAAAAATGAAAGATCATGATTTAAGCTACAGAAAAATCGCAATCGCGCTTTCTACCACAGCAGGAATATTATATATTCTCTGCGCAGCGCTATTTGTAATCGCTCCAAATTTTTTCCTTAATATCGTAAAGGATATATTTCATGGTATAGACATAACGCAGATTGCACAGAGCTCCGTTTCATTTAGCAGCACAGTTATCGGGTTTATAGAGATTATTATATATTCTTTGATTGCGAGCTGGCTTTTTGTGTGGGCATACAACGAGTTCAGATAAACCAATAGTTTTTATTTTCTTTTATTTTTAATTGTAATTGTGTTTTCTTCAATAACTGTCGTAGGAAATGCTAATCTTTTGAGAAGAGCAAAGATTTAGTAACGCTTTTACGCGAAACTTCACAAGCGAGCATTAAAGATTCCCCATAGAGAATCTTTTTAAACCTAGAGTAGTTCTTTTGATGCATACAACTTTTCTTTCTAAGAAAAGTCGTATGCTCTTGTAGTCTAGTGGTCAAGGACAGCGCCCTCTCGTGTCACAGCCGAGGGTTGAATCGTCGAGATTATACTCTCAGTCCTCTCTAGGACAGGC
This sequence comes from archaeon, assembly GCA_030679115.1. Taxonomy (GTDB): domain Archaea; phylum Nanobdellota; class Nanobdellia; order Pacearchaeales; family GW2011-AR1; genus JAUXTS01. The sequence goes on from JAUXTS010000044.1 coordinate 2,615, forward strand.
TTTGTTTTTACCAAAGCCTCAATTTCTGAGGTGATGGAGAACGGCGCAAACCCGGGTTCAAATCCCGGCAGGAGCATATATGATTCCGGAAGGAATCATGCTACTGACGGCACTAAGAACTTGCTCAGTGTTCAATGAGTTCTTTCAGCCGGCGGGAGCATCTACCCATCGTGGCTAATCCATGGGATTTTTTATAATTAAACTGAACTTTCAGACAAATACCTTAAATTTTTTCGCGCGCAGGCCGTACCCCGAGCGAAGTATCCGAGTAAGTAGGATCCCTATCGCAGTCCAGGTAAGCCCAACCCGAATAAGCAAGGAACCACGCGACACGACCATTACGTGGATAGTAATAATATATCTGTCCGCCTGATGTATTTTTGGTAGGAAGGCCATGCTCATTTGCATTATTCAACCAATCACTAATATCAATTTGTTTATCAGTCATTAAGCAATCAACTTCCTCTGAATATTGATGAGAAAGCCCTGAGTTAACACCACTTAGAAATCTATGGTCATAATTAATATGCAGTTTAGAACCGAGACCGAGAATTCCGCCTTTATTTTCAAATTTAGCATCAAGCCATTCAGACCTCCAAGGGTTTCTAACAGTTAAAATCTCATCCAGTATGCCTTCGATTCTTTGCGGGTCAACCTGACTTCCAGCACCGTCAAATGCTTTTCCTGTTTTTAACAAAGCGAGAAAATCTGCAAATTGCCTTATAGTAAGCATATATTCATCATCGCTATATAGTGCTGCATGCGCGCTAATCCAGTCTTTATTAAAATGTCTTCTTTCCATTGAGACAAGAGTATCTGGATAGTTATATTTTCCATGAGTTGCACCAGGAAGAATAATATAATTTTGTGGGTCTGTTGCTGGAACTGAAGTTCTAGGTTTTATAACTGGAGCGGGCTTCTCTGGCTCTGGCGTTGAAGGCGCTGGAGCATTAGCTAGCCCTCTCTCAATCGAGCCTTTAACAGGCTTTCCCATGAAGTTTTCTGGTATTTTGATTCTCATTGTTTTGTAAATCTCTCATAGTTTTGTTTAGTTAAGTCAACCATTAAATGCGCAAGGTCATTTCCTGATTTTACGTAAAATACAGGAATTTTCCAAGATGTCAAATCATTTGTAAATTGCGTGTTGCCTCCAAGATGTATGTGGGCATAATAATTCTGCGAAGCGAGTTTTCTGAATTCATCTCTTTCTGCTTCCCAGTTTCTTATTTCCCCATCAGATATAGACAATACAAAGCTTTCTCTTCCTTTTAGTGCCTGAGTAAGAACTTTTGCGTCTAGCACAGTGCCTCCAAATTCAGGAGATAACGCAAGTTTTCTAACATCATCAAGCCCATTATAATCTGATTCTTTATATCTTGTTCGTGAAGAGAACAAAGCAACCCCATGAGTAATGTAAGGGGCAACTCCCTGCCTCTGCAAAAAGTTTTCAATTCCATAAAATCCAAGCAGGGCGTAATGATATTTGCTGTTATCTCCCCATGGAATAGCCGTTTTGCTGCCTTCGCTTCCATCCATGCCTTCAGCCATGCTTTCAGAGCTATCAAGAACTACCATTTTGAAATCTGGAAAGCTTTTTCTTTGCATCTTAAACCTTGCATCAATTACCAAAGGCTGTTGAGGATAGGAAAAAGTAATGCCATCATCCGTAGGGACTAATCTTGATACCTTTATTTTTAAAGGGTCATCTTTTTCCGAATCGAATCTTCTGTATGTAAGCGGGGCAATTGCCAAACTTCGCGAACGAGTCATTGCATCTACTTTAACAACTATATCTTTGGCAAGATGCCTGTAAATCGCGTCAAGCTGTTCATGGCTTTCAATATTTTTAGATAGTGCCTCTCCACTTGCATAACGCCCGAACGCAATTTGCTCTGTGCCTTCAGGAGTTCCCATTTTTTGCTCAATTCCGTTTCCCGCTGGCTTTTGCTCAGAGTCTTCTCCCTTTTCACCTTCGCCATTTCCCTCGTCAAAAGCAGATAATCTTTCATGTGGTTGGTTGTCAAGCAAAGGCGCAAGATATTTGGCAAATGCAGCAGCCATCGCAGGCCATCTTTGCTTGTCAAATAATTGTGCAGTGCCTTGTTTTGTGACATCTTTAGGCAACTGCAATCCTTTAACGACCTGTTCAACCGCGCTGTCAATTCTTTTCTCACCAGAATAATGCCTCTTAACAAGCATAGTATCTAATGAATCGCCAATACAGTGTAAATTTAGTTTGACGAATGCTTCATAAAATGGGGTATAACCTTTCTTTCCTTCTTTTCTGAAAGACATCCCTTCATTATCCCAGAATAAAACCTGTCCCGAAAAGTCTCCCTTGAATTCTTTGCATCGGGCATTGACAAGAACATCTTCAAAGGCATTCACAACATAAGATGCCTGCCCTTTCTTTTCTTTAGGCAGAGCGCCTTTAACTGCTTCTAATATTTTATCATGATAGTAAATATCAAATGGGCAGCCTCTTTCAGTTCCAAGAGGAAGCTCCCAGTGCCCGCATTCATGGTGCAAAACATCATTCAATACTGTTTCCAATCCGTCTTTGATTTTCTTTCTTCTTGCGTATCCTCTTTGCCTTCTTTCTGCTATTGGATTGAACCCTTTTCTTAGTTTCATCTCAATTCCCCATCCTTCAGGAGCAATGTGCGCTGCAATGTTTTGTTCAGTTTCATCATACTCCTGCACATTTAATGAACCGCCAACTAAGCCAATCTTATTTTTTGTTTCATTCAGTGTTTGTATTAGGTGTTGTGATATCATTTTTGTCTCCTAAGTTTTTTGCGCCGTGGCGCCTTCGGCGCAAGCAAATACCCCGAGCGAAGTAAGCGAGTCAGTAGGATCCCCATAGCAGCCCAGGTAAGCCCAATTCGAAATAGCACCGAACCTCGCGACACAATTTTCTCTAGGATGATAAAAATAAATATTCTCGCCTTGAACATATCCCCTATTAGCAGATTCGGTTGTCGCTAATCCTTCATCGTTAAAAGCAAGATCTGCTAGCCCGTCTTTTACAAGATGGGGGCTAAGAGGAACAGGAATAGCGCTTGCTCCTACTCTTCCAGATTCCATAAACCATGCATCTTGCTTATATTTAGCATCTAACCACGTCCAGCAATTACCTTTAGGCCTGTTTGTTGAAGATAAGTAATCCCATAACTCATTAACTTCACTTTGCGCTAATTGCACTCTATTGCCATCATACAAAGGCGCGTTTACAGCGGCAGCATTTTTCACATTTAAAAAGTAATCCATAAACAATCTTGGATTTGGCATGAACAAACTTTGCTTATGCAATTCTGAATGCGTATCTCCCCAATTAGCACCTTTAAGGCTAAGCTCTTTTGCTATGTAAATCGGGCTGTTTTGATTGTTTGGAGTTATAAGAACATAATCACTGCCGTTAAATGCAGTTGGAATTTGTGAAGGAACAATAACTTTATCTGGTGTTACCTGAACTGGTCCTTTTACAGCATTGGCTAAGCCTCTTTCAATCGAGCCTTTAACGAGCTTTCCCATAAATTTTTCTGGTATTTTGATTCTCATTTTATTTTACTCCTAAATTTTTTCGCGCGCAGGCCGTACCCCGAGCGAAGTATACGAGTTAGTAGGATCCCTATCGCAGTCCAGGCTAGCCCCATTCGAATCAGCACTGAACCCCGCGACAGTGTCTGCTGTTGGTGGATAAAAGTAAAGCTCATGCTTTTTGATAGTTTTAGTAGGCATTCCCTGTGAGTTGTAAGAATTCATGTCAACCCATCCTTCTCTTGCTACGCATTTCTCAAGTTTTGCGGGCTTCTGCCCAAAATGCTCAATAAACATATCTTTACCTTGTTCGGAAAATTTAGCATCAAGCCATTCAGAACGATACGGCTCTCTTACTGTAAGAATTTCATCGAGAATTTTATCTTTGTCTGGAATGCTGTTATTTTGCAAATATTTTATAAATTCCATGAATTGATAAGGCGTAAGCATCCTTGAGTCCTGCGCCTGTAATTTTTCATGTGCTTTATTCAAATTGCTTCCATGAAATAGTTTTTCTCTTCCTACATAAAGGCTAATTGAAGGAACATAAATAAATCCCTCAACAGGTTGAGGAACAATAATCTTTTTATTCTCTGGCTTTTCTGGCTCAGGCGTTGAAGCATTAGCTAGACTTCTCTCAATCGAGCCTTTAACGAGCTTTCCCATAAATTTTTCTGGTATTTTAATTACCATGAGGGTTATCTCCTTGCGTAAGATGAACCAGCACATCTTTCATGAAACCCCATCTTCCTGTAAATCTATTTAGAATTTTTTCATCCAACTTCTTAGATAGTGCCATATCCAATCCATCCCTGATATTAACTTCTTGCTGTGCATATTGTGTTCTTGCAAGCTGTGCAACAGCTTCAAGCGCCTTGTATTTATCCCCGCTATAAACTGCATCTACGGCTGCCTCACTCAGAATTCCTGAATATGCGCCAACAAACTTATATGCATTCAGCATGGACTCAATAGGGTCAACTTCAACATTCTTTCCTGCTTTTTCTTCAACAACTGAGTCAAGCGCCTGTGATAGCCTCAATGTTGATTTAGCCGCACGAGTGGATAAAGGGAAAACAAGAGCCTCATCAGAGCCCTGCGCATGATTAGTTATCACAGCAGGCCATGAATCTTTCAGCTTTCTTTTGCTTGAGACAGTGCCTCCTTGCACTGCTCCCTTCGCGCCAGCTTTTCCACCAATCATGCAATAGTCAAGACCGTGTGTAAGATATCCAGCAAGCACTAATTTTTCAAAAGGTATTTCTTTTTGCACCAAAGTATTATGCCTCTTAATGATATCTTCTGAGCTGTCAGTGCCATCTGTGTCAAAGTTTACCCTAGGATTTGTGTCTCCAGCTAATATTTCCAATGCGTCAGATGCAGAGGGCGCAAAATAATCAGTATCAACAATTACATGCATTCTGTCTTTTAGCGCTCTTCCCAAGTCGTTTGAAGATTCAGTAAATTTCTGCCCGATATTTCCAGTTGCAATTCCCATAGAATATCCTTTTCCGATAGGATATGCCCTGCCATTGATTTCAACGAACCCATCAAAAAGATTAAAGAGCTGTGCCCTTACTGCTGGAACGCAATTTGGTAATTCATCAACTACAATAAGATGGTAGTCAATTTTATCAGTCAGTTCCTTTACATCTGCGCTGGATTTAGCAGTTCTCAATTTTTCCAAATTAATTTGCTGGAACAATTCTCTTGTATCCATATCATTTCTTCCCAGAATAAATGTAGCCTTGTCTCCAAAATGAGCCATCATATCTCTTGCAAGTTGTGTTTTTCCTGAGCCCGTATCTCCCCAAAGACCAAGATTGAGCCTTCCAAGCAGGCAAGCTCGTGCCATATCATGCATGCCAACGGGATAGCCTGCCAATTGCATTAAAGGTGTTGAATTTTTATATGTCTGTTTCATTTCTTGCATCCTTCACGATAGTGAGTTTGACTTCCACGATTGTAGCTGGCGACAAATGTTCTCTTAAACTTTTAGGTATTACTATGATTGCTTGCTTTCCATGCTTTGCAATCCGCTTTGTTATGGTGTAGCTTTTTAGTTCCATTTTGTGTAACTTGTGTTATTTTTCTACACGAAAAAGACTTTTTAAACCTTTCTATTGTTATCTTTAAAGAGTGACAACAAAGCACGAGATAGAGAATACAATAATACATTTAAAAGAGGATTTTTCACTAAAATCACCCGAGAGGGCTGATTCGTCCAAACCACAGGATACAAAAAACAACAGCACTAACGGGCTACACGCTCAATCAGAGTGCTCTAACGAGACATAAAATACAGCATCAATAGATAGTAGCAATGAAATGCCTTGGGTAAGCATCGAGAGAAACCTAAAGATGCAGTGAAACTCACTGATTGAGCTATCACTGTCGCGAGGTTCAATGCTAATTCGAATAGGGCTAACCTGAACTGCAATAGGGATCCTACTAACTCGAATACTTCGCTCGGAATAACCTGCCTCTCGGGCTGTTATAAAATGAAAACGCAGAAGAAATTATATGAAAAGCTATGTTCTTATGAAAATTTATATCTTGCATACAAAAAAGCACGAAAAGGAAAGTCCAAAAAAGAATCTGTGCAAATATTTGACAAAGATGTTGAAAGAAATTTAAGAGAATTACAGGAAGAACTTATTACGCTCAAATATAAACCTCGCCCGCTAAAAAGATTTATTGTTCGAGACCCGAAAACCCGAGTGATTCACGCATCAGCATTTAGAGATAGAATTGTTCATCATTGCCTGATAAATATTCTAGAACCCATTTTTGAAAAAGTATTCATCTACGACTCATTTGCAAGCAGAAAAGAGAAAGGAACGCATCTGGCAATTAAGCGTTTTGATGAATTTAAGAGAAAGGTGACTCAGAATGGTATAAAAATCAAAGGAAAACATCGGGGAGTTCAGGGTTATTGCTTAAAATCAGACATTAAGCATTATTTCAATACTGTAGACCACGCTATTTTATTGGGGATTCTAGAGCGAAAAATCAAAGACGATAGAATTCTTTGGCTGACTCAAAAAATTCTGAATAATTTTGATATGGAGAAACCAGGAAAAGGAATGCCTTTGGGAAATTTTACCTCTCAGTTTTTTGCAAATGTATATCTGAATGAATTAGATTATTTCGTTAAACATTCAATGAAGGCAAAGTTTTACATCAGATATGTCGATGATTTTATAATTTTACATAGAAGCGAGAAGAGATTAGAATATTTCAAGCAAGAAATTATCAAATTTATGAAAGAGATAGGTCTAGAATTGCATCCAGAGAAGACTCAAATTATCCCATTGCAAAAAGGAATAACTTTCTTAGGTTATAGAGTATTTTATCATCACAAACTACTGCGAAAACGAAACTTTAAGCAGTTTAAAAGAAATATAAAGAAAAAGCTAGAATTAGTTAAAAAGGGTCTTCTGAAAAAAGAAGATTTAATTAGAGAATTACAAGGCTGGTTTGGATATGCGCAATGGGCAAACACATATAATCTTAGAAAAAGATTGAAAGAACAGATTGAAAACATATAATATAGATGCCACTGCAGAATATTATAGCTCGCAAAGAATACAGAGCGCCATTTCTACGGACTAATAACAATAAATAACGTCGATGAAAGGCATTCTCCACCCCAAATTATTGGGTGGCGATTTTTAGCATATTTTTGACTGTTTTTGGGAATTCTGACCGAGTAGTTGCCACCCAAAATTTTCGGTATTTTGAGAGCAAATTTTTATTAGAAACTACAAACATCCATCTATCTTTATATTTCTCATTCAAAGAATCTATTTTTTCCTTGCAAACTTTCTTTATACTCTTTGTTGATTTTCCTTCCCAGAGCTTTTGATCAGCAAAAGTAAAATCAAGGTCTTCTGAAAATCTAAAATAATCAAGATATGCTTTAGCCAGGCAAGTTCCACCCTTGAAAACATATTCTTCAAAGTTAAGTTTTGAAAGCAGAATATTAAGGTAAAAATCCTTTTCAATCAGTTCTTGAGCAGTTATGTTTGTTTTATCCTTAACTGAATTCAGAAAGTTCTTTAGTTTATCTTTATCTATTTCCATTATAGTATCTCTTTTATTTTCTTTTTAACTATTCTATTATATTTATTTGATTCCCTAAGAAAAAGCGACTTATTAAATTTATATTCTTTTAGGTCTACCTCTTTCTTTAGATAAATTATATCCAAGAGAGTTTTTTCTATATTACTATAATGAAGCGAGATATTATTTGTTGTGTTCTCTTTCTTCATATCAAAAAACAAAGAGGGCTTTAATTTTACAAAAAAGAAACTTGAGCCAGCTATCTTCATCGGCTTTGTTCTATTGAACTTATCATTAATTACTATATTTACTGGGAAAACTTCGTGAGTTAAACCTAGAAACTTTAGAGCAGTATTCAAACCAAAATACCACTTAACATTTTTCTTTTCCAGACCAAGAGCCAATAACTCATAAGGAGAATATTTTAGAGAATTTAATTTCTTTTCTTCATAGTCTTTTAAATAATAAACTCCTCTAAAAATTGTGATAAGATAACCTTTGTTTAGCATAACCTTTCTTAAGGTATCTTTATCAAATTTATACTTGGTTGCTAAGCTATCAAAATCTTTTCTTGTGAGGATTTTACCCTTTGCTTCTCTTAAAATTGTGTCTATCTTATTCATAGCTTAATTCACCTTACTAGGTGAAATATAATATGTTTATAAATCTTTCTTTTAGCTTAATTATCTTATTCTATTACTCCATTATTCGCTTTAATATGGATATAAGAGTATTAACGGAAGCGAAGCCCCCCTGTGCCATTCATCTCAGTTATTCAGCAGAAATGCCAACTCTCGCCCTTGTAGACATAGCAATAATCCTTATCTCAGCCATAGTTTTAATCAAGTTAACCTGGAAAATAAACAGAACAGCTTCCTGGATGCTTCTTCCTTACGTTCTATGGCTGATATTTGCAACGCTGCTTAATCTGTTAATAGTATTGGCTTAAATCTTAATCTTCAAAGCCTTCATCGTCTCAAAGAAAATAAATCCTGCAGACGAAGCTGTAATGGCCAGCCCCAGCTCAGTCAAAGAGAGGGGCACAAATCCAAACACCAAAGCAAGAGGAGTATAGATTGCAATTAATTGCAAGACGATAGTCAGCACAACCGCATACAAAAGAGGCTTGTTACTCATTAGCCCAATTTTCCAGATATTCTTGTCAGAACGGCAGACAAATACTATAAACATTTCAAAAAAGACAGCAGTCGTAAGAGCCATAGTTCTTGCCTTAGCCAAATCAGACTCATAATAAAGCAAAAACACAGCCATAGCTGAGATAAACAGTATAATTCCTGCGATTATTGTAAACTTCCATATATTGAACATCAAAGACGATTTGCTATTAGTCAACGGCCCTCTTCGCATAATATCTCCATCTTCCTTTTCAAAGCTCAGAGATATTCCAGGCAGAGAATCTGTAATAAGATTCATCCACAATATTGCAAGAGGCAATAAAGGCAGTGGAAGAAACATAATCATTGCGCACAATACCAAAAGAAGCTCCCCCGCATTTGCAGCAAGATGAAACTTGATAGATTTCTTCATATTATCATAAACTCTTCTTCCTTCCCTGACTGCAGAAACTATCGAGCTGAAATTATCATCCAATAATATAATATCAGATACCTCTCTGGCAACATCTGTTCCTCTTATGCCCATAGCCACCCCTATATGCGCCTCCTTCAACGCCAATATATCATTAACTCCATCCCCAGTTACAGCGACTATCTCTCCCTGCTTTTTCAAAGATTTTACAATCTTAAGCTTGATTTCAGGAGTAACTCTTGCGAATATTACTTTTCCCCTGACGCAGGCATCAAAATCTTCTTCAGACATTTTTTCCATTTCTCGGCACTCCACACTATCTCCATGCAGCCCTATCATCTTACTTACCGCCTGAGCCGTAAGCAATGAATCGCCAGTAATCATTTTTACTTTTATTCCAGCATCCAAGCTGTGCCCAATTGCAGTCTTCACTTCCTTTCTTGGCATGTCAAGCATTCCCTGAAAACCAACAAAAATTAAATCGCTCTCAGCAGTCTTCTGATTAATTTTTCCTATTTCTCTGAAAGCAAATCCCAAAACTCTCAGCGCTTCAGAAGCCATTCCTTCGTGGACTGCCTTAAGCTCGAGCCTTCTCTTTTCAGTCAAAGAAACTACATTACCATGGATAAATTCCTTAGTGCATCGTTTAAGTATAACCTCTGGAGCGCCTTTGACATAACTTATC
>JAUXTS010000045.1 GCA_030679115.1 archaeon
GTATTCTCGTATAATCATCTGTTGAACTTTTCAATATTCTCATAAAAATCCCTCATTTCCTTTCCTTTTAAGCCTTTCTAATGTAACTCCTATAAAGAAATGACATTACTCAATAATTATTAATGTATAAATTTAAGATGATATTTTTAACTTAAGTTCCTTCTTTATATCTTCCAATTTATGAATTCTGCCTTTTTTTATATCTTCCAATGATTTTGCTATATTTCTCTTTGTCTCTTCAGAAAATTCTTTTTTATCTTCATTTATCATAATTATATACAACTGAACTATTCCTTTAAACTTATCTTTTCCATCCTACAAATTTATAAATGTGCTTTATCTAATTGAAGTATGAGGATGCTTACGCTTCACTGCGATTATATAAAATTCAAGCCTCTAAAAAAAGCGTTGAAAAATGCAGAGGAATTAAAAGATAAAGGTGAAATTCAGGTTAAAGAGCCATTAGTAGTTCTTACTGCGGTAGAGAATGGCGATGATTCAAAAACAGTCGCCCAATTAATAGCAGCAGTAAAAAAAACATCAGGGGAAGTAAAAACAAGAAACATAGTTCTCTATCCGTATGCCCATCTATCCTCAAATCTCGCTCCGCCTGATGTCGCTCTTGAACGCTTAGTAGAAGCCGAACACACTCTTCAAAAAGAAGGATACAAAGTAGTTAGAGCTCCTTTCGGGTATTATAAAGAATTTGAACTAAAAGTGAAAGGACATCCTCTTTCAGAATTGTCAAAAGAATTCAGGGCAGAAAGTTTAGCAATTACCCCAAAAGAAATGATTCATAGAACTCAAGAAATCATAGAAGAAAAATACGACCCAAAACAGCTTCTTAGACAGATATCAAAAACAAAACTAGATTCATCAAAATTAAAAGACAATGACCATAGAATTTTAGGACAGAAACTAGATTTATTCTCATTCAGCGAAGTTGCTCCGGGAATGGTTTTCTGGCACGATAAAGGCTGGACAATCTACAATGAATTAATTAATTTCTGGAGAGATGAACACAAAAAAGCAAGATACAAAGAAATCTCAACTCCCCAAGTTCTGGATAAAAAACTCTGGCAGATTTCAGGGCATTGGGAAAAATATCGCAATAATATCTTTTTAACTGATTATGAAGGCAGGCAATTTGCAGTCAAGCCAATGAATTGCCCTGGCGGAATGCTTGTTTTCAAATCCCAACAAAGAAGCTACAAAGAACTTCCAATGAGAGTTGCCGAGCTTGGAATAGTTCATAGGCAAGAATTATCAGGAGTTCTTGCAGGTTTATTTAGGGTTATAAAATTCACACAAGATGATGCGCATATCTATTGCACAGAAGAGCAATTGGAAGATGAAATATCTAATGTAATGAATTTAATTGATATTCTTTATAAAAAGTTTAATTTTGATTATACTATTGAACTCTCAACCCGCCCAGAAAAAAGAATTGGGAGCGATAAACTCTGGGATAAAGCAGAATCAATTCTTTCTTCTGTATTAAAGAAAAAGAAGATTAAGCATAAAGTCAATGAGGGAGACGGCGCATTTTATGGTCCAAAAATAGATTTTCATATTAAAGATTCCCTAAACAGAACCTGGCAGTGCGCAACAATACAATTGGACTTCGCAATGCCTGAACGTTTTGAATTGGAATATACTGATAAAGATGGCAGTCAAAAGAGGCCTATTATGGTTCATCGAGCCATTTATGGTTCATTTGAAAGATTCATAGGAATTCTTCTCGAGCATCTTAATGGAAATCTTCCTGCTTGGCTCTCCCCGATTCAAGTCAGAGTTCTGAATTTCACAGATAGAAATACAAAAGCCGCAGAAAAGATTATTTCCCAATTAAAAGAAGAAATTCCTCAATTAAGAATAGATTCTGATTTCAGAAATTCAACAGTTAATGATAAAGTCCGAGATGCTGAAATGCAAAAAATTAATTATGTGATTGTTATAGGCGATAAGGAAGAAAAAGCCAAAACCCTCGCAGTCCGAGAACGGGGAAATGATAAACCAAAATTCGGAGTAAAGATTGACAGCTTTATCAAAGATTTGAAGGAAAAAATTGAGAAGAGAGTCTAATCAATATAATCATTCAACTCAACAATCTTTATAAAACAAATCCCTATTATATTAATATGCAAGAAGCAACAGTGCAAAAACCTACGGTAAATAAAAAAGATTTGGAGTTTCTTGTAAAGTTAGATAAGAAACTGCATTTTGTCAGTCCATCAACATATTGCGAGCATCCTGTTTATTTTGATGACTATCATCGTGAAACTAAAATGGATTTAGAAGAAGTTGAAATAATGCTGAAAGTTTTAGAAAAAAATAATCTCGTATTTCATCCAATTAATACAAGTCATGGATTTGCAGTCGGCTTCCAAATTTTAAATCCAGATACAAAAGGAGACATATTGACATTCAGGGAAGACCAGCTCCCAAAAGGATACAACTTCCAAAGTCTTAAAAGATATTTCCTTAATCCAAACAACGAGGCAAGAGCAAAATCCCTCAATATAAAAATTTTCCCAGACCGCGAACATTATGATTATTAATTTCCACAGATAATCTTATAATCCGAAGCTTTGCAAGCGAGGAATTAAGATTATCACAGATAATCTTATATACTATATTTATCTCAAAAAGTTACTAAAAAGATGAAAATAAAAGTATACCTTGACAAGCTTGGAAACTCCCAAGAATATAAAGATTTTACAAAGGAACATTCAGACGCCTATTTGATTGCAGGATTCTTCGTAATTGACTTGGAAGCAGGTAAAAATATCAATCAAATAGATTATTATATTCCTTCAAAAAAGAAAGTGGCTGCTTTTACATTAGACAACCATGTTCATGTTCAAATTCTTAAAACAATGAATAATAGTGTCCCCCCAAAACTTGATTTGGCTACAAAAATTGATTTGGATGCCATTCCAGGAATTCTTGAAGATGAAATGAAAAATAGAAGTATAACAGAAGAAATAAAGAAAATTGTTGCAATAATCCAGAATATAGATGGAAAGAAAATCTGGAATATAAACTGCGTTCTTTCAGGTATGTCAATTCTAAAAGCGCACATAGAAGATGAATCAAAATCTGTTCTAAAAATGGAAAAATCTTCTATTTTAGATTATATTCAGAAACTTCCAATGCCTCAACAAGCTGGACAGCCAGGAGGACAGCAGATTCAAATTCAGCCTCAATCAGCTCAATCTGTCCCTCCTCAAAATATGCAGGTTTCTCCTGCAGCCGCAAAGGACCAGATAGAAAAACTCAATAAGCTTGAAGAAGCAATCGAAAAAGAAAAAGCAAGAATCAAGAAAGAAGTTTTGGATGAAGAAGCTGAAGAGTCAAAAAAGAAAGCAAGGAAATCTTCAAATAAAAAGTCAAAGAAATAAAAGAAAGATTAAGAATCTAAATTACAACAAACGCCCAGTATAGTCTTCTCTGCTAACATCTCCCTTTTTTCTAGAGATATTTCTAATTTTACATGAGCTATAATTATTTTTCATTAACTTTAATTCTTACACCCTTAAGAAATTTTTCTAATATTTATGAAATTCTTTTTAAGCACACACAACTTTCTTAGCTGTATCTTCTTTGCATGTTATCTCATCACCGCTTGAAGTTTTTATAACTCCAACCACATTGAATTTAGAAGGAACTCCGCCAAAATCAACACCGGCTTTAGTTTTAGTTTCAAGTTTATTCAGTAAATCTCCAGCAACTACTTTGCTGTCTCCACCAACTTTTTCAAGAATCAATTGAACACCTGCAAGAGTAACTTCTCCACTTGCCCATTTATATGTTACATCTGCAGTATTAGTGCCCGCAACTATTACACAACTTACTGGCTGAATATCAAGAGATAAACAATCTGCATTAATATTTTTTGCACCCTTTTGCAAGAAGTTCAATAAAAATGGAGTTATAATTGCAATCGCCGCCAAAACAAGAAGCACAAGAAGAACA
>JAUXTS010000054.1 GCA_030679115.1 archaeon
TGATAGACATGAGGCATTTGAAGAAGCATGGGAATTTTCAAGGGAAATTGGTAGGGATGAACAAAAGGAATTATTTGCTGAGGCATTTAGGGATTTGAATTCCTATAAGCAACATTTGAAGATAAAGATGAATTAGGATAAGTTTTTAATCTCCTTTTCCCATATTCTTTTATGGCAATAAAAGCAGTTTTATTTGATGTTGATAATACTCTTATTGATTTCTGGAGAATGAAGAAAGAGGCTTGTAGGGCTGCGATAGAAGCAATGATTTCAGTAGGGCTGAAGATGTCTGAGAAAGATGCTTTAAAACTTCTTTATGAACTTTATGAAATTCATGGAATCGAATCTCAGAGAATATTTCAAAAATTTACTAAAAAGGTTTATGGTAAGGAAAATTATAAATTAATTTCTCATGCAGTTATTGCTTATAGGAAAATGAGAGAAAGTTATTTGGTTCCTTATAGTAATGTTGTTCCAACTCTTTTAGAATTAAAGAAAAGAGATTATAAGTTAGCTATTGTGAGTGATGCTCCGATAATGGAAGCTTGGATGAGACTTGCTGCACTTAAGCTTGATGATTTTTTTGATATTATTGTTACAAAAGCAGATGCAAGAAAACAGAAAACTTCTCCTGCTCCGTTTAAAGTAGCATTAAGAAGATTAGGAATTCAGGCAAATGAAGCAATTATGATTGGTGATAGGATTGCGAGAGATGTTGATACAGCCAAGAAACTTGGCATTAATACTGTTTATGCAAGATATGGTGATGAAAATCCGCCTGAAAAAGGGAAGAGCGGGGCGGATTTTGAGATTAGTGATGTTTCTGAGATTTTGAAGGTTTTGAGTTAGATTTTTAAGGTTAAAGTTATATTGATTATTATGGCAACATATTCACATTCACGAATTTCTACATTCGAGCAATGCCCTTACAAGTATAAGCTTCAGTATATAGAAAAAGCTGAACCTGAAATAGAAAATACAATTGAAGCATTTATGGGTGGAATTGTGCATAAATGTCTGGAAGAGTTATATAAGCGAAAAAAATTCAAGCAAAGAGTTTCAAAAGAAACATTAATCAAGGAATACAAGGAGTTATGGGAAAAAGAGTATTCTGAGGATATTAAGGTTGTAAAAGAAGATCAGGGATTAACTGCTAATAATTATAAGAAAATGGGTCAAGAGTTCTTAGAGAATTATTATGATAAGTATTCTCCATTTGAACAGCTTACAATTTTAGGATTAGAAACACAAGATATGATGACTCTTAAAGACGGCAGTCGTTGGCATGTGCGTATAGACAAGTTTGCTTGCGATGATAAGGGAAATTATTATGTAATGGATTATAAAACAAATGCTAGAATGAAAGATCAAGAAGAAGCCGATGAAGATAGACAATTAGCAATGTATTCTTTTTGGGTTAAGGATAAATTCAAAGATGCTAAGAGTGTTAAGCTTGTTTGGCATATGCTTGCATTTAATAAAGAAGTAGTAAGCGAGAGAACTCCTGAACAACTAAAAAAACTTCAAGATGAAGTTATAGCAATAATAAAGAAGATAGAAAATGCAAAAGAATATCCTACTAAGGTTACTGCCCTATGCAATTATTGCGGTTTCAAGTATATGTGTCCGAGTTTTAAGCATCAATTAGTTCTGGATGAAAAGGCAGAAGAATCCAAGAAGAAGTTTAAGGATGATGATGGGCTTAAGCTTGTGGATGAATTCTCAGAGACAAAAAACAAACTTAAAGAATTAGAAGAAAAACAAGAAGCCCTCAAAGCAGACTTGTTAGAATTTGCAAAACAAAAGAAAGTTGATATTGTTTATGGAAGCAATATGAAAGCAGGCATAAAAGAATTTGAGAAACTTGTTCTTCCAGATAGTGATGAAGATTATAAGGAATTTATCGATCTTCTAAAAAAGAAAGGCCATTGGGAAGAATGCAGTATGATTTGTTATCCTAAAATTCAGAGCAAAGTTATTAAGAAGGAGCTTCATGCAGATCTCATAGAGTTGGTTAAGTTGAAAAAAGATAAAAGAATTAGTTTGAGTAAGCGGAAGGGAGGAGAGGAGGAATAAAATATGATAAAAGCTAATGTTTTTAAAGGGGAAATCTTTAATAATCTTATACTTAGAAATAAGTATGAATTTAATACTTTAAGTCCCCGGTATGACTCTTCGGAGGAATGCCGGGTTTCCTATTCACTAATTCTGGAGGCGACTTTATGAAAAAAGCGATATTCTTTTTTGATGCAAATAATTGGTATCATAATGTAAAAAGAAGTTATAATCCGTCTGAAATTGATCCTCTTAAGTTAGTAAAATTTTTTTGCGAAGTTAAACATTATGAATTAATAGAAATAAGATGGTATGCTTCTGTTCCAAGTATCTCTGATGGCGAGAATATGTATTATAATCATATGTCTTACTTAGAATCCCTTGAAAAGAAAGGCGTAAAGGTTATAATTCGAAAACTTCAAAAATTTTCTAATAAAGAGATATTAAAGAGAAAGCAACAAACAATTAATGATCTTGATTTATGTGACAGTTGCAAGAAGCTAGTTGAAGCAAATTTTTTAGATTTAGCAGATATAAAGAGAAAAGAAAAGGGCGTTGATGTGGGCCTTGCTGTAGACATGATAGAGTTGGCAGTAATAGAAAATAAGTGTGAAGTTTGCGTACTTATTTCTGGTGATGCTGATTTTATTCCAGCACTAAATATTTTAAAATCTAGAGACAAGGAAGTTTTAACTGCAATGACTCCAAAGGGATATTCTAAAGAGTTAATAGATAAGTTTCCTTATTTTATTTTAAGAAATGAAACACTTATGAGATTTTTTAAAGATTATCCGGGGAGGCAGATAAAATGATTTGTTATCCTAAAATTCAGTCCAATGTCATAAAGAAAGAGCTTCATGCAGATATTATCGAGTTGGTTAAGTTGAAGAAGGATAAAAGGATTAGTTTGAGTAAGCGGAAGGATGTTGGGGATGAGTAATGATATACACGGAAAAGAACATGCACTAATAACTTTATTCAATAGAACAGGTAAGGGGAATTTTCCATTAATTCTAATTATTGGGCGAGAGCCAAATAATACCAATAAGTTTAATAATAAAGTAGGAAAATATTTTTTCGAAGATGCCCCAACCAGTGCATTTTGGAATATTTCATACAAAAAGATTGGAGAATTGAAAGGATTAAATGTAAAAGATTTTAAAAGATTATGTAATGAAAAGAAAACTTCTCCAA
>JAUXTS010000056.1 GCA_030679115.1 archaeon
CTGTAGCAAGCAACCATGGCCATAATGCAAGCACGAAAATCACTGCGCCTAAAATAACATTAACAACTGTGCAATTACAATTCATTTTTTACCTCCTCTTATTTAATAGAATAAATCCTTGTTAATAAACCTTACTTCTTAACTGCGACAAGCAAAGAATTGCAGTCTTTCTTTATTGCAGCAATAGCATCGCTAATTGCTTTAGTTGCTGTTTTGCCTGAACTTTTTATCTTTAAAATGGCAGGTTTTGAAGGATGTTCTCTTTTCCATGCGGCAAATTCCGCACCATTTTCATATAAATACACCCTCAAAACTTCTACAACAGTCACATTGTCTGTCTTTATTTCAATTTCATTCTTGTCAGATTTAATAACTTCTACTTCCATTAAAGAACTGATAAAAATTGATTTATAAAACTTTCCATTAAGTCTTTCTATCTTCTTCGACAGGTTTTTCCTCGGAAATTTCAATTTCCTTTTCTTCTAAGTCTATATCTTTTATATCGGGCTCTTCAGTCTTATCTTTTGGCACATACAACATCTTAGTTTCGGGCTTTCTTAAAACTAAGGGAGCTGTAAAATTCTTTCCATCTTTTCTAAGATTGATTCCAAAATAAGATTGTATCTTATTTACTAAAATATAATTATCTTCCTGTAAAATCCCATTTTCAATCATTTTTACAGTCTCTTCACTTTCATTTATTGATTGAGCTACCTGCTTTCTCGTTACATTTTTAATCTTTCTTGCTTTTATTATTTCCCAATGAAAATTATCAATTAAATCGTTAACTATATTATTCTTGTAATAATTCAAGGGTTTTCTCATTTTATTAAGAGTAAAATCTTTTCTTAATCGTTTATCTTCATTTTTTCTTGTAAATGTTTCTTTCTTTTCAGGAGCATAATCATAAACTACAGTATCATTTTGCTTTCTTATAATCAATAGCCCTTCTCTTTTAGCATAATCTTCAGTCACTTTGACTATCTTCCCTTCTTCAATTGCTTCTACAAAAATAACCATAAAAATCCATAGAACTCGCCTTTTTATTCTTTATTGTCTTCGTTCTCAACTATTGAAAACAATCTTCTCAAGTTCTTCAACATTAATCAATTCAGTTACAACTTCTTTTTCGTCTATTATAATTGCGGGAAATTCCCCAATCTGATAAGAATTTACAACCATATTAATGGAATCTAATCCTAAATTAACTGCCATTGGAATAAGTAAAATTTCATCTGGATGCTTGTCTTTCAATTCAAGAAGAAGATGAGACATTGAGTTCTGCAGGGCTTTGTCATTGATATTGTCAATGTCATAATTATATAAATAAATTATTGTGTGAAATTCATTTTTGCAATTCTTCTTTACTTCTATGCTTTCTGTCCACAACATCATTCTCAATAAGTCATATCGTCTATGCAATATCGTTAAAAAACTTGTAAATTTGCTTGCAACATCATACTCTTCAAGCTGTCGTGCCTCCCTATAAATTCTATCTGCAAAATCAAAAGTGCTTTCTATCACATCACCACAGCTTAAATTCATGCTAATTATGATACTATTTCTCACTTGTTCGTCAACTAAATTTATCTCTGAATTTATCAGATTGCGTTCTATATCACTTGTTCTTGAATTCTCAAAAAATAAGCCTAAAATCATACCTAATCCAAAAATTATGATTGTGAATATCAATGCTTTCCAAAATGAACTTTTGTTATTTTTTTCTTTGTTTGTCATTTTATTTACCAAGAGTACTTCCCTCTAGCTAATTTAACCAATGCACTAACCATAATGAAAGGATAGACTATAAGATAAATTAAGATATAAAACATTATATTAAAAACATTGTTGTTCTCAAGCTTCTGCTGTCTTGTTATTGCCAAAGCCAGAAAAGTAAATGCCAGCCCAAGTAAAAATAATACAATTCCGAAAAAATTCAGCACAGATGGAGCAAAACTCAAATCTTCCAATCGTAAAATAGCCGTGCTTGCATAAATGGAATATTTAGTAGACAAATATGCGACAAGCAATCTTCTTCCTATGAGATAAGTATAAATTCCAAGTCCGAAAAGCCCCATAAACATAGAAAGGCTGAAAAAAGGAATTACAAATGCCCCGAGCATTCCTTTTTTGAATACTAAATTTTTATATTTCATAAGTGTCTGTGTTCCGCCTATATTCCATCTTATTCTTTGCTTCCACCAATCTCTAAATCTTGTAGGCGTTGCAGAACGAACAGAAGTAGCAAGGCACATTCTTGCAACATATCCTTTTGACAAGAGTCTCCATACTATTTCTATATCTTGAGTCATGCTTTTTGTGTCAAACAATCCTACATCTATCAAAGTCTTTTTCCTATAAAGTGCAAAAGGTCCAGGCGTAACATAAACTGAATCCACCATATCTAAAAGTTTTCTATTGAAAGCGATAACAGAATATTCTATTGCCTGCAATTTTTGCATAAATGTTTTCGGAGTCTTAGCCAGAACAGCACATGTAACTCCACCTACTTTTTTACTTTCCTGCAAAAATCCAATCATCTTCAATAAAGCATCTTTTGCAGGAGTTGAATCTGCATCTGCAACTGCAATATAATTATATTTTGCCGCTTTTATCCCAATATTAGTCGGCTCTGCTGCTCCTCCTGAATTTCTTTCATTCACAATCAATTTGACATTTTTGTATTTCTTAGTATATCTTCTCACAATTTCAGCAGAATTATCTTTTGACTTGTCATCAACAACTATAATCTCAATCATATTTTTAGGATAATCCAAATTCAACAGTGCTTCTATCGCCTCGCCTATATGTTCTCCTTCATTATAGCAAGGCATGATTATACTTACTGGTTCGGGCTTTCCTTTTGGATAATCATATAATTTTTTTCTATTCGGCCAATAAATAAACATGAACAGACTAAGCATATAAAGTCCGACAAACATGTAAAAAAAGAAAATAACGTCAATAAAAGTCACAATTACTCCTCCGTTTTCTCTGTAATCAACGCCTCAGCTTCTTCTCCTTTTATCACATGGAAATAATCGTGGAAGCTCTCGCTCAAATTCAATTCCCAAGTATGCCCCATTCTTTTTCTCACTATCAATCCCAATTCTAAAAATTTCTTTATATGTTCATAAGCTTTGTTCCCTCTTATTTTTACAATGACAGATTGTTTTATCGGCTGTTTGTATGCAATAATTGCTAAACTCTCCTGCTCTGCTTTTGAAAATTCCGAACTCCCTGTCGCCAATTTATTTACCATGTTAGTATAATTCTGCGCAACATCCATTTTCCATAAACCATTGTTCTCAACGATTTCAATCCCAGAATTTTTGTAATCGTCCCTCAAATCCGCTAATTTTTTCTTAAGGAGTATAGGATTTACATCAGTCAGAGCCACAAGTTCCTGCATAGTCATGAATTTTCCGGCTATGAACAGCGCCGCTTCTATTTTTCTCGCGCCCTCTTCTTCCATTTCGTCATCAATTTCATCCGCACTTTTCCCGCTTATATCCATCTTTCTCTATAATAAGAATGAGTTTTAAATCTTATCGGCACCCAAATTATTCCTTCTTATAGAAAGATTTATAAAATTAGAATAAGCTAACCAAAAAGAGGAGATGGTAAAGAATCGCCTTAGAATTCTATTAAACTATGAAAAATTTAAACAATCTTAAAGATTTAGACGAAGCAAGTGAAAAATTGCTTGAAGGCAGAATAGAAACAGATAATGAAAATGT
The DNA here is from genome assembly GCA_030679115.1 of archaeon. Taxonomy (GTDB): domain Archaea; phylum Nanobdellota; class Nanobdellia; order Pacearchaeales; family GW2011-AR1; genus JAUXTS01. The sequence goes on from JAUXTS010000056.1 coordinate 3,741, forward strand.
TTTCGTTCAATTTTATACAAAAACTCCGTTATTATCTGAAGACAATTGGGATTGTGCAGTTATTGTAGAACTTTCACAGGATAAAAAATTTGGAAGAGCAAATTTAATTAAAGAAAACGGAGAACTAATGGGTAGTTTGATATATACTGATTCAAGAAGCATTGCAAAAATACATGGAGGAGATTATATTTATAGATATAAGGTTTTACAAAAAGAATTAAATAAACATCTCGATTTTGAAGCTCTATCAAAAATAGAAATACATGTCGTATCTTCTTATTCTCTTCCTGCATAATCAAATTCAATACTGCCTAGCCACATAAACAACATAATTTGCCTTCTCTCCGCAAACAGCGCAGTTCCCGCTTGCTTTTTCCTTTTCAAGCTTTGTTCCCCTGACACTCGCACCGACATCTTTTTCTACAGCTTCAGCGCACTTTGCACCGTCCATTCCAACAGAGCAGAATCCGCATCTTGCTATCTTGCCGTCTTCAATTGCCTTTTTTATTTCGTCGATATTCTTAACGTCCTTTATCCTATTGTCAAAAATCTTGTCTGCCTGCTTTGTTAAATTATCCCCACATTCATCAGCAATTTTCTTTAGGTGATTCATTAAACTTCCATCTGCAACCAAATCCTTTTTGCCCAAATCTCTTCTGAAAACAGTAACCTTCTTTGCTTCCAAATCCTTCAATCCCAAATCAATTCTTATCGGAACTCCCTTCATCTCCCAATAATTAAATTTCTCTCCCGCGCTCTTCTCGCTCTTGTCAATCTCTACAGAAGCAAACTTCTCAATTTCTTTTTTCAATGCTTCTGCTTTTTTCATTAATTTTGCATCATCAACTATTGGAACTATCGCTACCTGCAATGGAGCAATTGCCCATGGGAATCTTAATCCTTTATCATCTCCATGAACTATTGCAACACTTGCAAAAATTCTGGAAACTGCCGGGCCATAACAGGTTAGCCAGACATACTTATCCTTTCCATCCTTATCTGCAAACTTAACATTAAACGCTTTTGAAAATGCCTGTTTCAATAAGTGAGTTGATGGTTGCTGAACAACTTTCCCATCAGGATTTAAAACATCCGCAGCAAAAGTTCTCTCTGCTCCAGGAAACTTATCCCAGGCAGGCCTTTCAAAGAATATGAAAGGCAATCCAAAAACATCGTGCAGAACTTCCTTTGTAGTCTCCATATCTTCATAAACTTGTTTCATAGCATTCTCCTCTGAAGCATGTGCACAATGCGCTTCAATCCAATGAAACTCTCTGCTCCTTAAGAAAGGCCTTGTTGCTTTAGTCTCATATCTGAATACATTTGCCCTTTGATACGTTTTAAAAGGCAAATCTTTATAGCTCCTAATCCAAATTCCAAACATCTGATAAAACGCAGTCTCAGAAGTTGGCCTGAGAGCAAGCCTCTCTTCAAACTTATTATTTCCAGCTTCAGTTATCCAGAATACTTCAGGCGTGAATCCTTCTATGTGCCCCTCCTCTTTCTTCAAATTCGATTCCGGAATTACAGTTGGAAACCAATATGGCTTATGCCCTTTTCTCTGCAAAACATTTTCCAGGTAACAATACATCTTTTCCATAGACAAGACACTCCAAGGCTGAAATACCAAAAATCCTTTTACATTATATCTTATGTCAGCAAGTTCACACTTCTGCACAATCTGAGTGTACCATTCAGAAAAATCCTCATTCTTCTTTACAGTCAAACCCTTGTTGTCATTTTCCTTTGCTTCCTGTTTTTTTATTCCCGAAGGTTTACTAAATAAGGGTTCAAGAACTTTATTCTTGATATTCTTTTTCACCATATTAATAACTATAAAAACGATTTATTAAACCTTTTTACTTTTAGTTTTTTAAGTAAAAAGGTTAGCGACGTTAGTCGATTAAACCTTACTCTATTCGTCTCTTTTTTGAAGAATCAAGAAGCTAAAGATAAATCATCATATTGAATTTCAATTGATTTGCCATCAATTAAAGGTTCTACTATCCTTGCCTGCCCTGATGAACTTACCTTAAGTTTTACTTGATTGAATCTTGGAACTTTAGCATTTCTTTCAAAGAAATACTGCTCTACGCCATATTCAACTTGAGCCGTTTGCTCATAAACGCGTTTTACTTCTCCTTTTATGAAGTCGCCTGAAGATGGTTTAACTAAAGAAACTGATTTGAAATTCCAAACAGAATCATCTTTTTCAAGTAGAACATAAATAGTTTCTCCGGAATCTACTCCGATAGGAACTTGAACTGAACTAATAGAATAAGCAATTTCCATATACTGCCCTCGAAAGATATCAAAGGGGTCAACTGGGCGAGTTTCAAGAATAATTGTTTCTCCTGTAAGAAGTGGCCAAGCTAAATATAAAATAAATCCAAGAGCAATTACAACCACTACCGCTATTGCTGCAAATAATCTGATGTATTCTATTCTGTTTGAACTTCTTCTTTCGCTTTTGCTATTAATTTTCGTCTCCATTTTTCTATAAACCAACCGCCACCGATAAGAATAATTCCTCCGGCGATGAATATCAAAGCAAGTCCTGTAGCTCCCCAAAAGTTCATAATGAAACCAATATATCTTGTTAAAATATCTAAGACAAATGCCGATATCCCAAGATTAACTAATTTTGTAGATTTCTGCCATAAGCCATAACCTATAACTGCAAGGATAACAAAAATAAATATTACATTGGCAAAAATCCAAATAGCCCAAAGACTGAACGGAACTTCTCCTCTTGAACCCATAAATGAATAAAATCCTCCAGAATCCCATCTGCAATTAGATTCAGATATGCAGGACTTTCTATCATTGTTATATTTAGTGCAATATTCTTTTAAATTATATTCATAATTTCTACGACAATAATTATTCTGCCATACACAATTTAATTTAGCAGGAGTATTACTGCATGCAAACTCTGAATTAAACTCCTCGCAAGACATCGTATTACATCCCCCATCAGTCCATTGACAAACCTGATTAGGTAAATCTGCACTTTCACAAATTGTTTTATCTAAAGTTTCCCAATCTGTTAATGAAATAGATTCTCCTTCATCTATATTATATACAAAATCAGTACATTGTTTTACTGAACATTGTGGATCATATTGAGTATCTTCCCATTTACATTCCCCCCCAGGAAGATTTGCACCTTCGCATTCGTTTTGAGAGCCCAATTCATAGCATTGTTTTGTAGAGCAAATTCCAAGTGTGCTTGAAACTGCAAAAGCTGAAAATATTAAGACTATAAGAAGAACTGAAATTGCAAGTACTGACAAAACTTCCTTCCCTTTCAATGTATTTTTGCCGAGAGAGATAATTATGCCAGTAGCCAATACTATTATTGCAATCAAAGAAACTACCAAAACAAAAGCTAAAACAGAACCTGATATGCTTGAACCAAAAGACCAAAGCAACGGAAGAATTGTTTGGAATGTTAATATATAAGTAAATGCAAGGAAATAGAATGCTGTCCACCAGCGGTAAACATTTGCAAATTGATGTCCTCTCGAACTATGCAGAAGATTTGCCCCATACAAAAGCAAACCAATTGCAAGATAAACAAAAGTAAGAATGCCTATAGATGCCCCTTCGTTAAGAGTTTCTATTGTCAAAGCAGTATATTGTATAGTTACCCAAATTAGAAACTCTGCCAATGCGACAACTAAACTTATGGATGAATCAAAAATGTAAGAAGTTAGAAGCACTCCAAACCAAGCCAAAAGGAAAAGCCATGCAATCCCCTGAAGACCTGTCGGCGTAGCATAAATTTGTGCAATTAAAAATATGCTTGCAGTATATAATATTGCCCCCAAAAGCAATAAAGATTTTCCTATTCCTTGATGCTCGTGAGTTCTTAATAAAATTCCAACTACATAAGAAGTTATTGTTGCGCCTAAAAGAATAATAACTTTAAGAAAATCTGGAATTCCATACCAATTTTGAGCAACGAGCCATAAAACTCCTAAACCAATTAATACCGCACCAATTATCGCGACAATCGTACCAAAAGAAGCCATTGCTTTCTTTTCCATCTTTTTAGGCATAAAAGATAATAGAATCCGTCATTTAAAAACCTATTCGCAATATTTAAACCAATCCCGCAACTTCCATAATCACCGCAAGCACAAAAACTAAAATCAAAAACCATATTAAAATCTTTGAATAGGGAATTGAATATTCTGGATTTCTGTTTCCTTTTATTTTCGCCCTGCTAATCATCAATAAAATTAAAACCACACTCAATCCTCCAGAGATTATGCCTCCAAAACTAAGAATTTTTACAAAACCTGCAATATTTGCAATCTTCAAAATAATAAAAATAACTAAAGGAACAGATATAGTAATAAGCCACGATTTAAACTTTGAAAACCCAAAATCCAACCTGAAATTATTAATCAACGCGATTGAAAGAGAAAAATAAGAAGTGAACATGGTTATCATTCCTAAAAGCACAAAGGGTTTCCCAAGAGCAAGAGTTGCTATTTCTGGTGTTCCCATTCCCTTAAAGCCAAGCACCGCCAAAGTAAAAAATATATAAATTATTAATGGAATAATATGTGCAATCCATATTACTTTTTTCAATAATTTCCTTTCTTCTCCCAATATATCATGAACAGTCGGCACAGCTGAAAATCCAAGAAAAGAAAATATAATTACGCCAAATGGAACAAAAAAGTTCCCCCAGTTTACATAAGTCAAATTATTTACATCTATTTTATTCCATGTAAAAACAACAATTAAAATTGCAAGGATAATTGCAATAGTCACTCCTGTTGATTCTCCTTCTTCCAATGCCTTCAATCCTTTCCAGCTTAGAAAAGAAAGAAAAGCCCAGAATACTATCCCAAGATAAAGTGAATAAGAAGTATTATTGAATATCATATAACTGAAAGAATCGCCTTCTGCAATAAGATAAGCGACAAATGCTGAATAGATTCCAAATACCAAAGAAATAAGCATTATAATTTTTCCCTTCTTTCCAAGATACTTTTGCGCATATCCTGTAAGCTGATGTTTTGTCTTAGTTCTCAAAGATATCTCTCCAAGATAAAGCATGACTAAAGTCAAAAGAGAAAAAACAAAAAGAAGATAAAACAACCCTATAAGAAAACCAGACTTCATCACAACATATGGAATTCCAAGATATCCTGCCCCAAACATTGTGCCTATTAAAGTTGTTGATGCTGCAAAAGTCTTTGACATTTTTCTCCTCTTTGTTATTACATAAAGTTAAAAAGCTTATATTTAATAGTTGTTATGTTCTATCAGAAAAGGCCCCATAAGTTAACGGATAGACTTCCCGGCTTCGGACCGGGCAATCGAGGTTCAATTCCTCGTGGGGTCATTTATAAATAAAAACCAAGATTCCTTCTATAATCGCGGCAATCACAAGAAGAGGAAGCACTACAAAAACAAAAACTCTTATTGCCTGATTAAACCTATCCATAAAAACTTTCCCCTGCACATTCCTCAATTTTCTGTCTTTGAAAAACAAATTGATTAAAGGAAGAAATAAAACTAATCCTAAAACCAGACTAATCCATGCTGAAGCCCCAGAAATTTCAGAAGAAATCAATCCAGACAATCCGGTTGAAACAAAAATTAATCCTAAAACTGCAATAATTAGTGCGATTATTCCTAAAAATCTTTTCAAAGCATCTTTCTTATAATGAATGAAAAAATTCTCCAAAAATCCTGTTCCAATGCGCAATCCCATTCCAAGAGCAATAAAAATTGCAGGCAATTCAAAAATCCCATGCGGTAAAATCTTGAATAGAACTGTCCAGCCGTTCAAAGCTGAAGCTTTGGCAAAAACATATCCCACTATAACTCCATTAAAACCTGCATTAAGTAATGGAATAATTCCCAAAAAAATTCCAAGAAGCATTGCAAAAAACGCACTGCTTAAATTATTCTGAAATATAAAAAGAATTGTCCCGCCCATGCTGAAATCTTTAATCTTATCTACTATATCTTTAAGAAATGAATCTAAGAAACCAAGCTCCCCATTAAGAACGAATCCAAAAATCGCACCAATTAAAAATAGTCCTGCAATGAAATAAAAATAATTTCTGCTTTCTTTCAAATATCCAATCACTTTGCGAAACTGTCCTTCTTTTTTAATTTTAATTTTCATTTTCATATTAACATCTCCTAAAATATCTATCAAGCATTGCAATTTTCTTCTTGTATTTTGTTCTTAAATATAGCCCATATCCTACTCCAATTAAAAATCCTCCAAAGTGCGCAACATTTCCAATAGGCAAATCTCCTGCAATTGTTATTCCCCAAACAATAAACAATACAAGAGGAACCATAATATATGCGGGCAACGAAAAGAATGGAAGAAATATTATGCTAAATCTTACATTTGGAAGTATGATGACAAATAATCCTGCCACTGCAAAAAGCGCCCCCGATGCTCCAACCATAAAAATATCAGGAGAGCCAAATATTCTTTCCCCAATTCCTGTTCCAAAAAATCCTGCGAGCACTGCAGAAAGTATTCCTGCAAATATTCCAGATAATAAATAAAGCCAAAACATCCTCTTTCTTCCTATAATATTCTCGCATAATCCTCCCAAAGAAAACAATGCAAACATATTAACAAAGAGGTGTAAAAATCCTCCATGCAGAAACATATGAGTTATCAATGTCCACAAATATTTTCCATGAATTATATTGCTCGGCTTTAAAAATAAATAATCTGCACTTACAGGCCAAATTGCAAATGCAATAAATCCTACTATAGAAATTACAGAAGTAATTATTATCAGCCACCAAGTTATTGGAAATGATGCAAAAATGCTTTTCAAAAAACTTGTCTTTGGATTAATAGTGTAATATTTCATTTTTAAAATAATCGAATAGAGTATTTATAGATAACTGCTTGATTTTTGGCAGTTATCTATTAGAGAATTACAAAATCAAAAGTAATTCTCTTTATTTCTTCTTTTTCTTTCCTTTCTTTCCTTTTAATAGCTTGGCTTTTTCTTTTGCCACCTTTTTCCTTCTTACATCTCTTTCAGCTTTCTTTTTCTTTAGTTCAGCTTTAGTCTTTCTCACTCTTGCTTTATCTTCTTTATCAATTACTCCCCCAAGTTCCTGGCTAACTTCTGCAAGAATCTGTTCTCTCTTTACGATTTCTTTTTCAAGAGCATGCACTTCAACGGTAGTCTCCTTGATATCTAATGCTTCTCCGCATTCCGGACACGTATAATCGTGAAGTAATGCATTTTCTTGCGTAAGTTCAAGCCCGCAGTGTTTACATGAAAAAAATGTTGCACTCTTTTTCGTACTAATCTGGTTTTTCAAATTTTCAATTTCATGTTCTAATCTTTCTTTAAACCTGAATAAGCTTTTTCCAAGATTTAAAGTCCAATAATAAATATACCATCCTCCTTTCTTTGTATCTTTTTTTCTTGTAAAACTGACAAGTCCTTCATCAGCAAGTTTATAGAGAATATTCCTAACTTGATTTATCGTGAGTTTTAATTTTTTTGCAATAAGAAATTCGTTCATATTTTTCTTATTATATAGCATATCCACCAATCCATCAGCCTGTGAACCTGCTATTGTGAGAACTATTGTATTAAGAAGATTTACTTGCATATTTTGTCTAAAAAAAATCGGATTAAAAACCTTTCTGAACCATGTTACCATTATATAATTAATCTAAATCTATATAAATAAACTTTTGAATTTATTAATATGTTCTGGGATAAAAAATCAAAATCTAAAGAGTTGCCTGGATTGCCTCCTTTGCCTATGGCTAAGCCGGCTCGTCCAATGAAAAAAGTTGAAGAAGAAAATGAATTGCCTAATTTTCCTGAAGAAAATACTGAAATAGAATCAAATCTTCCTGAATTGCCTTCTCCTCCATCTGCTAAAAAAGAAAAAAATTACAAAGCTGTTGAAATAGAAGAATCAGGAGAGATGGGAGAATTTGATTCCAAACCTGCAAAAAACAGTGAGGTTTATGTCAAGCTGGATAAATTCAATTCTGCAAAAAAAGCTCTTGAATCTGCGCAGTTAAAGATGGATGAAATGCAGGAATTATTAAAAGTAATTAGAGAAACAAAAATGAGGGAAGAGCAGGAGCTTGATTATTGGGAAAAAGAAACTGCGACAGCCCGAGCACATGTACAGCAGGTTACCGAAAATTTATTTGGTAAATCAGAATGACTCAATATGTAAAATTTTCTTCGGAAGAGCAGATATTTGGAACAAAAAATTTGTTGGAATCACAAGCGAGTATATTGACAAGCATGCAGCATTTGGAAAATTATAGGAGCCTGCGCGCCGAAGAATTAAGATTAAAAATACTTCTTAAAAAAATAATGGAGGAGGCAAAAGAAAATCTTAATCTATTGGATAAAACACTTCCTGAAAGCCCATCTAAAAAAGCAGATAAAGAAAAGAAAGAGAAATCAGAAATAATTGAACCAGCAGTAGAAATCCATAAAAAACCAAAAGAAACAAAAGTAATCAGAATGACAAGCAATGAAAAAGAAGAGCCATCTTATATTGAAAAAGAACTTGAAGAAATAAGAAGAAAAATCAGCAGACTTTCGTAAATAAGGCAACATTTTAATATTCTATTCCTTATCCTCAAATATGAAATTTAAAACCCGACAGGACTTAATTAAAGATTATATTCAATTTTTCAAAAAAAAGAAGCATTATGAAATTCCTTCTTCGTCTTTAATCCCTCATAATGACCCTACTGTTCTCTTTACAACTGCAGGAATGCATCCTCTTGTTCCTTATCTTCTTGGACAAAAGCATCCTCTCGGAAAGAGGCTTGTCAATGTTCAAAAATGCCTCCGAACAGATGATATAGATGAAGTCGGAGATTCTTTCCATCATACTTTCTTTGAAATGCTCGGCAATTGGAGCTTAGGAGATTATTTTAAAGAGGATGCAATAAGATTTAGTTTTGAATTTCTGACAGAAATTCTTAATATTAAAAAAGATAAGCTTGCTGTTTCTATATTTGAAGGAGATAAGGATTCAAAAAAAGATATTGAATCTGAAAAAATCTGGCTTTCTCTGGGAATTAAAAAAGAAAGAATTGCTTCTCTCCCAAAAAAGAACAATTGGTGGGGTCCTGCTGGAGAAACTGGCCCATGTGGTCCGGATTCTGAAATGTTTATTTATAAAGGAAAAAAAACTCCAAAAAAATTCAATCCAGATGATGATTCTTGGGTGGAAATATGGAATGATGTATTCATGCAATATAATAAAACTCGATCAGGATTTGAACATCTTGCTCAAAAAAATGTAGATACTGGAATGGGAGTAGAAAGAACTCTTGCAGTTCTCAACAATATTGATGATAATTACTTGACTTCCTGCTTTCTTCCAATAATAAAGGAAATTGAATCTCTCTCTTCAAAAAAATACAAAAAGAATGAAAAAGAAATGAGAATAATCGCCGACCATATAAAAGCAGCCGTATTTATTCTTGGAGATGAACATGCAATAAAACCAAGCAATATTGGGCAGGGTTATGTTCTTAGAAGATTAATTCGGCGCGCAATCCGTTATGGAAAAATTCTCGGAATTCAATCTCCTTTCACTTCAAAAATTGCAAAATCAGTTCTTCCAATCTATCCTGACTATCAGGAACTCCATAGAAATCATAAATTTATTATGACTCAATTAGATGATGAAGAAAATAAATTTATAGAAACTCTTGAAAAAGGAATAAAAGAATTTAATCTGCTTTCAGAAGATAAAATCCTCACAGGAAAAGATGCTTTTCTTCTTTTCCAATCTTATGGTTTTCCAATTGAAATGACTCAAGAACTTGCTTTAGAAAAAGGAATTAAAATAGATTTGGAAGAATACAATGAAGAATTTAGGCGCCATCAGGATTTATCAAGAACTGCTTCACAAGGAATGTTCAAATCAGGACTTGCAGATGATTCTGAAACAACTAAAAAACTTCATACCGCAACGCATCTCTTAAATGAGTCATTAAGAAAAATATTCGGCTCTGAAGTAAAGCAAAAAGGTTCTAACATTACTCCTGAACGCCTTCGCTTTGATTTTAATTTTCCACGCAAACTAACTCCTGAAGAAATAAAAAAAGTTGAATCTCTTGTAAATGAAAAAATTAAGGCATCACTCTCAATAGTAAGGAGTGAAATTCTTCTTCAAGACGCAATAAAATCAGGCGCTCAAGCCGAATTCGGAACAAAATATCCTGAGCTTGTTTCAGTTTATACAATTGGTGAAGGAAAAAATCAATTCAGCAAAGAAATCTGCACCGGCCCTCATACGAACAACACTTCTGAACTTGGCAAATTCAAAATTATAAAGGAAGAATCCGTTGCTGCAGGAGTTCGCAGGATAAAAGCAATTTTAGAATAATTATTTTAAAAACATAATCATGGAAAAACTAGAAAAAAACAAGAAGGAAAAAATCGGTTGGTTTATTTTAGCCGAACAATCAATGAAGAAAATATGGGATAATAAAGAGGAGAAAATATGGAGCAAATATCTTTAGAACAAGGAGATATTTTAATTTAATAAGATATTAGATATGATTAAATTATAATCTTCCTTTAAATTAATTATTATATTATAGAAACAGATAAATCCCAATTCCCAGCGCTAATAATAGAACATACAAAGCAAACCATCTAAGATTTTTCTTCGAAGTCAGCAGAACCTTAAGCAAAAGATGTATTGAAGCCATTCCCACAAAAAAAGAAACCAAAGTTGCCCAAAGCATCTCGCTCGGCAAAGTTCTATTGCCAATTGTAACTAAACTCGCCCCGAATATTGCGGGAATTGAAAGCAAAAATGAAAACCTCATTGCTTCTTTCTCAGTCAATCCAGATAAAAGCCCAGCAGATATTGTGCTTCCGCTTCTAGATATTCCCGGAAATATTGCCAATGCCTGTGCACATCCAACAAAAAGCGCCCCAAATACACTCAAATCTTTTTTCTTCCTAATTGCAGAAAAATCAAGAGAAGCAATCAGCAAAATTACTGCGGTTATCAAAAATCCTAAAGCGACAATCCCCAAGCTCCCGAATGCCACTTCAAAATATTTTTCAAAAGCAAATCCAATAATTCCTGCTGGAATGCTTCCAATTAAAATCAACCATCCAGTTTTCGCTTTACTGCTTTTCCATTTTCCTTTCAAAATATCTTCAATTATATCTACTATATCTTTCCCAAAATAAACAAACACTGCCATCAGCGTTCCAAAATGCATTGCAACATCCATTTCAATGCTGTTGGGATATCCAAAAATCCTGCTCGCCAATACCAAATGCCCCGAACTTGATACTGGAAGCCATTCTGTAATTCCTTGAATTACTGCAAGCAAAAAAAGAATTATGAAGTTATCCATCTGCTCTGCTCAAATCGTCAATTAATAAATATAATTGTCAAATATTGTAATAAATCATAAGCTTTAAAAAGCAATAGTTCTCTGATTAAATATAGCATTTACCCTCTGACTTACTGGTCGGGAAGAGGATAGCTTATCCTTATGACCTTAATATAAACATGAAACAGCAAAAATTAAAGACAATTTTTGAGTTTCATAGTTCGCTTGAGGGCTCACTATGAAATTTCCAAAACAAATGAAAAGATATTGTCCGACATGTAAAAAACATACAACTCAGACATTGTCAGTTGCGAAGCAAAAATCCCGTTCAAGCACGCACCCATTATCAAGAGGTTCTACTCCAAGATTAAAATCAAGAAGCATAAGAATGGGTTACGGAAATCAGGGAAGATATTCCAGAAAAGGTCCTAAAGATTGGAAGAGAAAAACTAAGATGACAAAAAGACTCACAGTTTTATACACTTGTTCAGTTTGCAAAAAAGCAAAGGGAATGATTAGTGCGATAAGAACCGCAAGATTAGAAATAGGAGAAAAGGTGGCTAAATAATGAAAATTAAAAAATTTTCAAATACTCGCAATAGGAGGTATTGCTTCATATAATGAAAAAAATAAAAAAAGGAACAAAGAAGCAGTTTTTTGAAGTAATTGCTCCAATAACTTCCACAAAAATATCACTTTATGCATCTGCTCCTGAAGAATTGAACGGAAAAGTCATTACAATAGATTTGACAAGAAGTTTAAGAGGAAGAAGTTTTGTCATGAGATTAAAAGTAAAAGCAGAAGGAGAAAAACTGACTGCTGAGCCAGTATCTGTAGAACTTGCAGGCTCTTATATAAGAAGAATGTTCAGAAAAGGAGTGGATTATGTTGAAGATTCATTTGAAACAGCATGCCGAGACAAGAAAGCCGTAATAAAATTCTTCATGTTAACAAGAAATAAAGTTTCAAGAGAAATTATAAAAAAGATAAGAAATGACGCGAGAGAATATCTGATTAATTATGCAAAAATACGGGATTCAAAAGAAATTCTTACAGACATTATGACAAATAAAATACAAAAAGAAGTTTCATTCAAAGTTAAAAAAATCTATCCTCTTGCTCTCTGTGAAATAAGAGTTTTCAAGATTTTAGAAGAAAAGAAATAAGAATTTATAAATTAGTTAATAAATAAAAAGATAAGATAACTTGAATATTCAATTAATTTATTATTCTATTGATATAATGGATAATTTTTATAGGATTAATTAAGATAATTAATAAAATAAATTTTGACGTATAATGAGTATATATTGAAGCATGAATAACTTTTAATATTGGCTTTTTGTGTAGTTTTTATGGAATGGGGAAAGAAAACATGCGAGAAATGCTGTGGAAAGAAAATTGTAAAGGAAAAAGATGGAAGTATTCATACATGCTGGGATTGCCTTGCAAATGGGGAAATGGACCAGCACAGCAAGAATGTTAAGGATTCTGGAATAAAGCTATAATTTTTAAATAAGATATTCTTGTTTTATTTATGGTTAGTGGACATGCAAAAAAAGCGGGAAAGGTGTCAATTCTTGATAAATTTGCTTTGAAGTTCAGAGATTGGATGGTTCCAAAAGTTCCTTTATGGATGGAAACACATCATCTTACTTTAATGACTATATTCTGGAGTCTTGGAATTATTGTATGCGGATGGCTTGCCGCTTTTTATAATAATCTGAGCTGGTTCTGGTTGTCTTCATTTTTTATTGCAATGCAGTGGGTGACTGATGTTCTTGACGGAGCAGTTGGACGCGAAAGAGAAACGGGTTTGATAAAATGGGGATTTTTCATGGACCATTTCTTAGATTACATATTCCTTTGCGCAGTCTTAATCAGTTATGTGTTCACTCTGCCTGCTGAATATGTTAATTATGCATTTTTCACTTTAATGATATTCGGAGCATCAATGGTGAATTCATTTTTATATTTTGGAGCTACAGGAAAATTCCAAATCCAATATCACGGAATTGGCCCGACTGAAACACGAGTTGCTTTCATCTTATTAAATTGTCTTGTAATATTTATCAGCCCAATGAGACTTGCCCCGCTATTCCTCTGGATAGTTATAATTTCTATTTTAGTCTTAATCTATATAGTTTACAAAGACCAAAAAGAAATCTGGGCTATTGACAAGCCAACATTCGGAAAAATTGAAAGGAAGAAAAAGCTTTCTGTTAAAAAGAAAAAGAATTGATTACTTTTTGACAGCCATTAGCCAGCGCTTTTCTTTTTCAAATCTTTTATCACTAACCCAGAGTTTTTTAAATTTCTTTAAAGAATATTTATGATTGGGCCCAAACCATGGATCTATCAAATAAATAAATCTTGAATTTATATTCTTGAGAATTGCAGAATGGGGAATTTTTCCATTGAAAGCATAATAACTCAATATAATTTTATATTCTTCTTTATGCAGTTGTTTTATATCATCAAATGAAGCATTTCTTTTTACAATATAATTCAATTTATAATTTTCTAAAACTGTTGGAAAATCTTTATGCAATGCGCCCCTTATCCTATTAGTCTTTAATAATTTAGCCAGTGATTTTTCAGATTTTTTTATTCCAAAAGATGCTAAAATCATTCGCATACATGCCGCAGAACATGTAAAGTTTGTTTCTTGTTTATGATAAGTTATTGACATTTTATAAAATGATAGCCCCTCCCGGATTTGACCTGAGCAATAGATAGGATTTGGGAGTTTGGACGTCGGTAGTTAGGGTACCCTTAAATTTGTTGGATATCAATCCTCGAGGGATTGTAGCATTCGAACCAATTTCTCTTTCTTTCGCTTTATTATTTTTTACTAACATTTACTGAAAATAAGCTCTAGTGATATTTAAATGCTCCTTGAATTTTAGATATTTTTAAAATATAGTATCAAAAAAACGATGTGCCTCCACGGCTTAAAAGCTGAGGTTTGAAAAGATACTCGTTTCATCAAGAACGCAAGTTCATGAATGCAGTCAAGACCGAGCGAATCCTCAGATTTAGATTCGCGGGTCCAGAGAATTTGTTCAACAAATTCTCTTGGAATTGGAAATTCTTGAGGTTTGGATGCAGAAAAATCCTTTGGATTTTTTCTGAACAGAAAATCTAAAAGATTTTCTTGTGCTCAAGAAGCAACTACACCATAAATGGTGTGGTTTTCTGTCAAGCTTCTATAAAACCACATAAATTCGTCCTGTAGAGGGCGGAGCAATGATTTGCAAGCCTAAATTAAAAGTGAATGGGAATAAAAATATAATGTGATGATTGAGCAATTAAATGCTCCCGCATTTTCCTAAATTTAAGTCATTAATTTGAAGAAGTTGATGAGACACTAAGAACTACTGTTTTTATACCGCTAGCATATTCTAGATTTATGATTGTGTCAGTAGAATTAGATATTTCTTTGATTTTAATCTTCTGACTATCTACAGAAGCTGTGAAACTCCCCTTAACAAGAGCCAGAGGAATAGATATGGTTGCAGACATAGTTGTCCCAATTGAGTCGGCTATTGTGAATGCGATTGCTTTTGTACTCTGATTAAAAATTAGAGCTGAAATAGATGAAGTTGAACTTACAAAAATGTGATGACATTTACCCTCTGATGAAATCAAATAATCATAGGAAGGTTTTTGTTCCTTTAAGAAAAGTGCTCTGGAATTACTACTTAGGATATTACGAGCAGCATTATAATCTAAGTTAGAAAGAAGACGTTTCCAATGTCCAACAGCGTTAGGCGAGGCGCCCTTAGTTGTATCACCTGCATAGTTGAGCCATCTCTCCAAACCATTTGAGCCCCCACCTGCATCTGAACCAAATAAGAAGCGTGAGTTCCATGTTTCAAAAAACTGTTTCCACTCTTTGTTTAATTGACCGTTATCAACTTGGCTTGTAAGCATCCACCAATTAGAATTGGCTTGTGGTGCAGGGTCTTGTTGCATATTTTGAATACCAGCCGTGTCAAAATATAGATTAGGATATCTCAAGAGGTAGTCATTGAGAGTGGCGCTATTGAGTAGCATATTGTTGAATCCTAAATGAGCCCAGATTAAAGTAGCATCTTTATTGTGACTTAACATTTTTTCAAAAGCAACATTAGCAATAGTGTCATCAGGAACAAAGTGAAATGAGATAGGAACATGATATTGCGCCGACAAGTCAACTAGCTGAAGCCAGACTGGAGTATCTGCTGGAACATAGACAGTTGGTGGTGGAATGAGCTTACCACTGTAGTACCTCAAGTTAGTTTCGCCTATACCATAATACTTTCCTGTCTTTAACTGCACCTCAGCAGACGTTACAAATATTTGACCCTCATTTAACCATATACTTGGTTGCGGAGAATCAGGAGTATCTACAAATATTATAAATCTACCTAGATATTTAGATATATCTTCGAGTGAACCGGAATATAAATTTGCCATGCTCACACCGGCTTTATCCATCTCAGAAATTATTTGAGACATAGTAACTTTAGAGTTTATATGAACATGAGAATCGAAAATATCTATATTCTTCTCAGTAGGATATTGGCTGATGCAGGAATTGCTTAATTCTGTTTGTACTCCAGAAGAAATATTCTGAGACTTCGAAACAGGAGTTGTTTCATCGTTATTATTGGGACTTGTAAATTTATTTAGATTAACATAAGTGAATATGGCTATCAAAGCAATAATAATTCCTACAATTATTCCTATTATAACTCTCCTTTTCATGTTATTTCTAGCTAAATATTCCTTAAATACTTATTCTCAATCGGCTAAAACATTCTCTCATTCTGGTAGTCCGATTTCCCAAAACCTAAGGGTATAGCCCCTCCCGGATTTGAACCGGGGTTTCGAGCGCCAAAGGCTCGCGTCCTTGACCACTAGACTAAGGGGCTATATGATTAATGAGATTTTAGATGATTTAAAAGTATTGTGATTAGCAGTGAATTATGCAATCCACAAGCATATACCCTAAACCCATACATATCAGCAATAAAAGTAAGATTTAATAACTTAAAACAGCAATTTAAAATATGAATAAAAAAGGGCAGATGATTATATTTGTTATTATAGCTTTGGCAATTGTTGGAGGAATTATACTGCTTTTCATGTTAAAATCATCAACAGGAACTCCATAAACTTCTCTCAATGTTGATACTTCATCTATAAGAAATTATGTAGATTCTTGCCTTGA
>JAUXTS010000010.1 GCA_030679115.1 archaeon
ATAGTCACGCAGTCAAGATTCTTCAGAGTTTGGAGAGACTTGGACTTGTAGTTTTGGAGAAAAAAGGAAGAATAAAAGTAATCAAATTAACAATGAGAGGGCAGGAAATTGCCGAGCATATTGAAGGAATAAAGAAAACGATTGGTTAACCTTTCTTATAAATTTTGATATATCATTTAAAGAATTTTGTTCTATTAGACATAAGAATTTTATATTCTATCTAAAGAATTTTGTTTTCTCTTGACAGAATTTCATTCAATCTTGCTCGACACTCCTCGAAACTCGGAGACTCGCTACGTTGGATGAAATGGCCCCGACGGGATTCGGACCCGCGACACCTGGATATCTCTTATACTCCTATATTAAGAGTCCAGTGCTCTGACCAGGCTGAGCTACGGAGCCATAAATGTTTGATATTCCAGTGCTTTAAAAACATAACGCAGGACTTTAAAAGTCCCGCGAATATAGCAATGGTTTTTTACCAGGTAACTCAGTCCATTGTCATATATGGACGAAATGTTATTAAATTAACTTTTATTGATATTATTATGCCTAAAAAAAAGAATGGCGCTTGGAAAGATTTATTGAGTCAGCTAAATGCGGATATAGAGTCCCTGCATCATGTAGCAGTTCATGACGAAAAAACTGGAATATATAATTTTTTATTTTTCAAGGAATTTTTTGAAGAAGAATTAAAAAGAGTAAGACGAGGAGGATATTTTTCTGTCATAATTGCAGATATAGATTTTTTCAAGAAAATAAACGATACTTATGGACATGTTGCTGCAGATGGGCTTTTGAAAAAAGTTGCAAAAGTACTTCATGAAGGATTGAGAGAATATGATTTGCTTGCGCGTTTTGGGGGTGAGGAATTTTTCATACTTCTTCCTTCAACAAAAGTTAGGGGTGCGAGAATTGTTGCTCAAAGGTTAAGAAAAGCGATAGAGAAAGATAAATTGTTGGCTAAGCATAAGGTGACTGTAAGTATGGGCGTTGCAGAATATAAGAAAAGAGATAATTATACTCGACTTTCAAATCGGGCAGATAAAGCATTATATACTGCTAAGCAAACAGGAAGAAATAGGGTTGTGGCTGCGAAGTAATTATCTATATTTTCTCCAGGTATGATTGCACTTTGTGCATTTGTAGAATTTGGTTTCTGATTCATCTGCTGAACGGGTTTGAATAGTCCAGAAATATGCTTTTTTGTTTCCGCATTTTGTGCAATCAATTTGCACAATAGGATAAGTGCTTATTTCTTCATTTACTATGGCGACTCCTTCTTTTTTATCTATTTTTTCAGAGGACTCTATTTTAGGTTTTTTCTTTACTTTATGCCCGCAGCCTACACAAGCTATTTTGCCTTCTTCTATTGCTATAACACTTCCGCATTTTTCACAGAATTCCATTTTTTATTTAGCTATTCAGGTTTTAAATACTTTTCAGTTGCAGAATCCTCTCTGACTTGCAGGCTTGAACATATCAAAAAAGATAAGTTTTAACCAACCAACTAAAGGAATGCGTGCAATTCCTTTGCCGATAATTTTTTCCTGAGATATAAATTTTTCCATATCAAGCTGATTTTCATTATTATCTCCCTTCGTTGATAATGGGAAAGTGCTTATGAGGCGATGAATTAATGGATGCTGTGTTCCTGCTTCAAATATTATAACATCTCCTTCCTTTAAATCAGCTCTTCCCCAGACAAAAATAACATCTCCTTTATTTAATCCATTTTTGAATGGATAGTTTTGAAATTCTGATTTGTTTATGGAATATTGAGAATAAATTGCAGAATGTGTGTCCCACCAGCTTTCAAAATTTGAATTATGATACATCGAACAGGATTCTATTACTACAAGAGGCAGAGGAGAGCCCGTAATAAAAGAAATTGTTGGAAAAAATATAAATTTTATCAATATTACTATTAATACTAAAGAGACAATCCAAGACTGCCAGGTATCTTCCTGAAGAAATTTCCAGAATTTTTTCACCTTATCTTTAATCATTAGTATATCAATGGACAGGTATTTTTAAATTATTGTTATGGGATGCAGTAGCTGGGGATTGAACCCAGGATATTAGCTTGGGAAGCTAAAGTATTACCACTATACTACTACTGCATACGTTTTGTTTATATTTTTAGGCTTTATAATATCTATTAATCTTTTCGCTTCTAATCCATGTAAAGAAAGAGTGTATAAATCTGCTTTATTATCTTTTTTTATAATATATTGTTTTGGAGATTTTTTTAATTGATGTTTAATTATCCTATAGGCTTGTCGAGCTAATTCTTTTGAAATGGTCGAGAAGCTTATTCTTCTTTTAGGAACATAATAACTTCCATCTGTATCTATAAGACCTCGTAAGAAACCCAAGTTGAATTCATTGTTTTTCAAATCCAATTTTTTTAGTCTTACTGTCTTGGATTTCTTACCTTTCCATTCTAAGTGATTCTTTATCAGATTGTAGATTTGTTTTGAACTATAGTGCAAGGTTATTAGGGAGGGATTATTTTTATAATTTGTTATGTAGATATGTGGTTTTTTGTTAAACCATTTCATTAATTTATTTTTTAAATAGATTGCATAATGTTTTTCGTAATATCCAATATATATTCTAATTATATATTCATAATTTTTTAATGCTTTATAAAAAGATCCATCTCCTGCAAATACTCCTAAAAATTCACCTAATTCATTTTCATTTTTAAAATTAATCTCTATATTTTTTATTTTTTTACCTTTTATTTTCTTATAATGAAAATAAATAGTAGATTTGTTAAATCCTGTTATCTTATTTATTTTATTCAGTGAGGTACCTTCCTTTATCAAATTAATTACTTCTTGAGTAATTTTCATATAAATTTATGTTATTTAGATATTTAATTCTTTGCTTTTAGGAGGGGGTTCAATCCCTGGGCAGTGCACATAATTAATAGAAATAATTTATCATCAAATAGAAAACTAAATAAGCAACTACCAAGACGGCCCCTATAGCTATTAATGCTCTGATTAATTCAAGGAAGACTGATTTTCTTTTTTGTTTTCTTATTGCATGATTGCTTCTTGCTTTGAAGATTCTTACAGGATATTTTAATCCGCGGAATCTTTTCAATCCCATGTGTGTAAAGGGTATTTCCTGCTTATTCATTGCAGAGAAAACAGCTTCACTGAAAAAAATCTGATTTGCCGGAGTTATATCTTCCATTCTTGCAGCAACATTAACTGCTTCTCCATAAATATCATTTTTTCTTTTTATTACTTCTCCAGTATGAATTGCAACTCTTACTCTTAATGGCTTTGAAGGGCTGGCTGAATTATATTCATAGAAAGCGTCCTGTATATCCATTCCGCAAAGAACTGCGTTTGTAGGGGATTTGAATGCAACTAAATAATCATCTCCCATTTTTTTTATTACTTGTCCATTTCGTCTTTCGAATATAGGCAGGACTAAATCGTCAAATACTTCATGCAATCTGTTGATGTCTTCTCTGCTTAATTGAGAGGTGGTCTTGGTATAGCTGACTATGTCTACAAACATCACTGTGAGCGTTTCTGTATCTCCTTCCATATAATATGTGCTTTTGAACTGCTTTTAAATCTTATCTTTTTGTAATATTTTGGAGTAGTTAAAATTTGAAGAGATTTCTATCTGTAAATGGTTATTGAAGGAAGTTTTATAAACGAATTTTTGTTTGAAAAATTAAGATCGCATAGCTCAGTTGGTTAGAGCGCTGCTCTGATAATATCGAAAACCGAAGTTTTCGGGATATCCGAAATCTACGATTTCAGACAGGCAGAGGTCCCAGGTTCGAATCCTGGTGCGATCATAATCCTTGGCATACTACAATTATCGCTCTTGAATCTTAAATTCTATGAGAAGGAGCCCATCTTCCAAGGCATATCCCCTCAAAGGAAGATTTATTGGAAGACTATTTATGTAGACTTTTTTATTTCCGATTGCTTTAATTTCGTAGCCTGATTCAAGTTTAGAGATAAATACGTCCTGAATAGATTCAAGTCCTGGAGTAGTCATTTCGTAAATAACTTTGTCGCTGAATCTTCGGATATTTGTTTTTGCTTCTGCTCTTGGAAGTCCTGACATTTTCTTAATTTGTTCTTCAGTTATAGCTTTTTTAACATCAGAAGTTTTAGGTATCTTCTTTTTGATTGCGGGCTGTCCAATTCTAATTTTTATTCCATTCGGAAAATTTTCTATTTCTGTCGTATTATTTGCTTCATTGAATTGTTTTGCAAGTGTTTTAGTCAGGCTGCTAATCATCGAATTTAAGAATTTGTCTGTAATGCCAAAATTTTCTTGAGGAAAAGAAGACATTTTTCTTTTTGAAGAATCCATGCGTCCGAGCATACCAAAATCTCTCATTTCCTGTTCAGCATCAACAAGACTTTCTCCGCAGTAAGGGCAGAAGCTAAAAGAATCGTCTATCTTTGAATTGCATTGCGAGCATCTTGGGTTTTTGTCAATTTTCTTTCCAAAAAACATAATTTATGCTACGTGCTTCAAATTTTTAAACTTTCCGTTATGTGCATGAAATGAGAAATGCTTCGATTCATGCTGGATTGTTCTGAATGGGTGTATTATCAATGACATCAAATATGGGGCTTTGCAGACTCTTTTTTCTTCTTTAATTCTTGGCAAAAAGATAAATATCGTTATGAATCTCATTGAAGCAGCAAGTGCAAAGACAAAAAAGAATTTATTCATGAAACTTATAGTCACATAATTCAAAAGTATTCCTCCAATTATTGCACCAAAGAACGAACCTATTCCAACAAGCAGATTAACATAAGCTATTCCTGCACCTCTTTCTTCTTCGCGTAGCGAATCGTATGTAAAATTGGAAAATGCGATTACAAAAGCGGCGTTTGCCACTCCAGATACTAATTGAGGAATAAGAATCAACATAAGAGGACTTTTTATAAATATCCAGAGCAAAGGATTTAAGGCAAAAGCAATATTTGAAATATAGAGCAATTTCAGATTGCCGTATTTATCTGATGTTTTTCCAACCCAAGCCATGAATAGAAGATAAAATACTGTTGAGCTAAGTCCGACAATTACAAAAGTGATATAGCTGAATTTTAATTCTTCAAGCATATAAATTGCGAAGAAAGGAGACGCAATCATTATTGCTAAATTGAAAAACATTTGATAGACTGCAAATTTTTTGAAATTCTTGTTATTTTTTTGAAATTCTTTCCAATTTATTTTATAGCTTTTTTTTGGCCTAAGATGCGGGGAATATTGAACTTCAAGAAGTTTGAATGATACAAATCTGAATATAAATGAAAAGAAGAAAAGAATTGCAAATCCGATTAAAGCATAATTTTCATTTTCAAGTGTTTGGAGAAGTATTACTGAAATTAAAGCGGCTATCAAATCAACTAATCCTGTAATTCTTCCTCTTTTGCTGAAATATCTTCCTCTTTCTTTTTCTTTGACTAAATCTCCCATCCAGCAGAACCAAGAGGGATGGGCTAAACCTCCAAGAGCAATTAGAAGTGTATAAACTATAATCAAAGAATAGAGGAGATAATCTGTCGCTATTCCTTTCCAAGCAAGAAGAGCAAGTATTGAAATTGGAATCCAGAGAAGTGCCTGAATGAGAACAGCTTTTACTGCAATTGATTTTCTATGATATTTGCTCATTAAACTGCTTCCCTTTAATTGAGCAAGTGGAGAGATTAAACTGGCGAGGGAACTTATTATTCCTATGTGAATTGGCTGGGCTGCAAGCTTCAAAGCAAAAGGAGTAATATAAGATGCAGAAACACCTGATGATGCGCTGGCTGCTGCCCCTTCAATAATGCTTAGTTTAAGCGCCTCGTCTTTCTTTTTTCTCAAACTCGCACTTTCCTTTTTTTCTTTCTTATTCTCTTTTTTCATTATTGACAAAGTAAAATGGAATTAATAAAGGTTGTGAGGACGGATATAACTGATTTATATTCTACAGCAAAGTGTGCAATCCACAGACATATGTCCTACCCTTCAAAATAATTTATCGAATGCAAAATAAATATCTGCTGGCGTTTTGCCAAGCAGACTTGAATGAGGTCTGAAATGATTATACCTCATTCTAAATGCCTCTAAATCATTATTGCAGAACTTTAATTCTCTGTCTAAAGTCTGAAAGAATCTTTCTATCTTTCCAGAGGTTGTTGGACTATGAACTGCCGTTCTGATATGCTTTATTCCTCTTCTGTTGCACCACCTGTCAAACTTACTATGTTTGCTTCTCAATCCAAACACAGAACCATTATCAGATAAAATTTCTCTTGGTTTTCCATGAACTGCAATTATTCTGTCTAATAATTTTGTAATAATTATAGTCGAAAGATTGTTTAATCCAAACAATCCTACACAATTTCTAGAGCAATCATCAATAATTGCAAAACAATATTTATCCTTAACTTTCTGATCGCTTGTATCCATCTGCCAAAGAGAATTGGGATGTTTTCTCTGCCAGCGAATGTATTTTATTCTCTTTCTTCTATTTTCGTTTGGCTGAGTTAATTTATTTTTGATTAATATTTTATTTATTGTTGTGTGTCCTAACTCAACAAAGTTTTCTATTTTCTGAGCACCCCAACCAGTTTCTTTCTTTATCTTGATAACTTTTGATTCAATCTCAGAAGTTATCTTTGTGTGAATTGTTCTTGGTCTTCTAGATTTATCACACAAATCCCATTCAGTTTTATTAAGTCTTCTTGTCCATCTTCTTAGAGTTCTTACATTAACATCGTAACCAAATTGAGCAAGAATTATTTTTCTGGATTGATTGTTCGAATGCCCTTTATTTTTGAGTTTGAAATATTCTTTTCTAACTTCTTCTTTTTTCATTAGATTCGCAGGAAATCACCTGCGAACTAATTTTCGGTAGCCTAGGACATATGTCCTCGGCTCATACAATATTCTACAGCAAAGATAAGTTTATAACATCCAGAGGTTTAGAGAAAGTATGGGTTGGAGAACATATCTTGTAATGTATTTCGGGACTAATGGGGTAAAGACTTCTGAGATTGCTAAGAAATTGAGCAAATTGGGTTTCGTAACTAAACTTGGAGGAGTCGATTTTATTTATGAATGGAATGATAAACAGCCAACAAAAGAAGATGCTCTGGGTTTGGGAGACAGGGTTGCAGATGTGCTGGCTGGAAGCGGGGCTGTTTTTAATTTAGATACTCACGATTGAATTTTTATGTCAATTAGTATATTTGAATAATATATTTTGAAATATAGAAATCTTTATATAGTCTGTGTATATTTAATGTGTATACAGATTGTAAATACTTTAACTATATACAAACATGACGGACATATTTGATACAAAGATAACCTGCAAAAAATGCGGGGTTGAAATGAAGCAGGGAATTCTAAATAAATCTGGAATGGAATTGAGGGCAGTAATTTGCTCTAAATGCGGGGATAAAATTATACATCCTGCAGATATGAATTGCTTAAATAAATTTAATAATCTAAAAGGAAAGAATTTTAATGTAAAATTAAGAATGGTTGGAAAC
Source organism: archaeon (assembly GCA_030679115.1). Classification (GTDB taxonomy): domain Archaea; phylum Nanobdellota; class Nanobdellia; order Pacearchaeales; family GW2011-AR1; genus JAUXTS01. The sequence continues at coordinate 7,545 of JAUXTS010000010.1, forward strand.
AGCCATGCCATAAGCATACCTAAAGAGATTTTAGATTTTATAAATGAACAGCATAAAGACATGCAGAGAGATATGGACGACATGGTAAGATTATGCTTTGAAGATTTTGGAAAATTAATAGTTAGATTTGGGGAGGAAGAAGATGATTAAAGATAATAAAAAAACTGAAGATAATATGAAATTGAAAGTAGTAGAAGCTTTGCAGGATGATGTTTACAAAGGAGTAGCGAGAGTAGATCCACAACTCATGAGACTTTTGGGGTTAAATAGAGGAGATATTATTTCTGTTCTTGGCGGAAGAGAAACTATTGCAATTGTTGACAGAGCGTATCCTGCAGATGTAGGGGAGGGAATAATTAGAATGGATGGATTAATCAGAAGGAATGCGAAAACCAGCGTTGGAGAAATGGTATCTATAAAGAAAATTCAAGCAAAACCTGCACAGAAAGTAACAATCGCTCCTGCTCAACAAGGAATTATGGTTCAGGGAGATCCAGAAGCGTTTAAGAATGGATTGCTTGGAAGAGCAATTGCCAAAGGAGATATTATATCTCTTGGGGGAGTGCAGAGAAGAAGAGACGCAATGAATGACGGATTTTCAGATATCTTCAACGATATAAATGATTTATTCGGGCAGAATCTTGGATTTTCAGGATTTCAGCAAATAAGATTTGTTGTCGTTTCTACAACTCCTAATCATCCGTGCATAATCAATGAAGATACTGAAGTCGTATTAAATTCAAAAGGAGTAGAAGTTTCTGAAGAAGCTGTTCCAGATGTTACTTATGAAGATATTGGCGGATTGACTGAAGAAGTTAAGAAAATAAGAGAAATGGTTGAACTTCCATTGAGACATCCTGAAATTTTTGAAAAATTGGGAGTTGAATCTCCTAAAGGAGTTCTATTATTTGGGCCTCCAGGAACAGGAAAAACTTTATTGGCTAAAGCAGTTGCAAATGAAACAGAAGCTAATTTCATTTTACTTAACGGGCCTGAAATAATGAGCAAGTTTTATGGAGAATCTGAAAAAAGAATAAGAGAAATTTTTGAAGATGCCCAAAAGAATGCCCCTTCAATTATATTTATAGATGAAATTGATGCAATTGCTCCAAAAAGAGAAGAAGTGCAGGGAGAAGTTGAAAGAAGGGTAGTATCACAATTATTGACTTTGATGGACGGATTGAAATCAAGAGGCAGAGTCATTGTTATCGGAGCAACTAATAGAATTAATTCTATAGACCCTGCATTAAGAAGGCCTGGAAGATTTGATAGAGAAGTTGAAATTTCTGTTCCGGACAAAGTTGCAAGATTGAATATATTAAAGATTCATACAAGAAACATGCCTCTTCTTAAAAATGTTAATCTGGAAAATTTGGCTGCAAGAACTCACGGGTTTGTCGGAGCGGATTTAAGTGCCCTTACTAAGGAAGCTGCAATGTGTGTTCTTAGAAGATTACTTCCTGAAATGAATGTAGAAGGAGATAAAGAAATTCCTAAAGAAATATTAGATAAAATTGTAGTCGGTGTAAATGATTTTGAAAATGCAATGAAAGTTGTTCGTCCGAGCGCATTAAGGGAAGTTTTTGTTGAGGCTCCAAATGTAGGGTGGGATGATGTTGGAGGCTTGGAGAGAACAAAGCAGGATTTGAAAGAAGCAGTTGAATGGCCTATTAAAAGCCCTGAAGCTTTTAAGAGATTAGGCATAAGAGCTCCGAGAGGAATATTGCTTTATGGACCTCCAGGAACAGGAAAAACTTTACTTGCTAAAGCCGTTGCAAAAGAAACAGAAGCTAATTTCATTCACGTCAAAGGACCTTCACTTTTGAGCATGTGGGTTGGAGAGAGCGAGAAAGGAATGAGAAAAGTTTTTGAGAGAGCGAGACAGGTTGCTCCGTGCGTAATATTTTTTGATGAAGTGGATGCTTTGGCTTCGAGAAGAGGATTTGAAACTGGGGCAAAAGTTACTGAAAGAGTATTGAATCAAATGCTTGCAGAGATTGACGGCTTAGAAGGAATGAAAGATGTAACTGTGATTGGAGCGACTAATCGTCCAGATATGCTTGACCCTGCGTTGTTAAGACCTGGAAGATTTGACAGAATAATTCTTGTTGATGTTCCGGATGAAGTAAGCAGAAAGAAAATATTTGAAGTTCATACAAAGAATACTCCTCTGGCTAAAGATGTTAAAGTTGATGAGTTAATTAAGCAAACTGAAGGATTCGTGGGAGCAGATATAGAAAGTCTTGTGAGAGAAGCTTCAATGCACGCCTTGAGAAAAGATATGAATTCAAAAGAAGTATCAAAGGAAGATTTTGATGAAGCATTAACAAGAGTCAGACCTTCAGTTTCTTCAGATACGGCAAAGAGATACAAGAAACTTGAAGAATATTATTTGAAGAGCGCTAAATCTGGAATTGAACTCGGACCGATATATACGGGATAAGATTTAAATATACTGATAGATTGTATACTATATGAAAAAGGCGATATTAATTGTTTTGGCTCTTGCAGTTGCAGTAGCAATGGTTTATTATACTTGGCCACAAATTTCCGGCAAGGTTGTTGCAGGAGTTTCATGCGTTGACAGCGATCCAGAAAATGATATTTATGTTAAAGGCGGATTAGTTTTTACAAATATGGATGGACAGGTTTTTGATGACATCTTTGATGATGCATGCACGCCTACGGGACAACAGATTGAGCAGAGATATTGCACTACAAGAGATGGAAGATATTATGTTTCAAAACAAGTGGATACATGCTTGAATGAGTGTGTAGATGGGACATGCAAACGAACAGCAGAGTAATATTTATAAATAGAAAGTTCTTAAGTTATATATGAAAAAAGCGGTATTAATTGTATTGGTTCTCGCAGTTGTTATAGTTGCAACTTATTTTGCTTGGCCGTAAATTTCTGGGGCAGTTGTTGCTGGAGTTTCATGCGTTGACAGCGATTCAGAGAATAATATTTATATTAGGGGCGATTTAATTTTTACAGATGCGAAAGGCAGAGTATTTGATGATATTTATACCGATAAATGCACTGCCGATTATCAACGAGTTGAGCAAAGATATTGCACTCAAAAAAATGGTAATTATTATGTCACTAAAGAAGTTTATCTTTGCCCAAGTAATAATTGTGTAGATGGGGCATGTGTTAAATAAATAATTTTTATTCAGTTGTAATTATCTTTTCTTTCTTGGTTATAATAACTGTGTGCTCGGCTTGTGCAACTTTTGCTTCGCTTTTTTCTATCAATTGCCTGTAATGATGCAGAAGTCCTGCTTCTTCAATTCTTTTTAATGCTATCAATGCTCTTGAACCGAATTTTTTGCATACCCATCTTGAACAGAATGGAAGCGTCCTATATTCTTCTGCTATAAACGCCAGAATTTCACGGGCGAATGAATCCCTTACATTTCCGTCTTTTTGCAGATGATAAATTCCAGATGGTTTTCCATCTCTTACAGAGCCTAACCCCATTGTTGAAAAAGGTTCGATTGCATAAACTCCTTCTTCCAGTTCAAAATCACTTGAATTGTCATAATTTGGAATTGTTATTCCTGCATGCAAATCATATTCAGTTATTGAATGCCCTGAAAGGTTATTTATTGGATTCACTCCTTTTGATTTCATAGCATTTTCTATCGCTTTTCCTATTTCTTTCAATTTTATATTATGATTTATTTTTTCCAAGCCGGCCTTCAATGCAGATTCTGCTGCTCCTATAAGAATTTTATTTTCTGCTGAATTTTCCAAATCTAAAGAGAAAGCAGTATCTGCAGTACAACCATTTATTTGAACTCCAATATCAACTTTCAATAATCCGTGGGCTTTTGTTTCGTCATTAAAACTCGGAGTGAAATGGGCAGCAATTTCATTTATAGAAAGATTTGTGGGGAATGCAGGTTTTGCTTTTAATTCTACAATTTTAGATTCTATTTTATCAGCTATTTCCAAAAGAAGCATGTCTTTTTTTATTATAGATTTTGCATAATTAACTACTTGAATGGCTATTTTTCCCGCTTTTATATAATCTTGATAATTATTTGAATCTGATTTAGATTCAGATTTCATATTAGATTTGCTTTCTTTTTTTACGATTGGAGTATTTTTTGCTGTTTTAACTGCTTCTTTTGCTCCAAATCCTGCTTCTCCGCCGTAATGTTTTTCTGTCATAATTTTAGAATAAGAATAGGGTTTAAATTAGTTTTGGATTAAACTCTGGGGGTAAATTCAGTAATTCCTGCCTCTTTCATTTTATCAGGACATTGTTTTTTCATCTCTTCATAGGCTATCTGTTGGAATTCTAAGTCATTTTGGTATTTTTCATTGAGTTCCTGCATTTCAGTGTAAGTATAACCTGATTCTATAGTCATGTCTCCAACTTTAGTTATTATTGCAGTCATTTCGTCTTCACCTTTATCTTCGCCGATTCCAATAAATTCACAGGCAATTTTTGCTCCAAAAGCCGCATATTTTTCTTTTTCAGTGAGGGTTTTGAATGGGTTTTCTATTGATGAGGCTGAGTTTCCAGTAGATTTTAAAATTAGAAATATTATTATTAGTGCTAAAACTGCAATTATTATGATATAAATTGTCTGCTTTTTCATAACGTTTTAAAAGAGTTTGAGTTTAAATTACTTTCTTTAAGTCATAATAATTTTTCAAATTCTTCTCTAGTTATCTGAACATCTTTCTTAATGATTTTAAGCAATAAACCTGTTCCTATTTCTTCACCAGGATGATTCGGTATTACTGTGGTTCTTCCATCTTCATGCCTAAAGAACATATGGCTTCCTTCCTGTGTCAAGATTCTTAAATCTCGAATCTTGAGCATCCAAAAGTCCAAAACATCAAGGACTTTTTGATCTCATTAATTTAAAATTTAATTTTTCAAGAACTTTAGCTAACTCTTTTGCACTAATCAGGGGCAATTTAGACATAATTATACCTCTAATTGCTGTAATCCTATAAATTTTTCTCTAATTATTCTTTTTTCAATTGAACATTTTAGATAAAGCAGGATTGCTTCTTTTGTTCTTTTAATTAATTCATCCATACTTTTTGCCTGTGTATGACATCCTGGAAGTTCTACTACTTCAGATACAAAATATCCGTCTTCATCCTTTTCAATTATTATATTATATGTGTTCATATTTATACAACTTTTAGAGGCTATTTAATTTTTTGGATTTTGTAGATATCTACTTTCCAGTCTTTTCCCGGACTTCATTCCATGCATTAGTCATTTCTTCTGATTGTTCTTTATCTTCTCTTAGTAAAAGAGCTTGAAATTCTCCCATGTGTGTTTTTTCTTCTTTTGCTATATCTAAAAGTATTTTCCTAATGTCTTCATCAGTTGTAATTGAAGCAAGCTGTTCGTAAAGACTGACAGCATCTAATTCGGCTATCATGCCTACTCTTAGAATTTCCTTGTTTATATCCTCTTTTTTGACTTTTTTCAAGTCTATTGGAATGCTTGAAAGCATGTTAATAGATAGTTTTATTGCTTTTTAATTCTTCTGTCTTTAGGAACATAATTAAATATTATTTTTCCATTTGATTTGCCGCAGCCGATAAAATCGTTTTTGTATTTTATTACATAAGTGCCCTGCGGAGATTCTACCTGCAAATCATATCCGCGAATCCATTTGTAGAATTGCTCATCATTTATTTCCAAAATATTTTTAGTTATCTGATTTTTTAAGATTGTTGCAGCGTCCAAGCTTAATCTTAAATCGTGCTCTTTTTTTATCAAATATAATCCAACAACTTCTACTCTCGTTAAATCTCCAATCTGCATAATTTCTTCTTTGGAGAGACTTCCAGAGAAAGCGCGTATTCTTTCTTTTCCGCTTTCAATAAGAAGATAAGGAAGTTCTTCTATTCCAAACTGCTCGTTTAGTTGGGAGATAATTTCTCTTTTCTCGTTTGATTTTATAAATTTAGTATTCATTGTGGTAACTTCAAAAATTTATTTATTATATCTTTATGTGTAAAAGCAAAATTTAATTTATCTAACTTATTTTTATCAAACCATTCAATATCTGATACTTCCCAATTTGGTTTTATATCTCCTTTAATTTCTATCTTAAAAATTAGAACAATGGTGTGTAAATTATCTTTTTTAATAATTTCATCATGATAAAATAGAAACTTTAAATTTTTTACATTAGCCCCTATTTCTTCTTTAATTTCTCTTTTGATAGCTTCAATAGAATTTTCACCAAGGTTTATTTTCCCCCCTGGCAGACACCATTTTTCTTTTTCTGTTATCATTTTCGACCTTTTAGTTAAAAGTATCTTTGAATCTTTTATTATTATTCCAGCAACTGCTGCACCTGGACCTTTCAGCTTTAGTAAATATCTTGTTATTAGATTCATATTATGTCTCCTTTTTCTTGAATCTCTTCCAAAAGTGTAAACTTAGAAACAAAAAAGCCCTCACTATCATTATCCTGCGGATAAATTCGGCAAGTTTTGTGGACTTCGGGATTGAATGATTCGCCTTCCCATAAAGTTACGCCCGGACGGCAATTCAATGGCAAGGCAATAGTTTCCAATTTAACTGGGAAGTTTTCAAGAGCAAAAGATACAACAGATTCATCTTCTTCAGGGGCATGAGTGCAGGTTGAATAAACTAAAGTTCCTCCAACTTTAAGACATTTGAGAGCAAAAGCAAGAAGTTTTTTCTGCTGGCGTGAGAGTTTCTTTACAACTTTTTCATTCCACATTAAAAATGTTTTTGGACTTGAACGGAGAGTGCCTTCTCCAGAACAAGGAGCATCAAGAAGAATTTTGTCAAATTTAATTCCTGCTTTTGAAAACTTGGAACAAAGATAAATTGCATCACTTCTTGTAACGATCGCATTTGAAACACCGCATCTTTCCAAGTTTGCTGCAAGTATAGCAATTCTGTCCATTTTCAAATCATTTGCTATTAGAGTTCCTTTGTTTTGCATTTTTGCTGCAATTTGCGTGGTTTTACTTCCTGGAGAAGCGCATAAATCAAGAATAAATTCTTCAGGTTTTGGATTAAGAGCCAGAATAGAAAGCATACTTGAAATTTCTTGGACATAATAATAACCTAAAATATGTTCTATTGCATTTCCTAATTCTCCGGGGGCAAGTTCAGATTCTATAATCATAATTTCTGAATGTTTTGGAAATGGTTGTGAGACTTTCCATTTTTCATTTAATCTTTTTAGAAGCTCTTCGGGGGAAATTTTTAAAGTATTACAGCGAATGAAATTTCTTGGCTGGATGTGAATTATCTTTTCAAATTTCTCAAAATCTTCTTTATTTGGAAGAAGTTTCTGGAGTCTTTCTTTGAATAAGGGTTTCATTTCGTAACGCATGATATTGAGAGGTTAAAGACGGTTAAAAAAGTTAATGTTTAAATAGTTTTGATTCTATTATTTTTTATGAAATTAAATAAAGAAAGAATTGTTTTGATTATCGCAATAATTCTGCTTATAGCTTCTATTTGCTATATTGGTGTTGTTAAGTATAAATCTGCAAGAGATAGCAGAGATACAGCAGTATTACAGTATGGCTATCAGAGTGCGATTATGCAGATAATTCAACAGGCAGATGGATGCAAGGAATTCAGCGTTTATGCACAGAATAAAACTATTAACTTAATCGATACTTCTTGTTTGAAGACGGCAGCTAAGTAATTTTAAAGAATTCTGTTGCAAGCTCGGCAATATTTTTGTTCTGTTTTATTTGTAGAAGCTTATTCAAAATAATAACATCTGTATTTATTAAGAACAGGTTTCGCGCCTGCTTGAGCAGACAAAAAATACAGAAATTTTGAGAAAATTTCTGTCTTTCCGGCTTTCACAAGCCGAAAATATTGCCTCAATAATAGGTGAGGCGCGAAGCGCCGAACGCGCTGTACATTGGATTTTTATCGTCTGTAAAAGGGCGCTTAATATGTATTAAGCGAAAGGACAATTTATCTTAGCAGGTTTTCATCCTGAAGATTAAACTCGTTTAATTTAGGCAGATTAAGCCAGTTTTTTGGTTATAATATCTTTCAATTTTGATATTATCATTTTTATCTCTGGGAGTTTTCTATTCAAATAGCTCTGTTTTATGAAAATCCTTCATAAGCAATTTTATTTCTTGTTATTCTTAGATCGTCTATTAAAACAATCTCTGTTCTGCTAAATTCTTTGTAATTTGCCTCAAGATATTCTATTTGTCTTTTATGCGCTCCATCGCCAGTTGTTTTGAAGCCATCAAGAAGAAGGATTATGCTTATCAATTCTCTAGTTACTTCATAGTATTCTTTTGTTATATTTGAAGGAAATGCATCTTGATTTATTTGTTCTATCATTTTGAGGGTAGTTTCTACCATATTCAAAATTCCTTTTGCTTTCTCCTTGTCAGGTGTTATTCTCTTGATTGTCTCTTCCATTTTTAAAATACTTTAAGATATCCTTTAAGTATAGTCCCATTTATTATGTTATTCTTTAGTTCTTTGCTTAATTTATTGAAATTTTCTTCGAAGAGGAGATTTATTTTCCTGCCCAGCTTCTTTTCAAATTCAGCCAAATTCAGTTTTTCTTCTTGGGACAATAAATATAAGTCTATATCACTTTCTTTGGTGTCCTCTCCTCGGGATGCAGAACCAAATAGAACGATGGCATCAGGCATGCATTTGTCCCGAAGGTAATCTACAATGCCTGATTCCTTTATCTTGAGTAGATTATCCATCTTTTTTAGGAATCTAAAATATTCGCCTTCTCTGTTTGCATAATAAACGGGATATTTGTGAATCCTGTGCTCTTCTTTTATAACAATTTTCTCTTTCCCAAACTCTTCCAAATATCTCTTGACTGATGGGGGAGCAATTACTGTCTTCCTGCTTATCTCTCTCAATTGGAAGCCTATCCCTTTTGGTATAGGGTCATCAAAAAACATTCTTAGTATCTTTTGTCTGTTATTTTTTTGTAACATATGTTATAATATTATTACACTCGTATTTAAATCTTTCTATCTTTTAGGTAATATGTTTTTGATATGTCAGAACAGTTTCTGCTGTTTTGTGGTTTCTTTGGCATCGTCGAAGGACGTGCCGAGGATTAAAAGGATTTGATTGGCGATGGGCTTTACCTAAATTTTCCTACTCTCCTTATTCTAATTTGCAGTCATCAATGAAATCTTCTTTTATCCTGAATGTTGACGAAGCAACCTTGTTTAAGGTGGGCTATTAAGCGAAGAGGGAAGATTTTTATATCTCCTATTTTGTTTAATTTAGCCTAAGGGAAAGAGGGTTTTGTGATAATTTAGTGTAGATGAAGATAAATTTCATATTTCAAAAGGAATCAGAATTGTTTGATTTGTTAATTGAAGCAGTGAAACCTATGTTTACCTTTCCTTTGATGATAGGAGATTCTTTAACTTTTGAGCCTGTATTTTGTGAAGAAGAGTGGTTGAATATAAATAATATTGCAGGAAGATATAAACGGAATAACGATTTAGTTGTATTGGTTACACATAATAATGGAATTTATATGCCTGGAATGGATGCTGTGCTTACGTGCGTTAAAATTGGAAAAGAATTACGATATGATGGAAAATTTTGTGAATGGTCTAACCAAGAAGGTGGTTTAATCATAGCTGCCATGCAGAATGACAGAAATGACTTAAACAATGCTAAAGTTGTTGCGCATGAGATTGCACATAAGTTTTTACACAAAGTTAGACCTCCTATGATTGAACAGGAAGGAGAATTAAAACAAGGGGCACACTGCGAGAATTATATCAATTATCTTCGCTGTATTATGTATCCTCCGGTAGTGTGGTCTCCTAAGTATTATGAAACTGTTGCAAAGAGATTTTGTGATTCGTGTACTTCAGACTTAGTTAGGGCTAGTCAAGCTAGTTGATTTCAGAATAACTTCTGCTGCTTGGAACCTGCAGAGGCGTCATCGAAAGAAGTGCCAAGGATTAAGAGAATTTGATTGGCGATTGGTTTGATTTGCTTGTCGATATAATGGTCATAGTCTAATTTGTGCTTGAGTTTCTGAATGGGTTCGGGGCCGGCTATCGTGATATAATAAGAAATAGTATTTGTATCAAGAGATTTGAGCTGACGGGCGGCTTTTACATGAGGAGGGGTTGTTTTTGTGTATTCTTCAAGAGATTTTCTAATTGATTTTTTATAGATGAGTTTGCTGTCCATTTTTCCTGCACGGATTTTCTTGATATAATCTTGGATAAATTGCTCTATTGGCTCGTTATGGAATAATTTTGAGAGAAGTTCTCTTTGGAAATCTTTCGCGGCATCAGTCCAATCGCCTCGGATTGCTTCCAATCCAACAATTTCAATTTCTTCCTTTCCATTTTTCTCTATAAGCCCTGCATATCTTTTTTTTGCGGCAGTAGGTTTTTCAGATTCTTCTTTTTGCATTCTTAATTGCGGAATAAGCATAGAAAGATATTGCTTGTCAAATTGAAGTTCAAGATAAGACAGGCGTTTGAATTTATCTTTAACATAATTTTTATAAAAATCGTTTATATAAATTTGAAGTTCTTTTCCGAGAGCATTTGCCTTATTTTTTTCAAGATTTGTTTCTATAAATACCGAATCTGTATCGCTGTAAATTACTTTATATCCTTTTTCTTCTATTTTCTTTGCAGTGGTTTGTATAATTTCACGGGCAAAAGAAGTAATTGCATTTGCCATATTGAGATTGAAATAACGGCAGTTTGGAGAAGCAAGAACTCCCCAGAATGAATTCATTGTGGTTTTGATTGCATAACTTCCAAGTTCGGATTTTTCTCTCTTTGCTTTTTCTCTTGCTTCGTGCAATCTTTTAATTATCTTAGGAAGAATTCCTTCATCATTTCTGAAAAATTCGTGATTTGGGGATTCTATAGCATTTGCTTCCTTTTTATCAAGATGTGATGAAGGGTCTATATTGAATGTGCATAAGATTGAAGGATAAAGAGATTTGAAATCAAGAATTACTACATTGTGATAGACTCCAGGATCTGGCAGTTGGACATAGCCTCCCTTAATTCTTGTTCCTTTTTGCTCGTATCTCATTGTAGGAGAGACTATATCTTTTTTTCTTGCTTCTCTAATGTATAAAGAATCAAATGCAGCAATTGAGCCAGCTAATCTATTCAAAGCTAATCCAGTAAGCTGTGAGCGCTCAATTGCCAAGTCAATCATCTTTGTTTTTTTAAGAATGTCATAGACAAGGCGGCAATCTGTAAGATTGTATTCTACAATTTTAAGATGTTCTTTTTCTCCTTTGCTTTGAAATAATCTATCAATTTCTTCATGTCTATGCTTTCCTTTCATTAATTTTGTTTCTCCAAGAAGTGTTTGGGCTACATCTTCCAATTTATAAGATTCAAATTCTGCATGTTTTATTGAAGGGGCTTCTTTTATGAACGGGTCTTTAATGAGATTAAGTGCATCTAAAATCTGCCTTCCAGCAATATTTGCAGAAGATGCTCTGAAAAATTTTGTTTCTATTCTTACTCTTACATTTTCATCATTTCTGCCAATGTCAAAAGGCATTCTGTGCTTAGTAAATTTTTCTTTTAGATAAACCAAATCAAAATCTATAACGTTCCAACCTGTAATTATATCTGGGTCTATTTTTATTATCTCATCTCTGAATAGTTTAAGGCACTCTTCTTCCGATTTGCATGGAATTGTATCTTTCAATTTGTGCTTTGTAATCATAAAGTTTTTCTTATAATCATCTGAAACTAATCCTATGCAAATGAGATTTCCCGTGCTTTTTTCTGCTTCAATATCTATTGAAACTATCTTTAATTTTGGTTCAATTGAAGCAGGTTTTATCTTTTGATTTATGTAAATTCTGTCCACTCTATCTGAAGAATCGTAATCTCCTTCTATATCAATCATATTCAAAATATCTTTATCTATCATAAATCTGATTTCTGGTTTTATATCCTCTTCATAGGTATCAACTTTATGATGGATTGCATGATGCAGTTTATTCAGCTCGGATTGCAGAGAATGAGAGATTTTTGTTACTTTTTCTCTTTTAAAATTCTTCAAATTTGTTTTTTCAACTTTAAACTTCTTCAAAACGCTTGAGACTTTATGCTCATCTTCAGTTTTGATGAAGAAATAAGGCTCTACTTTTGAACGGGATATGAAAGACTGCCCGTTTTCAAGCCTGCCAAATAAGTCTACAAATGTTTCATTATTAATGACTAATGAAGAAGTATCTACAACGAATCCTTTCATAATATTAAAAGGAAAATGAGGTTTTTATAGGTTGTTTTATGAAGTCTTTTATTTTGTAAGTTACTATATAGTAGTTACAATTAGAAAGATTTAAATATAAGTTATACTTGTATAAATTATGATAAAAAATAAAGCTTTAAAAATGCAGAAGCAGGGGATTTTCTATGGATGACTTTGAAGTTGTTAAAGCAAGGAACGCTCAATTAGCTAGAGGCGAAAGATATTTTCAGATGGCTGCCGACGCTAGAAGAATCGGAGATGCAAGGCAATATGCTGATTTATGCGATAGATATGGTTTGCCTCATGATGATGAGGATTTGTATCAAAGAGGACAAGTAGAAATGAGGGATAGAAAAAAAATTGTGCATCAAGGAGTTGAAAAACTAGTTGCAAATGGACCTACTTCAAATTTTGATGTTTACAGATTAGGAGACTATTGGGCTCCAATTGCAAGAGTCGTATTAGCAGATTTCGGTACCAAGCAGGAAGGAGAGCATATAGGTTTGCAAGAATATAGGGATAGATTCAGACAACTTAAGAAATTAGGATATCCTGTTCCTTCTGGCTGGAATACAATGTCTTTTGGGCAGATTAGAGTGTATTTTAAAAATATAAGAGAAGATGTGAGAAAGAATGCAAAGACTTATTGTTTGCCAGTTGTTAAAGAAATAAGCGCAGATAATTCTGGAAGAAGAACAGAATACTGTCCTTAAGGTAAAGAGAATTCTAAAAATCTATTTGTATTTTATCGAATTATCCATAAATTTATTAATTTGATAATTCTTTATAATTGATGGGGTTGCAAATAGGAGAAATTGTTCCAAGAAGGGATTTGAGTTTTGATGAACTTAAAGGGCAAATTGTAGCAGTTGACGCGTTTAATGCGATTTATCAGTTTTTGAGTTCAGTCAGGCAACCAGACGGAACTCCACTCATGGATTCTAAAGGAAGAGTTACATCTCATCTTTCTGGATTGTTTTACAGGAATATTTCTTTATTATCTCAAGGGATAAAACTTGTTTATGTTTTTGATGGGGAATATAATCCTCTGAAGAAAAGAACTCATGAAAAAAGACAGGAAGCTAAAGATATTGCAGAAGAGAAATATCAGGCGGCAATTGAAGAGCAGGATATTGAAGGCATGGGGAAATATGCAAAAGGATTCAGCAAACTTACCAAAGAAATGATTGAGGAGAGCAAGGAACTTTTGGAAGCAATGGGGATTGCAGTTTTTCAGGCTCCAGGAGAGGGAGAGATGCAATGCGCGGAATTAGTCAAGAGCGGGCAGGCTTATATCGCTGCGAGCCAGGATTTTGATGCAATTATTGTAGGAGCTCCAAGGCTCGTAAGAAACTTGACTCTTTCAAAAACAAGAAAAACTCCTTCAGGATTTGTTTATATTGCTCCAGAATTAATTGAATATCAAAAAGTATTGAACGAAATGGGAGTTGATTCTGACCAGCTTATCTGCTTGGCGATTCTTGTCGGGACAGATTTTAATCCAGGAGGAGTGCATGGGATTGGGCCGAAGAAGGCTTTGACTTTGGTAAGGCAGAAAAAATTTCCTGTTGAAATTTTCAAAGAAGTTGAGCATAGATTGGAATTCAACTGGCAGGAAATATTTGAAATTTTCAAGAAGCCCAGCGTTTCCAGGGAGAAATTTGCTTTTCCTAAAATTAATGAAAACAAGATAAAGGAGATTTTAGTTGAGAGGCATGAGTTTTCTTTAGACAGAGTGGATAAACAGCTTGAGAAATTGCACGAGCTGAAGAAGGCGAGTGCACAGAAGAAATTGTTTTAGCGTTTTTTAGATTTCTAAAGTTTCTTCTTTTTTCTCCTGTGCATTTTTAATATCTTCTTCAGTTATTGTTTTTCTGCCGTTAATGGTCGCATTTTCCCTTGAATTATCTAGTAATATTTCCAGGTTATTTTTTATTGTTTTTTCTATGAGATTCAGCGCTTTTGGAGATATTCTCTTTATACCTATACTTTTAACGAATAGCGAAAGCCCTTTCCTTTTTATTAATGTATTATCTTTTTCTTTATTTTTTTTCATATTTGTTTAATGTATTAATAAATAGTTTTTGGTGAATTTAATTTTAGACTTAATTAAGAATCCTTCTATAATGTGTTCGCTTTTTAATGGGGCGGTAAATACTTGGTTTGCAAGCCATTCGCCCTCTAATTGTTTTACAAGCCCAGTTGTTTTGTTTTTTCCTCTTAGGAAATTGACTGCGGATACTTTTTTTGAAGGTGTTAGTCCATTTAGATTGTAAATAAATAATATTCTGCTTTTAAATCTTAAAACTTCCGAAAATGGCTTGTTATTTTTCAGGCTGTAACCTTCTCTTAGTAAGGTGGTGGCTATTGACGGGGGATTAATGAAAAAGTCTGATGGATTGAGTGTGCTGACATGAAATCCTTCAATTGAAGCATCAATTTTTTCTTCTGAAATTATAGCTATATCTATATCTCTTGGAATAGCTTTTCCTTTTACTACCGAACCGAAGACTATTATATCTATAACTTCTTTGTTAGACAATAAACTTCTTAGTTTAGTTTTTATTTCCGATAAAATTTTTGATTTCATAGGCATATGATTTTAATTCTAGAGCGTCTTCTTTTGATAGTCTTAAATTGTAAGATTCCCTGTATTTCTTGAATAGGGCAATTACTTTTTGATATATTTCTTTAAAATGAGTTTTGAGCAGGTCGAATCTTTCGTTATGATTTTTAGGAAGGATTTTTATCTCCTTATAGAGAAGATAATCGCAGAATGTTACAATTGCCTTGAAGAAGTCGGAGACTGAGGCGTTATATCTTTCTTTTTTTATGTTGTCTTCTGCCGATGCTAAAAATTCTTTGGCGTTTTCTAATATATCATTCATAATAATATATTAGTCAATTCTTGTATTTATAAGCTTTTTGGTTAATGTGTTAATTTTAGAGTTGTTTTGGGGTTCAAGAGGTATGCGCAGAAGAAATTGTTTTAATTTCTTTTTATTCCTGTTCCTTTTAGTTTAATATCATGCAATTTTTCTGTAGTTTTTGCTTTTTCTTCCCTCTCTGCCTCTTTTTCTTTTTTCTTCCATCCTATTCTCATTTTTCTAAAAGATAACATTAATCTTCGATATATTTCCAGAAGTATTACTCCTGCCCCGATTGCAGTAATTATTATCCAAGGATTTTTTAAAAGAGGAGACATGAAATTTACTGATTGCTGAATTATTCCTGTTTGGGCTGCGATTGTAGGTATTATTATTGCTATCGGCAGTGTGATTAAGAAGTTTAATTCAGGAAATGCGAGCCTGACTGCATAATAAATGATAATTATCAGAGCTATCCATGTAATCAATGATAGAAAAAAAATCCAAGATAATGTGAATGGGGCTCCGATTGTAAGCTTGAAAACTGGGCTTAGTGCTATCATAACTGAACCTACTTGTGTTTTGTTTAAAACTGACAGCCATTCTCTATCAAGATATTGGCCTTTGATATCTTCTATTTTTTGTTTGTTATCTTCTATCTGTTGAGGAATTTGCTGTATTTGTGAGGTATCTAATGCAGAGATTAAATTTGCTGATATAAAGAGCAAAAGAATTGACAGAGCAAATAATATACCTATTTTATTCATTTAACTTTTAAGAAATTGAAGTTTAAAAAAGTATCAATCTATTTATGATGATTCAAGTGCATAAAGATTTGCTTCTGCTTCTCGTAATTCTTTTTGTAATCTTTTTCTTTCTTCAGGAGTACTAGCATCTCCCAAAGCTTTTCTAAATCTCTTTACTTCAAGTGCAGCAAGATCTATTTCTTTTTTAGTTGATCTTTCAATTATATTTCCTTCTTCTGCTTTTCTTAATCCTCTCTGAAGTATTTCATCAAAAAGGAATACAAAAATACAGGTAGAAATTATTATAGGGTAAACCCAAATAGCTTTTCCTATATTTGCATTATCCCAATTGTAAAACCATAGAATTATCATTATTACGATATAACTTATCCATAAAACTTTTCGAGCGGATTTATTAGGCATTTTTTCTATCAAAAAGAAGGCGAGTATAAGGGGCACAACCATCACTACCAATGCGACAAGTCCGCTTGATGGGATTGTCATTGCTTCCAAGAATCCTTTAGGCATGAATCTTATTCCGATTATAGAGATTATCGCTCCTGCAAGAACATTTATCCAGCCTGTTCCAAATGGATTTCCTGCGACTCCAATAACGCCATAGATAACAAGTGTTACAAGTGCGAATACCAGAATTTTAAGGAATAACTCTCCGCCAGAAGTTGTTTGTCCGAGCAAGGCATTGAATAATGGAGAGCCGATTTCTTCAATATAATCTATTACATTTGTGACAGAATTTGTTA
Organism: archaeon; assembly: GCA_030679115.1. Lineage (GTDB taxonomy): Archaea > Nanobdellota > Nanobdellia > Pacearchaeales > GW2011-AR1 > JAUXTS01. Next base: position 24,170 of record JAUXTS010000010.1, read on the forward strand.
CAGTTGTTGTAACTGTGGTTATCGTTTCTGTTGTTGTAGTGGTCTCAGCAGCCGAAACAAAAGCAAGGCTTATATTAATTAGTAATATTGACATAAGAAACAAGCTTAAAGTTTTGTGATTTGCCATCTTTTATTATCTTATTTTTTAGTTTTGAATATATATAAACCTTTTTGTGTTTGAGTGCTATTTGCATGTATGGAAACTTGAATTACGGAAATGTTTATATATTAAATAAATATGATTTTTATATGAAAAGAGCAGTAGCAGGATTATTATCTCTGGTATTTACAGCCAATTTTGTTTCTGCGGCAAGTATTGCTGACAGTATGACTGGTTTTGTTGATAGTTTTGTAAAAGTTATTGAGCCTTTAGCCAGACAGTTGCTTGGCGGGGGAGCAGGATTAACCGGTGAACTTTTATTTGCAAGAGTTTTATTCTTTCTGATTGTTTTTGGAATTGTATGGGTTGCATTAAGCAGGGTAGGATTTTTTGCAGAATATACTTGGGTTTTAGTTGTCGTAAGTTTAGCTACTTCATTGTTATCTATTAGATTTGTAATAGAAGATAATCTTATCAGAAGTATGGTGCTACCTTATTCGGCTCTTGGAATTGCTTTAACTGCAGGATTTCCTTTTGCATTATATTTTCTAGTTGTCAATATCGGAATGGCCGGAATCTCTTCTTTTGCCAGAAAAGCCGCTTGGATATTTTTTGGAGTTATATTTTTATTCTTGTGGTTTTCGAGATATGACGAATTAGTTACCAATAGTTCTTCTGCTGGATGGGTTTATCCCGTTACCGCAATTTTGGCTACAATAATGGCATTTGCAGATGGAAGTGTAAGCAGATGGCTTGCACATGCAGAGATGAATAAAGCTGGACAGGCAAATGTTGAAGCTGCAAGAATAGACATAAGAAGAAGAATTGCTCAATTGAATAGAGATCTTACTGACCAAACAATTACTGCTTCTGAACATGACAGAATGATAAGAGATCTTCGCAAGAGACTTGTTGTTTTGGAAAAAGCGTAAAGCAGGATTTATAAAGTTCTTTTTTCTTTGAAAGATATGAGGAAATTAAGTTTTTCTTTTGCAAGTTTGGTTAGTTTTGTGATGCTTGGTAGTTTTGTGTCAGCATTAGATTTGAGAAAGGTAAGCGAAGACGCAATTGATTTTTATGTTCAGGTGTTTGAGCCCATATTGAGAGTTTTACTTGGTGGGCAAGATTATACTGGAGGATTGCTTTTTGAAAAATTGCTTTTGTTTTTGATAGTGCTTTCAATAATATATATTGCATTGAGCAAAGTTCCTTTTTTTGCAGATAAAAAATCAATAAAATGGATTATTGCAGCTGCAGTTTCACTTATCGGAATAAGATTCATGAATTCAGAATATGTATTTTCAATAATTCTACAATATGAATTGCTTGCAATTGCTATTACTGCGATTATTCCGTTTATCGTTTATTTCTTTTTCTTGAGCGGAGTATTTCCCGGAGATACAAATAATTTTATGAGGAAGCTTGGATGGTTACTATTTGTAATGATTTATGGTGGATTATGGCTGACTGCTGCAAATAATATCCAATCTTCTATTTTCTTTTGGACAATGATTGCAGGAATTATTTTTGCTTTCTTTGATGGATATGTAGAAAAGTTTTTACATAGCAGAGAGTTTGGAAAAGCTGAACGAAGCAGAAACTTAGAACATATAATTGAACTCAATAGAAAGATTAGGAATTGGCAGAGTTCCGATATTCCTGAAAGAGATAAGATTGAAGAGATAAAAAAATTGGAAAAACAGAAGAAATATTGGATGAAGCACAGATAAAATTAATTATTTCTTAATTTTTCTATATCCTACAATTTCCTTGCCGTGATAAATAGGAACTTCCGAAGATTGTCTTGATGATTTTTCTTTCATCAAGAGAATAAGTCCTAAAATAAGGGCTGCAACGCTGATTATTGTCAATAAGGTTGTTGTAAGCCCCAAAGGAAGTTTTATTCCTAATTTTGCAGTTATAGGGTCAAAGCTAAGAATTAATCCTACTAATGCGGCACCGCTTAAAATGTATCCTAATGTCTTTCTCATGCTCTTTTATAGGGTTATTAGTTTATTGATGTATATAAAGATTTCTTATATCTAGCGAAGGATATTCTTATTAATGGGCTATCTGAATTAATCTTCGATTATCTAGTGCTTTTCCTATTAGTATGCTTTCAAGTTCAAGAAGTTTTTTAACTAACTGATTTTTTGAGTTTAGTGTATAAAGTTTTGTTTTTCCAAATTGTCTTGTTGCTAAAACTATGCCTTGCTCTTCAAGCTGATGCCATGCTTTGAATAATGATGCTCTCGATATATTTGCACTATCTATTATTTGCTTTTTTGTTACATCCAGCCCTTTATTTTCTATAAGAAAATCTACAATTCTAAATACTGGGCTGTCTCCAAGGAATTTTATTAATAATGATTTTTTCATATATTTAATAAAATAGAAGCATAAATAAATTTTTGGGTTAGATATTTAAGGCAGTTTTTCCTTATTTGATAATGGCAAATATTGAAAGCGGATATGATATTCTTGGAAATATAGCAATTGTAAAATTTAAACGCGGGGCTAAAATTGGAGAAAAGAAAAAATTTGCTCTGAAATTTTTTAAGAATAATAAAAGTGTGAGAAGCGTATTTGAAAAGACTGGGAAATTTAAAGGAAGATTGAGAACCTTGAAGACAAAATTCATTGCGGGGGAGAATACGAAAGAAGCGCTATATAGGGAGAATGGATGTGCGTTTAGATTAAATATAGATGATTGCTATTTTTCTCCGCGATTGGCAAGCGAGAGATTGGATATTTCTAGAAAAGTTAAGAAAGGAGAGAAAGTATTAGTTATGTTCGGGGGAGTTGCGCCTTTTGCAATTATAATTGCTAAATTGTCTAAAGCAGGAAAAGTTCTTTCTGTTGAATTAAATAGAAATTGCAATAAATATGCAGAACAGAATGTAAAAATGAATAAAGTTAATGTTGAATTAGTGCAGGGAGATGTTAGACGGAAAGTGCCAAAATTAAGGGAGAAATTTGATAGAATTATAATGGCACGCCCGAATTTGAAAGATAGTTTTCTGGATGTTGCATTTCCAGTTGTTAAAAAGGGCGGAATTATTCATTATTATGGATTCTATCCTGAAGATGAATTGGAAGAGATGAAAGAACTTATTTTTAGCGAGGCAAAAAATGCTGGGAAGAAAATTAAAATTATTGGAATTAAGAAAGCAGGAGATATTGGAGTGAGGAAATTTAGGTATCGGGCAGATCTTAGAGTTTTAAATTAATGAGCTGTAAAGTAGGCAGGTGTTAATAGGGCAGGATTTGGTGAATTAGATGAATTAGATGAAACCTGTGAGTTTTATGAAGGCATATTCATCGGAATGGTTTAATCTTGGTGTTGATGGGAGAGTGGACAGGCTACAGATTTTGAATGAAAAAGGTTTGGGTAAGAGGGCTCTTGAGGTCTGGGAGTTTCTTTGGAATTTTACTGCTAATTACAAAAATTTTGATAAAAATACTCTCGAGCAGCTTTGATGTGATTTAAGGAATCATTAAGTTAGGAAAAAGTGATAGAAATAAGTTTTTGAATAACACTGATATATATACTCTTATCGCATATGCATCTATAATTAAGTATAGCTTATTGAATAAATCATATACTTTATTTTAAATTATGAAAAACGAACAAGATAAAGGGATAGAACAAGAGCCTATTAAAGAGGCAAACATAGAACTAGAAGAATACAAAAGATTAGCTGAAGAAAGATTTGATAAACTAAAATATTTACAAGCAGATTTTGATAATTATCGGAAAAAATTTGATAAAGAAAAAGAAAGTATAATAAGACTCGCAAACGAGAACCTAATACAAGAATTGATAGTAATTCTTGATGATTTCGAAAGTTCAATAAGGTTAACAGAGAGCGATAAAAATAAAGAAGGTAGTTTAATCATGAAAAAAAAGTTTTTAAACCTTTTGCAAAAGCACGGGTTAAAGGAAATTGAATCACTTGGTAAAAAATTTGACCCCAATTTCCATGATGTATTATGCAAAGAATTAAGTGAACATGATGATGATGTAGTGATTGAAGAAATACAAAAAGGGTATATATTATGTTCAAAAGTAATAAGGCCAGCAAAGGTAAAAATCTCCAAAAGAGATAATTCCCAAAATTTAAAAAGGGATGATTTGAAATAACAATATGGCAAAAGAAAAAATTATTGGAATTGATCTTGGTACTTCAAATAGCCAGGCTGCTGTAGTTCTCGGTGGAAAGCCAACAATTATCCCTTCAGCTGAAGGCGCAACTGTAGCTGGAAAAATGTTTCCATCAGTTGTAGCATTTACAAAAGAGGGTTCTCTTTTAATAGGGGAATCTGCAAAAAGACAGGCAGTAGTTAATCCA
>JAUXTS010000016.1 GCA_030679115.1 archaeon
AGGCAATTGTATTTGCAATCCTGCCTTGGTATACAAACTGTCTCCATAGACAGTTCCTCCAGTTGCAGGTGCTGCCATAATAGTTACATTTCCACTAGCGTCGTTAGCAGATACAAGAGTGAACGTTATATGTCCAACATCTTTTGTTTTGCTAACTTCACTAAATTCAATATCAGAACCTCCAGCAGCTAAGTTATCCAAAGTTGTTGTGTTCTTTCCACTGTTCGATGTAATCCCCTTAAGTTCATATACAAAGCTTTCTGCCTCATCACCATTTATCCATGAAGCTACGAAATAGTTATCGAAGTCTTCACTTAGTGCAAAGGTAGGGCTAGTTATACCACTATGATTGACAGTTACCAAAATGTGGTCGTTATCTTCTCCAAGTACATCAAATCCACTAAAACTTGCGTTTGCAGCAAGTATAGGTAGTGAAATTGTACCGTCTTTGACTTCAGTCTTTATCAAAACAGAATCACTGTCAGTTATTATAGTAAGCTCCTTGCTAGGTATATTGAAACCTCCCATTGAAACTTTAATAGTCTCAAATCCAGGTAACAAAAAGTCCTTTCCAGGAACAATCCACGCAGCTTCATCAGTATTCCACTCCAGCTTTATTTGGCTGATAGCGGTTGATGTGTTTGTAAAGTGTGACTTCAAGGTAGTTGGATATTTATCTGTTCCATCAGCATTTTCCATATTGCTGATTTTTTCAGTGTTCATCTCAACTTCTTGTCCGTTTTCAAGAACAATCTTTCCAGAACCAATGCTGACTTCTACTTTATCGGTAGTGCCAGTCTTGTCTCTAGCCATAATGTCCTTTACAGCAAGATAAGTGTCGGTAGCTACTTTATATACCCCTCCTTCGGAAAGGCTATTTGTTGCTAATCCATTAACACTAAGTTTTACTTCTGTGCTGCTGATGAATACAATACTTATATCATAGCTGGTAGTTCCAACTGTGATGGTATTTGTTTCCCCTTCAGTAATTATTGCGCTGTTTGCGTTATCAAGAAGAGTCATTTTTAATCCATTAGCTGTTCTTTCAACTTTCTGGATGTAATATGTTCTTCCAAGCATAGAAAGGTCTGTTGTTTCCAACTTATTTCCTGTGCTTGCTCCTAAAGCTGCAGAGTTTTCTGCTGAATCAGGTGTGAAATCAAGTGTGTAGTTTAGTACATGAGTATTTCTAGCTATATCAAAGCCAACCATAGGGTCATCTTTGTTAAACTTATTGTTTACAAAGTGCGTCAATGATAAGTTGCTTAATGTTATCTTTTGCTCAAAATCATAGTCATTGTTATCGTCATTTGAATAAATGCCGGATTTCAAGACTGTACTCAACTGGTCTTCATCTAAGTTTGAATAGAAAGAATTTGATGCTTCTCCAAGATTGAAAAGATTTGTTCCTCTTTCAAGCTTGACGAAGTCTCCTCCTGAAACAGTAGATGCTCCACCAGTTGTACTAGTTGAAGTTTGTGCAGCTAAATCAGACGATAACTTATTTGTTATATCTGAAACAGCAACTAAATCAGTTTGTGAAGCAGTAGAACCCCATACAACAGCAACATCAGCGACTCCACCTTTTACGTATGGGTCTGAGAATGTTGCAGCTGCGGCCATTGCTACAGTAGAACCTATCATAACCGTGCTCGCTAATACAGATGCAATTTTTCTAAAATTTATCATTTATTTTTAACCTCCTTTCAGCTGTATACTCTTAGCAGTCCCTCGAGACTCCTCCTAGAGGAAGTTGCCGTTTAATTGGCAACTTGCCGAAAAGTATTGCTCTTTTTTAAGAACAACACCTCTTAAGCTTATGAGAGTAAAAACTTTAGCAAATTTCACTTTAAAAAGCTTTCTCTTCTATACTATCTTAATGCGAATTACTCATTACAAGTTTCTAATTCCTTTATAAAGCTTGTGATGTTACTATTATTTTCAACACCTTTACAATATCTTTATTATAAAAGCAAATAGAATATATATGGTATTTTAAGAATATATAGTAAAGCAAAACATATATATACAGAATATGTCTAATTTAATCATGGCTAAATCAAAAACAAGAGAAATTACCCTCGTCGACGAGGAAGGAGCGTTCAATACTTTCTTCAAGAGGTTCACAGGAGAATCCGCAGATTATGATTTTGAAGGAGTAGAAGCATTAAGAAGATTATTGAGCAACGAAAAAGCCAAATTGCTTCATGTTATAAAAACAAAAAAGCCAAACTCTATCTATTCGCTTGCTAAAACTGTAAAAAGAGACTTTAAATCTGTATTTGAAGACATTAAATTATTAGAAAGATTTGGATTTATAGAAATGATTGCTGAAAAAACCGGAAAAAGAGAGCGTTTAAGACCTATCTTGGTTGCAGATACTATTCATATAAATATTAAGATTTAGTGCATATTTTCAAGGTAATTGTTATTACTCCGCCCTGATGTTCAAAAAATGTATCTGCTCCTCTAAATGAAGTGCACTCTCCTTTTGAAACGCTGATTATCACATTATTGTCTGTTCCTTGAGCGTAACCTGCATCAAGTGCATATCCGCTATAATATCCTTCAGCACTTACTGGCCAGCTTGATTCTAAAATTTTATTAAAACTATCTTCTAAAACAGCACATGCTTTATCTCCAGAGGTGCACGTTTTATCATCATAGCAATCTCCAATAAGCTCTCCAATAGAAGCATAATTCGGTTCATATCCTATTGCACATTTTGTAGTATATTTCATCATACTTTCTAAAAACTGCGATACCTCAAGATTATCACTGCTTATAGCAGGTTTTCTCATAAGTATCCCTAAAATAACTACAAGTATTATGCTGACTATAACTACAATTAAAACAAAACCTACTATTTCCTCTTGTGATTTTTTCTTAATCATTGTCCCACCTCAATATTGGCATATATTCTTCCAAGTTCGCATTTTGGATAAAACTCTCCGTTTTCAAAAGCCTGTCTGCATAATGCTACAAAAGCAGAAGAAGGAGTTCCAAATTCCTCATTATCTATTATTGTAATACTCTGACAATTAGGGTAATTCGTCCCAGTGCATTCTCCTGTCTGAACAGGATAAACCTTTTCTATTTTTAGATAATCAAGTTTCCAAAAATCTTTGTATGTATTCATGCTTTTCAAAGCTATGACTTTATCCATATCTATACAATGCGAACAATCAGTAATTGTAAATGCAAATTCAGGAGTAGACGACAATCCCTTAGCCAGCTCACTTGCCTCATTTTGTGCAAGTATATTAACATCCTGTCTCAAAGATGGGAGTCTTATTGACATATAAAGCAATACAACAAGTCCAAAAAATATCATTATTGCAACTAAGACAAAAGCCATTTCCTGTATCTTCATTTGCGCTCTAGAAGAGCTTACATTCAAGTTTTTCATTTCTTTCATTCAATTGTTCAGCCGAACTATAAATTCCTGCCAAATTTTCAGAATCTTCAAAATTTTTAATTAAATTATCTATATCATCTAATTGGGAATCCAAATTTGAAGAGCATCCAAATGATACAAGTTTTTGGCTCTTCAATTTATAAATCTTGATTAATTCAGCAGTTCTTTTCACTATTCTTTTCACTTGGCATTCATATAAATCTGAACTGGAAAATATTGCCCCGTAAACCAATGCTCCTTCGTAATACATAGCATTTGCCCCCCTAATTACACTCTTTGAATTAGTATCTACAACAACATTGCAATTCCCTCCCCCTCCAAAACATACCTTAATTGTATTTGCTGGACAATCACTTATACTAGAAACAATACTAATTCCTTCAGGTTTTAAGTTAGTCATCTCTTCCTCTATTTCTTCTATTGGATTTACAAAGCAGTATTTCTCTTTATCACTCCAAATAAACATCAAATCTGCGACTTTAAACGGCATATCAAAAGGTTTTGATAAAATGCTTATGCTTTTGCCCTCTATGACTTTTGAAGAAAACAAATATTTGTTTGGATATTTGCTCGCAACTCCTCCGCTTGTCCATTCTTCACCAATTGAAGATTTGCTCGAAACGCTTATTCTTTGCTCACCGAATGTTCCAATATTTACACAATCATTGTTTATTCTGGTTTCCGTGGAAAAAGTCGCCTTTGCTATTTTGCCTTCTTCCAATGCAGTTTCCAACGGGCTAAGAAGCGCACCAAGTTCTTTGGCAGTTTCTGATTCCTGCACTTTTCTCTCGCCTCCGGCAATTTTCGTTACCCCATAAATTGCTAAAAAAAGTATGGCTGCTCCTACAATGATTGCAAAAATCCATCCAAAACTAAACTCAAATCCTTTTTTATTAATCCTATTCATATTATTCACTTAATTTAACCAGCGCATCGTAAGCACCCTTTTCAAGACTAATCGTTATCTTTTCATTTTTCACATCAACACAGAAGAAATTATTTGTTGTAACATGAGCAACTTTATGATATGTAAAATCTCCTCCGCATCCCTGTTCTAATGGATAAAAGTATATATTTGCGTTAGAATTTAAAGTCGCATAATTAGATTTTAATTCATTCTGTTTTGTCAAATCACTGCCCACAGCATTCTTATCAAGTTCGCCAAAGCATACTGCAGTTATTCCTGAAGGAAGATTTGAACTAAACGAATCTTTTACAATCGTAGCTTTATATGCAGAATCTACTTTTTTATCAAGGCTGTCAAAGAAAAATCCTACATTTATGCATTCTTCTGTCTGAACAAATTTCCATATTACATAAAATGCAATAGAAACCGTAACAATAATTATAATGATTGAAAATATCATACCAAATGTAATTTCCATTTGTCCATCTTTTTTCATAAATACAAAAGCGAATTCGGATAATTAAAGGTTTCTAATCCAATCCCTTTATTGTCCCAGACACTCTGGCAACTTTAATCTTATAGGGAGAAGCCTCAAATGCTGCCCTTATATTCACAAGTTCTGCTCTATCAACAGAAAGAACAAGTTCATCTCTTTTCTTCAATGCAACAAAAACAGGAGTTGCCTTTGCCCAGCCTAAAATTCCAATATACTCCAGAATCGCCTTTTCCACATCTTCTTTGCTTCCTTCAATAAGCAAATATCTTCTTTTTATCTTTGCAGACGCCCGTGATTTCATTCCATAAAAAGCCAGATATTCTATTTATACCTTCCGCAATAATACATAAAAAAGTTATTTAAACTCGAAGTCTTACAGACGAGAGTTCAAGATTTGTAGCGACAAATCTTTAAACTAAGTATTCTTAAAATAACTATGAAGTTGCATACAATAGGAGGTTACAGCGAAGTCGGAAAAAATATGACTGCGCTTGAAACAGGAGATGACGTTCTTCTTTTTGACTGTGGTTTGTTCCTCCCGGCGATTGTTGGAGTAGCGGAGCGGGAAAAAAATCCTACAGAAAAAAGCATGCGTGCTCTCGGCGCACTTCCTGACGATATCTATCTCGATAAGCACAATCTCCGTTCAAAAGTTCGTTCTATTCTCGTCTCACACGCCCATCTTGACCATGTAGGCGCAATTCCTTACAATGCCTACAGATATAATGCTCCAGTTTTAGGAACACCATTCACAACCGAAGTTCTTAAAGTTTTAATGCAGGACAGCAGTCAGCGCATAAATAATAGAATAATTCCAATAAGTCCTAATCATTCTTTTAATGTAAAAGGCAGAAAAAATTATGCAGTTGAATTTTTGAATATGACTCATTCTACTTTACAATCTTCCCTTATAGCCGTGCATACTCCTGAAGGAATAGTTTTATACGCAAATGACTTCAAATTAGACAATACTCCAATTCTTGGAGATGCTCCAAATTATAAAAGATTAAAAGAATTATCTAAAATTGGAGTCAAGGCATTAATCGTAGATTCTCTCTATGCTCCAGATGATAGAAAAACTCCTTCAGAAAAGATAGCCCGTGGACTTTTGGAAGATGTTTTTTTCACAACAGAAAATTATAATTCGGGGATGATTGTAACAACTTTTTCATCCCACATAGCCAGATTAAAAAGCATAGTTGAATTTGGAAAAAAACTAAGAAGAGAAGTTGTATTTTTTGGAAGAAGTTTGAATAAGTATGTTGGTGCGGCAAAAAATATTGGCAGTGCCCAATTCACCAAAGATGTAAGAATTTATACTTATACAAAACAGCTTCAAAAAGCTATGAAAAATATAAATAAAAATAAGAAACATTATCTTGTTGTCTGCACAGGACATCAGGGAGAACCAGGTTCAATATTGGATAGAATTTCAAGGGGCGTTCTTCCTCTTCAGCTTTCAAAAGACGACCATATAATATTTTCTTCAAAAACTATTCCAACCCCTATAAACGAAATTAATCGTGAACAGCTTGAAAGACGTCTTAAAAAACATCATGTCAGAATATTTGATAACGTTCATGTATCTGGACACGGAGGAAGAGAAGATTTAAGAGATTTGATAAAAATTACAAATCCCCAGCACGTAATTCCTTCTCATGGAGATTTGAAAAAACTTTCAGCAGGCGCAAGATTAGCAGAAGAAATGGGCTATACATTAAACAAAACAGTCCATATAATGCAAAATGGAAAGAGTCTGGAACTTAAAAAATGAAAGAAGAATTAGCCGCAGGAATTAAAAATGCAATAGAAAGAGGTTATTCTCTTGAAGTCGCCATCGATAGTTTCATAAAAGCAGGATATAATCCAAAAGAAGTTCAGGAAGCGGCAGAAACAATAACTGCCGGTGTAACTTCAATGACTTCAGTTCCTTCTCATTCCGAATCTTCCGAAGTTCCAGAAGCACCAAAACAAGACTCATCAAAACCCTCTTCAATAACTCAAAAAAAACGCGATTGGAAAATAATTGGAATAATTTCTCTCCTTGTTCTCATAGGAATCGGATTAATGGGAATTATCTTTAAGGACAGCATATTAGCCTTATTAAGATAAAATGATTTACACTCCTGATGAAGATTCATACCTCTTGGAAAAATATGTAAAAAAATATTCAAAGAACAAATCTTTTCTGGATATGGGCTCTGGTTCGGGCATTCAGGCAAAAGCCGCTATTTCGGCAGGAGCATCTTCTGTTCTTGCATCAGATATAAATAAAGAAGCAGTAGAAAATCTAAAATCTCAAGGCATAAATGCAATTCATTCAAATTTATTCAAAAATATAAAAAGCAAATTCGACATTATTGCTTTTAATCCTCCCTATCTTCCAGAAGATAAACAAGAAGACAAAGAATCTGCCCTTGTAACAACGGGCGGAAAAAAAGGCGATGAGATTATCCTTAAATTTTTAAAGCAAGCAAAAGCACATTTAAATAAAAATGGAACAATTCTATTAATTCTTTCTTCACTAACTCCAAAAAATAAAATAATTCCTCTTCTCAATAAATTATCCATGTCTTATAAAATTCTTGAAAATAAAAAAATCTTTTTTGAATCTCTTGAAATCTGGGAAATTCAGTAACAAAAGGCTTATATATGTATTATATTACAATATATAATAAGTTATACAATGGAAGAATCAACAATTCTAATAAGAAAAGATTTAATTGAGAAACTTAAATTAGCAAGAGAATATCCTAGACAGACATATAATGAAATTTTAGAGAAAATGATTTCTATTTATTTAGGCATAAAGAAAAAAAATCAATATGATGAATTTTTGCATAAAATTCAGCAAACAAAAATGAAAGAATTATGGGATAACAAGGAAGACGAGGCATGGGAGAATGTATAATTTTGGAGACGTAATTCTTGCAGAGATTCAGTTTACAGATACATTCGAGATAAAAATTAGACCTGCCGTAGTTTTATTCGAAGAAGATGGAAATATCATTGTTACAGGTATAACAAGTAATATGGATATGAAGGGAATAAAACTAACAAGAAAAGAAGGTGCAATTAAAGAAAGCATAATAAAACTTAATTATATTTTTACAATATCTGAAAAAATGATAAAAAAACACTTATTTATTTTATCTGAAGAAAAGAAAAAGCTTGTCAAAGAAGAATTAATAAAAAAGTTATTTTAGCAACATTAATAAACCCAAATGGCCATATCCAAATATGAATAAAGAGACAAAAGGTGTTTTAGGAATAATGTTCGGAATTTTAGCTTTTGCAGATCCAGTTTCAGCTTTGTTTGTCCTACTTTATAATTTATCTCTTTACTTTGTTCAGAATATTATGTCCAATACTACTTTAATAACAACATACACAATAATTCACATAGTCTCAAGTGTTATATTTTTGATATTAGCCTTTTACTTTTCATTTAAAGCAAAGAAGGAAAAGAGCAAGAAACTAGGAATATGGGGAATTGTAATAAGTATATTAGTTTTAATTTATTTAATCTGGTATATATATGGATTTCTTTTACTAAGTGGTTTAATTTAGATAAGTTTAAAACTTCAATTTTTCAAATCATTTCATGAACGAAGAACTTGTCTATCAGGTATCACTATTGCAGCAGGAAGCTGAGAAAATTAACTCTCATCTTGAAACAATGGAGAAGCAGATTTTAGAACTTAATCAGATTTCGCAGTCAATTAATCAATTAAACACTTCATCTGAGAAAGAAATTATTTCTTCTCTGGGGAAAGGAATTCATCTTAAAACTCATCTTGCAGAAAAGAAGCTTTTTGTAGAAGTCGGCTCTGGCGTGGTAGTCAGAAAAACTCCTGAAGAAGCAATTAAAGTCATAGAATCTCAGCTAAAAAGACTTATGGAATTTAAAGTCCAGCTTTTCAATCAAAGACAGCTTTGCATGCAAGCATTAAATGAAGTCATAGCCGAAATTCAAAAAGAAAATGCCCCTAATCAAGCAAAGCAAAAAGTTTAAATAGATAGTTTACACGTGTCTATTATGATGGACATGTATAAATTTAAATGGACACAATTGGAAGCCAGTGTATTTAGGTTTCTCTGCATTAAATCAGGATATAGTTTTACTCTTAGGGCAATAGCAAAATCTCTTAACGCCTCTCCTACAGGTGTTTCAAATGCCCTAAAAAGATTAGAAAAAGAAGAAATTGTTAAAATCATAAAATCCAATACTATGAATCTTTCTTCAATAGAATTAAATCGAGATAATGCTCGGACAATGGAATTAAAGAGATTGGAAAATTTAAAGATTATTTACGAATCAGGTTTGTCAGAATTTCTTAAAGACAGCTTTCCAGGCTGCACAATAGTTATTTTTGGAAGCTATTCAATTGGAGAAGATGTGTGGACGGATAAAATAGAAGAACATTCTTCAGATATAGATATTGCCGTAATAGGAACAAAAGGCAAGAATATTGATTTGAATAAATTTGATAAATTATTGGAAAGAAAAATTTCTATAAATTTTTATTCTTCATGGAAAGATATTCATAAAAATTTAAAAGAGAATATATTAAGAGGCATTATTCTCAAAGGGAATATTGAACTATGAATTTATCAAAATCATTTGAATATTATGTAGATAAAAAGATAATCAGAAAAATAACTCCTGATAAAGCAAGAGCAAATTTTCTCATAATGGAATCAGATACAGCACTTATAGGATTAAAAGAAAGAATTGATAAAATAGGTATAAAGGATAATAATGCAAATTCTATAATAAAAGATTGTTATGATATTATTATGGAAATTATCCGTGCTAAATTGCTTTTAGATGGATATGTCTCTTCTGGACAATATGCTCACGAAGCTGAAATCACATATTTAAAGAAATTAAATTTTCAAGATAATGAAGTTTCTTTTATTAACGAATTAAGATATTTTAGAAATTCAGTTAATTATTATGGAAAAATTCTTGATAAAGAATATGCTCAAAAAGTTGTAGACTTTTTAATAAAAAATCATAAGTCTATAAGAAAAATTGTAAACTTTTAATAAAACTTCCGATAAGATTAATTCTTATTTTTTATTTTCAACCTGTAAATCACGAACCAAAACTACCCGACCATCCTCGCCCGAGCCAGCAAGATAACCATCGCCGCACCCCGAGTCCAAGTCGAGGCTCCCGCCCAAGCCCAACCTCGAAAGCCCATCACTTCTAGCATACCAAGTTCTGTTGCCCTTTCTATCAAAATTAGGCAATCCATTTTCGTTAACAGTTGAAAAGTTCTTTTCGTTATCTAAAAATCTCTTATCATGCAAAACTGCAAAATCTTCCCTTGGAACAATATCCAATCCGTAACCGTTCTTATCTTCAGAAGGAACGACATCAAAACCTGTTACTAAAACAGGTAATTGTAATCTGCCATTTTTCTGTTCTACTAAGGGAGCAAGTTTTCTTATAAGTGCATTGTTTGGTTCATAAGAATCTTCCATAGTTCTTAAAACCATAGCAGGAGTGTCTGAATAATGCCTGCCTTTAACCATTTCCATAACTTCTGGTCTGCTTAAATCTGCCAATGTGGCAACTCTAATTCCTTTTCCTAATTGCCTTACAATACTATCAACTCTTGCAGCCAAAAATGTGTGGCTTCCAGTCATTGTTTTAGAATCTGAATCATACCAAACACCAGATTTTATTGTCTTTCTAACTTCATCATAAAGCGCTTCAGCATCTTCTCCTTCTACGAAAGAAGAAACTATATTTGGAACTATAAAATTGAACTTTCCTGTTAATCCTTTGTTTCCCATGTTATCTCTTTGCCTCGCCAGACTCAGATACCCCAAAAGCATAGCCCCCCACACAGCCATCGCAGTCGAGGCCGCCGAGGCCCAACCAGTCGCCGATGTAGTCGCCCAACGCAGGAACGTTTGTTATTTCACCTTGAACTTCATTAAAACTCCAGACATAAAGTTTTTTTGAAAATTTTTCTGCTATCTCTGCTAGCTTGTCCGCGCCCCCTTCACCTGCAAGAGCAATTACAAACTTGTTCTTTGCAATATCTATTAGGGATTGCTCTTCTGTCCTGAAACCGAATGGAACAAATCTTACTGAAGAATCGTTTGCTTCAAGTCTTTTGACTAGCTGAGACTTATCCATTGAAACTCTTCCATTCTTTATCTCTGGAAGGTCCTGGATGTATGCTCCTTCATTTTGAACATAGAGTATTCCGTTGAAACCCCAGAAATAGCCCTTTTTTAATATATGTACTATTTCCTCAGAATATTTGTTATCCAGATTTTGATGTGCAGAATGAACTAGGGAGGTAATTTCTGCAAAAGTAGGTTTTCTTAGATTTTGTGATTCTATTTGCTCTCCTACTTTTACGTAGGTGTTTGGTCCTGCGCAAGGATGAATAAAAGTAAGTGTTTTTCCATTGTGAGGCACGTACAACTCAGTTCTTCCTTCTTTTACTTGTAATCCTTTATTTCCCATATTTCCCCCACATCTAATCTCAATTTAAACCTTTCCATTAACTCGAACTCTACCTCATAAATCCTGTGTAAAACCCCTAAATTCCTAATAAAACTCCCAAGTTACCTCCCAAAACCTACTTTTTAGCCAAAAATAGACAAAATTTACTCAACATTTTTATACTTAAATGTCTCTATAAAGTCATAAAATGGCAAATATTGGAGAGCTTGAAGATATAGCTAATATCTTGAGAAGGGACGTCATCGGAATGACAACTGAAGCTGGAAGCGGGCATCTAACTTCTTGTTTATCCTGCGCCGAAATAATGTCCTCACTTTTCTTTCAAGTAATGCATTATGATATTAAAGACCCATTTAACCATGAAAGCGATGAATTTATTTTAAGCAAAGGGCACGCCGCCCCAATTCTTTATTCTTCTCTTTATCATGCAGGCGCAATTGCATACTATCTAAAAGGATTAAGGCAACTAAATAGCCCATTGGAAGGACATCCTCTCCCATTGCCGTCGGGTTGGATAAAAGCAGCC
Organism: archaeon; assembly: GCA_030679115.1. Lineage (GTDB taxonomy): Archaea > Nanobdellota > Nanobdellia > Pacearchaeales > GW2011-AR1 > JAUXTS01. The sequence goes on from JAUXTS010000016.1 coordinate 11,841, forward strand.
ACAGGTTCTCTCGGGCAGGGACTTTCAATCGGAATTGGAATCGCTCTAGCAGCAAAACTGCAAAAAAGAAAATATACAACTTATGTTTTAATGGGAGACAGCGAAATGTCAGAAGGTTCAGTTTACGAAGCCCTCCAGTTTGCTACTTACTATAATCTAAACAATCTTGTTGCAATAGTTGATATAAACAAGTTAGGACAGAGAGGAGAAACAATGCTTGGCTACGATTTGAAAACTTATAAAAAAAGAATGGAAGCATTCGGATGGAATGCATTAATAATTGACGGGCACAATATCAAACAACTCCTAGGTGCATTTGCCAAAGCAAAAAAATCAAAAAAACCAACAATAATTCTTGCAAAAACAATAAAGGGTAAAGGCATTTCATTCCTTGAAGGAAAAAACGGCTTTCACGGAAAATCTCTGCCAAAAGAACAGGCAGAAAAAGCTCTAAAAAAATTCCCAGATATCCCATTTCCAAAAGTTGAAATAATCAGGCCCGAAAAATTAGATTTTGAACCTCCATTTATTAAATCCCCCAAACTTACAACTTACAAATCAAATGAATATGTTTCAACAAGAGAATCCTATGGACAAGCATTAGCAAATCTCGCTCAAGCTGATTCAACTTTGATTGCAATAGATGCAGAAGTAAGCAATTCAACTTTCGCAGAAAAAGTAAAAAAAGTCCGTTCAAAGCAGTTCATAGAAGGTTTCATCATGGAGCAGAATATGATTGATGTTGCTCTCGGAATGTCAATAAAAGGTTTCAATGTTTTTGCTTCTTCATTTGCCGCTTTCCTAACAAGAGCTCACGACCAATTAAGAATGTCTTCAATTTCAAATCCAAATATAACAATCTGCGGTTCTCATGCAGGAATTTCAATAGGCGAGGATGGAGTATCTCAAATGGGCTTGGAAGATATAGGAATGTTTCGCGCCCTTCCAAACAGCATAATTCTTTATCCAAGTGATGCAATTTCAGCAGAAAAATTAGTTTACACTATTTATCAAACTCGCGGGATAAAATATATCCGTACAACCCGTTCTGAAACTCCAATACTTTACAAACCCGAAGATAAATTCCCTCTTGGTGAATTCAAAGTTCTTAGAGAATCACTCCAAGATTCTGTAGTTCTCGTAGGTGCAGGAATAACTCTTCACGAATCTCTAAAAGCACACGAATCTCTAAAGAAAGACGGAATTTCTTCAGCAGTTGTAGACTTATACTGCATTAAACCATTCAATTCAGAAGCATTTATTAATTTTGTAAAATCTCATGGGAATAGATTAGTTATAACTGAAGACCATTACATTGCCGGAGGAATTGGAGAAATGCTTTCCCGTGAATTAGACAATTCAGGAATCACAATAAAAACTCTCGCAGTCACCTCGCTTCCTCATTCCGGAAAGAAAGACGAGCTCCTTGACAGATACGGCATAAATGCAAAAGCCATTTCCCAAGAAGTCAAGAAGATTATCCCCGCATCAACTGAAATCTTTGAACTCAAGCCAAAATCTCCAAGGAAAACTTCTAAAGCAAAGAAAAAGAAGTAACTCTCAATTCTTACCAAAAGGTTTAAATATTAGTTATACATAAGTATCATTATAATATCATGGCAGTTGAAACAAAACTAAGACGCTGGGGAAATTCAATGGCGGTAATAGTACCAAAATTTATAGTTGAAACTAGAAATCTCAAGGAAAATGATTCTATTGTTATAGAAATTGTTAAAACTGCAAATCTTTCTAATATTTTCGGCTCAAAAAAGAGGAAAATGTCTGGACAGGAATTTAAGGACTTTGTAAGGGAAGGATGGGAGAAATAAAAACTTTCTTTTTCGATACTTATGCCTTTTACGAAATAATTCAAGGCAATGAAAATTATAAGCCCTATGAAAAAGAAGTTTCAATTATAACAACAAAACTTAATCTTATGGAACTTCATTACGGCTTGCTCTCTTTATATGGAAAAGAAGAAGCCGATAGATATTTTGATAATTTTAGCCAATTCTGCGTAGAAATAACTGACGACATAATAAAAAAAGCGAATGAGTTTAGGAATAACAACAAGAAAAAGAAGATGTCATATATTGACTGCTTGGGCTATATTTGTGCAAAACGCCACGGCGTTCTCTTTCTTACAGGCGACAAGGAATTCCACGATTTGGATAATGTAGAATTTGTTAAATAAGAAATAAGTAACTATTTCTCTATCTTCTCAAGAACACTTGCCTTAACTTCTCTCACTTCAGTTTTTCTCTCTATATTGTTATTATATAAAATTGCACCAAGAGTTATTGCTCCGATACCAGCAAGTATAAGAGTAGTTCTATAAAGAGTTCTTATGAAGTTTTTGTCTTCTTCATATGACTTCACAATTCTTTCAGAATTCCAGAGTCGAGGCAACATTCCAACTTCTCTTCCATCTTTAGTCCCATATGATGTCATAATTATCTGGATTTTTTACCCTATTTAAGAATTGTTGTCTTCAGCTAATTAAATCTCTTCAGCGCCTTTGCAATCGCGGGCGAAACATCAATCTTTGCATATTTATTCTCAATTGTATTTGAAGTAATAAGTTCTGCATACTTTCTTATTTGCTCTGCAGATTTACCAATTAATAATCCGTGAATCCCGATGACAATAATCCTCTTAGCTCCGTGCTTCCTCGCCAACTTAATCGCTCCGATAATAGTTTTGCCTGTGCTTATTATATCATCAATTATTATTACATTTTCTTTCAGTCTGCCCTTTATGTCTGCCTGTTTTATTTTTCTTGAAGAAAATCTTGTTTTCTTCAGTATAACAACATCACTTCCAAGCATTCTCGCGACTTTGGAACTCCACTGCGTGCTTTCCGCATCAGGGCCGACAATGCTAAACTCTTTTCCAAATCTTTTCTTTATGTAATCAGCAACAAGCCAGTTTGTTGTTATGCTCTCTGCTTTTCCATAAGCTTGCCGCATTTTCTTTATTCTGTGCAAATGCGGGTCAATAGCAATAATCTTGTCAAAATTTCCAAATAACTTTAAGATATGCTTAGATGATAAGCTGTCATATTTCTCAAAATGCTTATCCTGTCGCATGTAAGGCATATAAGTTGCAACCAAAATTACTTTTTTTGCCCCATAATCTTTAGCAATTCCCCCAGCAAGTATAGTTTCAATAAGTTTCTCATCAGGGTCTTTTGTCATAGAACTCACAATCACAACAATCTTATTTTTTGGATTTTTTTTTAATTCAAGGTGAAACTCAGAATCTGGAAAATCTTCAGTCATAATTTTAGTATATCCAACCTTAAGCATTTTAGCCACTTTTCTTCCTATATCTTCAGTTTCAGGAAAACTCGCAATTAGCATAGACATCTTTTATTTCACCTCTTTGATAAACAAGTTATTTTAATTTATAAAACCTCTCTCCCAAAGCATTTTTATACATATCAAGCTATTAAATTTCAAGGAGTAAAAAGAGGATGAGAATAGCATTTTTTGAGATACATGACTGGGAGAAGGAGATATTGAAAAAAGAATTCAAATCTCATGATTTGGAATTTTATTCAAAACCTCTTTCAGAAAATAATCTTAATGAAGTAAAAGATTGTGATATAATTTCTGTTTTCATTTATTCAAAAATAACTCCCCAGATTATTAAAAGACTTCCAAATCTGAAATTAATAATCACTCGTTCAATGGGAACAGACCATCTTGATTTGAAAGCTTGTAAAAATCATAAAGTGTTAGTCTGCAATACTCCCCATTATGGAGATAATTCAGTAGCCGAACATACTTTCGCATTAATTCTTTCAATTTCAAGAAATATTCACAAAGCATATCTTAGAACAATGAAAAAGAATTATTCAATTGAGGGATTAAAAGGATTTGACTTGAAAGGCAAAACTCTCGGTGTTCTTGGCGTTGGGCGCATAGGAACAAATGTTATTAAAATTGCCAGAGGTTTTGGCATGAATGTTCTGGCAAATGATCATCATCTAGACAATAAATTTGCAAAACAATATAGTTTCAAATATACTACTTTAAATGATGTTTTGAAAAATGCAGATATCTTAACCTTGCATGTGCCCTATATTCCAAAGAATTATCATCTAATAGATATGTCTGCCTTTAAGAAAATGAAGAAGGGCGCAGTCTTAATCAATACTTCAAGAGGCCCCATAATTGATACAAAAGCAATGCTCTTTGCTCTTGAAACAAAAATGCTTTCTGCAGTTGGATTGGACGTTCTTGAAGGAGAGGAATTAATTAAAGAAGAAAAAGAATTCCTTCACGATTCAAAGAACATCAATATTCAGAAGATGCAGCAGTTAGCTATTGATCATGAACTTCTTGAAAATGAAAATGTTGTATTCACTCCACATATAGCTTTCTTCTCCCAAGAAGCAGTAATGCGTATTCTTGAGGTTACAATAGAAACTATCAAGTCTTTCTTGAAAAAGAAGCCGATAAATTTGGTGTAAAATCCAATTGATTATAAGTTAATTTTATAGTAGTAACAAATAGGAAAGTTTTTAAACCCCTTTCTCTAAGAATTTCTATGAAAATAATCAAAGATGTAACAGGAAAGCTAATATCTGCTTATGTAGAAGCACCTTTCGATAAAGGAAAAGAATTCTTGGGAGCAAAAGGTTATAGAATAATTTCTGCGCAAGAAATGGCAAAACTTAGAATGCAGGAAGGCATTAATTCAGCAGTTTCAGAACTTGGAAACTGGATAAGAGAAGGAATTATTTATGTTCCTAAAAAAGGAAAAATTTTAACTAAGAACTCTCCAATAATGGAAAGTTCAATAGAAGCAACTGATTGTCATAGAAATAACGAAGAATTATATTTAACAGCAGAAGAGGTTGAAAAATCTCTCGCAGATTCAGTTAACCTTTCAGACGAGGCAATTCCAACAGAGAGGTTTGCAGATAACGAGATAACTGCTTTTCTTTTTGGAAAAGATGCAAAAGCCTATGGGGAATTTTTAAGAGAAGCAGGAATAAAAGAAATGCCCGTTTGGTTATCAAGCTTAAAAGACGAGCCTTATGCAAGACAGCTGTGGTTGCGTAGTTTTAATCATGAATCTAACCTTATTGGCTACAGCAGGGACTTGAACCGCGACAACAGGGTTCGTGGGGTGTCTGATTCTGGCGAAGCCAGCACGCAAAAAATTCAAGCCTATACTTCTGAACAAATAAAACAAGCTTTGCAGACTTTAAAACTAAGCAAACTTGAAAGTTCTATATTTAGTGAATTGAATAGAAAGAATTAAAAATTCGTTTTTTCTTTAACTCGCCTCGACTGCTATTGAATACAATATATTAAAAATAAAATAACATAAACGATAAGTTTATATATATAAACTAATAGTATATATAGAGGAACCAGAATGAGAAGCGGAAAAGAAAATGAGATGTTTTTTGCATTAAGCATCTTGAAAAATCCAGAAATGGAGTACAATGCAAACAACCTAGCAAAGCATCTAAAACTAAGTTCAATGGGAGCTCTAAAAATAGCGAACAGACTTCAAAAAGAAGGTGTCTTAATCTTTAGAAGAGTGGGAAAAGCCAAGATTTACAAAATAAGCAATAGTGAGTATGCTCTGCAGTACATTAAACTGCTGTTGAAAAAAGAAGCAGAAATTTCTCACCCTTATTCAAAACGCTGGATTGAAGAGATAAAAAAAGCTAAGAGCGCAAAATCAG
>JAUXTS010000018.1 GCA_030679115.1 archaeon
ACAGGGAGCAGAGGCCGTTCTTATTCTTGAAGATGGAAAATTGATAAAAAGGAGAACAAAGAAAGGATATCGTATTCCAGTTTTGGATGAGAAATTGAGGAAGCAGAGAACGAAAAGAGAATCTAAACTTTTGGAAAAAGCATCAAAATTGATTAATGTGCCAAAAATAATTAGGGTATCTGATAAAGAAAAAGAGATTGATATGGAATTTATTGAAGGAAAAAAACTTTCTGAACATCTGGACAATTTAAGGAATGCAGAGGAAGTCTGCAGGCAGATAGGGGAAAGTATAGCAAAACTTCATGACGCAGATATAATTCATGGAGATTTGACTACGAGCAATATGTTGTTTTTAAATAATAAGGTATATTTTATAGATTTTGGATTGGGATATGAATCTTCCAAGGTAGAAGATAAGGCAGTGGATTTGCATTTGATAAAACAGGCGCTTGAAGCAAAGCATTTTCTGCATTTTGAATCTTTTTTTAAGGCAATTTTGAAAGGCTATGAAATTTCAAAAAATCACATTGCGGTGGTAAATAGGCTGAAAGCTGTAGAAAAAAGAGGAAGATACAAGCAGGCTTGCTGAATCAACATTAAAAGAGAAAGGTTTATATATGTCACTAAATAGTAGTATATATGAACAAATCATTAACTAATAAAGTATGCTCTGCGGTAAAGAGTATGCCTTCTAAGGTGGTTTTATCTGCTATATTAGCTATGCCTTTAATAGGATGCGGAAGACAGCCCAACTATTCCAGACCGACTTCTGAAGAGATAAATCAAACTCCTTACAAATCCCATAGAAATTCAATTTGTAAAATATACGCGGACCCTGAAGGATATCTTAAAGAGAGATACTGGGCAGACTCGCTTGAAGAGTCAATAGCGCATTTTAAAAATATGAAAATTAATGAAGTTATTTCTGAAAAACAGATAAGAGAAGAGTTCCCTTGGATGATATATTCAACTAATCCTGATTGTAAAATTGATGAAATTGATTTTAATCTTGCAGACAGAATTGCTATAATTGAGAGCAGAAGATGGGGTAAAGATAATATCTTGTATAAAACAAAAGTAAACTATGTAAATGGAGTTAGAATAACTGAGCGTGTGCCTGCATATAAAGTAATAAAGAGAGATGGGGCGGAATTTTGGCAAAAGATAGAAGGAGATGAAAATGAAAAATAATCGTTCATTATGCAGTCTTGTAAGAAATACTACTACTGCTTTTGCATTATCTACAGCAGTGCTGACTGGATGCGGAAGAGCTTATTCTCCTGAAAGGCACACAACTCCTACTTATGAGCAGATTAAAGACGCCGCACTTACAGAAGAACAAGAAAAAGAAATAGTAGAACTTTACTTAAATCCTAGAGAATATTTACTTAAGAAAGGAAAAGAAGGAATTGAAGCAACAAGAAATTATGAAAAGATATCTAATCAAAAATTACCTAAAACAAATAATGATGTGAAATATCTTATTAAGAGTCTGGAAAATGGAGATATATCTAACGCTGACAAATCTGTCTTAAATGATGCAAAAGAGAGATTTCCTTGGATAGATTTGAAAAATCCAAGTCTTGCCGATAAATATCTTATATATATTCATGGGGCAAGCGAAAAAATAAACAGATATTTAAAAAGCAATCAATAAAACCACAATGAATCCAAAAAAACCATCTTATCTGACTGAAATCATAGGAGTAGCTGTCTTATCAGCATCTTTGATAGGATGCGGAAGGCCTTGCAATTATGAATCCCCTACTTATGAGCAGATAGAAGAAGTTGCTTGCACCGAAGTTGAATTAAGGGAACTGTCCAATCTTTATTCTAATCCTGAAAATTTTCTTTCATCAAGGCATGCTTTGGAAGAAATGAAAAAATTAGATATTAAAACTATAAAAGAATCTATTCTGCATGAATCTAAATTAATGTATCCTTGGATAGATTTAGCTAATCCAAGACTGCCTGATAAATATCTCATAAAAAGATTGGATTTGATTAGAACTCTTCAGCCAAGTTATGGCTTGAAATCTGATTAAGCAGGACAATCTACAGGGCAGTTGCATTTACTCTCGGCACCATAACAAATACCATCTCCACATATGTTTCCAATATGGGGGAGATTGCAGACGTAAGAATAAACGTTGCTTGTTTTACAAATCCCTGTGTTAATCTCTGGATATGTGAAAGCTAATTTAGTATATCCTGTGCAACATTCAATATTATTAGGATTATTTATTTTAATTGCTCTAGGGCAATGTTCTGGAGAAGGAGGAATAACTTCAGTGCAATCTGCTGGACAATTATCATTGTTTTCTCCTGCTTCTTCATTACAAATTCCATCTCCGCAATTTATACATTTGAAATTGCCAAGTGTAACTGTATCTTCAATTTTTGTAAGTCCTTCGCAGCAATCAAGCGTTGTGGAATAATCTGCTGATGAAATTGGCCCCGATTTCCCTTCTCCAACACAATCAATTGAAGCAGGTATTGGCAATTTGCTTTCAGGACATTCTATTTCATAAGATTTTATTTTAAATTCTCCTTCTGTAATAACTGAACCAGGAAATATATTCATAAAGAATTCGTCATAGAAATCTGCTATCAATCCATCTCGTGTAACTGTATAAGCGTATTCTTTTATGAAAGTTTGTTTGCATAATCCAAATAAACTTGATTTAGGATAAACATATATTTTAGCAGTTGATGGATTATCCAATGCAAAATAGCTTGGGTCAAAAGCAACTTCTTCAGGTTTTACATCTGCAAATGATTCAAAAGTATATATTACTCCATCTAACTTTTGAGTATTTTCATCTCTTAACATAAAAGCAGCATCATCCGGCTGGATGAACTTTGCTCTTATATTTGGGGCGTCAGTTGGAGCAGGAGTTATTTTTGTTGCTGGAAGATTCTTAATTTGCTCTACTGCTGGCAATTCTGGAGGGGTCTGGGTAGGAGGAGCGGTAGTTGTCTGCACTTTCTGGTTTAAAACTGGAGTAAGAACTTCCTTTTTAGTTTTAGTGCTTGTTGGCAAGGATTTGTCTATAAGTTTGCATACTGGATAACCATTTGGTTGGTTAAATCCAACTTGCAATCCATCTTTACAGCAGATGCTTCCCCATGAAAATATATCGTTTCCACTAATCTTACTATAATCTTTCCCGCATTCTTCAGAAACTGGATTTTGGGTAATTACGTTATTTTTTATTTCAACTCCATTGCCTGGTGCGCAATCGTAGAAAACGAAAGGGAATGTTACAACTTTCCCATTATTATTAAGAGGATAATTACTTAATTTAAAACAGCCCCCTAACGCTTTTGGACAGCAAAACTTTTCATTTGGTTTATTTTGTTCATTAAAAGGTTCTACATAACTTATTGGGCAAGATTCTTCTCCTGCATCACATTGAGGTTTAGCACATTGCATATATCCTAAAGCAAAATCTTGTGAACCTCCCGAATCAACACAAGATTGAGTTGCAGGACAGCATATAGTTTTAAAATTATTTTTAACTACACTCGCTACCCTTTTATTGTAACTCTCATCAGTTTCTTTTGGTTTTCTTATTACTTCAGGGCATAATTTTTTATCATCGTCACAATTAGAACTTGCAAGATAGTTGAATGGACTTCCCATTGGGGTTTTAACTTTCTCTTTATTTTCAACAGCACAAACTGGCTTTCCTTTACTTGCAGGGTCATCACAAAGGCTATTTTTAGCACAGCAGTCAAATTGTCCGCCGGCGACTAATCCTGTACCGCATTTTAGAAAGTCTGCTCCATAAACATTATCACATATTCTTTGTGTGCATTCTCCATTAAGGCAGAATCCATTAGTGATGCCTTCTGCACCTTCTATTGTGCAGGATGCTCCATCTTTAGTAGCGTCTGCTTTTAATGTGCAGGTTTTATCGCAGATATCACTGACTGATTTTTTGCAGACATCGCTTCCTGTTAATTCTACCCCTTTTGATGCTACTAATGCTCCGCATGGCTTTTCAATTCCTGGATAAACTGCAGGGTTATTATCATTACAATCTATTTTTATTCCGCAATCAGTGTCGGCAGGAGCGTTTGGCGCTAAAGCAAAGAAATTATCTAAATCATTATCTACGCATTTTTTATCTTCTTCTTTCAAAAAGCAGAGAGCAACTCTCCATTCGGCTGCTCTTCCCTGATAAATATCTAATAGCTTAACAATTTTTCCGTCTTTAAGCGTTTTAATTTTATTCTCTCCAGAATCAAATAAAATAGAATAAGAAGGCGAAGAACCTTGAGCTATTAAAACAGATGCAGTATCCTGCGAAGTTTTGCGAACACTGGCAATCATTCGGTAATCTTTATATTCAACAATATCTCCTTCATCCTCATACCCATAAAAATTAACTTTTATATCTGCTATGAATTCACAATCATTTACTGGTTCTCTATTAGTCTCAATATCGTTTCCTTCGCATTTGGAGCCATAATATGTATATTTGGGATTAGTGCTTACGCAGAAAGGAGCATACATATTATTGCCTGGTGTTTTTTCACAATGGGTAAAAACAAAGCCGTTTGGGCATGAATCTTCTTTGCATTTTTTATTTGCTTTTGCAATATATACATCATCTTGTTTGCATTCTTCAACGTATCTTGATGGATTTTTGGAAGTAGGCTCTAAAAGATTAGCAAGATCTTCAACACAAGGGCGAGGATTATTAGGAGAAGTTTTATATCCTACGGGGCATTTGCTCTTTGAAGCATCATATACTCCATTTTTACATTTTAGATTAAACACTCCTTTCTCGCATTTTATTCCATCATCATATCTTTCATCGGCGTAATAAAATAATCCATCAGGATTTTCTTTTGAGCAATCTGTTGTTTTATCTTTTTTAATGAAAGATAATTCCTTGCAAATTTCATAAAATTTTCCTGTAACTTCATCTTGTTTGCATTCATAAAATTCATATCTTCCTTGATTTGGTTTTAGCTTCTTGCAGTCTTTTTCTTCATTTTTGCAATCTCCTTTATCTTTTGGAGCAGTTGTCCGTGTTCTTTGGCATTCAAGCTTATATGTATCTTGTCCTGCAACCGCTCCTTCTTCACTTCCTCCAGCAACGGCTTTTCCTGCAACAAATTCTTCAGAAGTAGAAGGGCATGAAATTAAATTCCAAGCATTGCATTTTGCTATGCCTCCTTCTACACTGCATAAATCCGTGCAAGCATTGTTATCGGCAATGCAGTCAGTTTTCTGACTGCATGAACAGCCAGATTCATCAACGGCAAAGCCAAGTTCAGAATTATCACATTTGTCTCCAACATTCGGGATTCCATCTCCATCATCATCAAGAACTGCAGAAACTAAGGTAATTAGAAAAATAAAACCCATTAGCAATAAAATTATTTTTTTTGATATCATTATTTACATTCGCCTTTTAAGGCGTTATTATTCAATGCGAATGTGAATTTCAAACTATTTAAATAATCTCCAAAATAAGGACTATAATCAATAAATCTAATTATTTTATAAGTTTCTCCGCTTTCTGAAGTATAATCATCTATGTAAATATTTGTCAATCCATTGAAGTTATACTGACTGCAATATGAAGATATATCATATTCCTGTCCGGCTTCAAGAGAATCCACATTTGCAACTAAATCGTAAGAGTTTTGATAAATCTGCCCAAGATTTAATGGTATAGATGCTGAAAAATCAGATATTGTAGATTTATATTCTGCTTTAGTTATTGAAAGAATATAATTAAGTTTTACATCAATTTTTTTGTCTTTTATATATAAATCAATTGTTGGAGAGCCCGTAAAAGCTACATCAAAACCAACTTGTTCCAAAGGATTGGATTCAAAACAAACAAGAAAATTTGATAAAATATCTTCTCTAAGATTATCTGTTAAATCCAAAAGAGATGGAATGTCTGATGCACTATTGTAAACAGGTATCGTCTGTTCTCCAAAAATTATGCTCTTGTCTGGATTTTTAACTCCTCCAGTTAATCCAAATTCAAATACGGCTTTTGATGAAGCACTCTCAAGGCAAGAATCTACATAATTTCTTATAGATGAAGTATCAACATTGAGAGAAGTTTTTGGAGTTCCTGTTGATGATTTGAACATGAAAAGCAGTATAATTCCTCCAACAATTGCCATAGCTATAATAACAAATATAATCATCTGCCCTTTTTTATTCATATTTTAAATTGCTGTTTTAAGTTATTAAATCTTACTTTTATTGCTGATATGT
>JAUXTS010000028.1 GCA_030679115.1 archaeon
GGGATATTTAGGGAAAGTGAAGCGTTAGGAAACAGTATCTAAAGGGAAGTTGAACCCACAAGAAACCGTAGGTTTCTTAGGGAAAGCCTCTACCGAGACTTGAACTCGGGACCTTTACATCTTTAGACATCTTACGTCTGAAGGCTTAAAACCTTCAGATTTTAATGTTACCAATGTAACGCTCTAACCAACTGAGCTATAGAGGCATGACTTTCTATAAGAAAAACGCTATAAAAATATAACTATCAATCAAATTATCTACTCAGATTAGAATCGGGAAGCCATTCAGATTTCACAGCATATCCTACAACCCCATGAACATTTGAAAATAAATCCAAAAACCAATTATAATAAAGGCTTCCAAAAGTTTTAGCTTCTGCTTTATTAGAAAGGTGCAGATTCTCGTTGCTTACTATAAAAAAAGCCCCTAAAAATAAGAATATAGCCAAAATCATTAAAATTCTCATGATATGCTAGAATTCCCTGCGCCCCAATTCTTATCTCTTATTACATAAGCAGTTACATCGCCAAAACTACTAAATGCTCCTCCAAGCCATCCAAGATAAACCTGGCTGCTTTTGACAAATCCATCAAAAGAAGTTAAATCTAAATCATTATTGCTAAATACAAAAGATGCAGATAAAATTACAAATAGTATTAAAATTATTGTAATAAATGAGAAAAATCTATGCTTAACTTCCTTAAATTTTAATAAAAATACAATTAAGACTAAAAATAACCCTGCAATTAAAATCCATCCCATTTTTACCTCCTAACAAAGTAGAAATAGTTCTATAAAAATCTTTCTTTTAGTAATGTTTAAAAGTATAAAATTGAATTAACTTATATAGCCTCGTAGTCTAGTGGTCAAGGATTCGACCCTCTGGCGGTCGAGACCCCGGTTCGAATCCGGGCGAGGCTATCACAATAGCCTAAAATTCAAAGATTAGGAGCTATAAAAAGAGAAAATGTTCAACAGTAAAAAATACCCAAAATTAACTGTCTTCGCATTAACAATCATATTAGCATATATCATCTTCAAAGACCCAATTGTATCAGATTATCTTATAAAAATCAGCGCCTCATCAGGATATATTTTAATTTTCTTAGCAGGAATGCTTTTCTCATTTGGATTTACTGCCCCATTTGCAATAGGATTATTTATAATGTCAAATCCAGAAAATATCTTCTTCGCAAGTATATTGGGCGGATTCGGAGCATTAATCGCTGATTTACTGATATTTAATTTCATAAAATTTTCTTTTATGGATGAATTTAGAAAGTTAGAGAAAGAAAAAACTCTTTTAAAACTTAAGAATTTAGTTAATCATACTCTTAGCCATAAAATAAGATTATATTTATTATATGTCCTAGCAGGATTTATAATCGCCTCGCCTTTGCCCGATGAGATAGGCGTAATGATGATTGCGGGATTAACAAAAATAAAACAATTTGTATTTGGCATTGTCTCTTTCTTATTGAATTCTATAGGAATTTATCTTTTAATTATATTATCGCATTAGACATAATCTTTCGTAACTCTTTTAAACTATCAAGCTAAAATAAAGTTATGGCAGACTATTACGAATATCCTGAAGAAGAATTGATAAAAGCAATAAAATCTGGCGAGGTTTTTGTCTATCCTACAGACACAGTCTATGGGTTGGGATGCAACGCACTCAATATAAACAGCGTCAGCAGGATAAAGCTGATAAAATCAAGAGAAAAAGAAAAACCCCTGTCAGTAATTGCTCCCTCAAAATCATGGATAAAAGAAAACCTTATTATAGACAAGATAGATATTGATAAATATCTGCCTGGCCCGTATACTCTTGTCTTATGGAAAAAAGATAAAAACTTTCTCCTGCACGTCTCTGCTTCAGACACCCTCGGGATAAGAATCCCGAACAACGACTTCACAAAACTCGTTGAAAAGGCAGGAGTTCCATTCATAACAACTTCAGTTAATCTCTCGGGAGAAAAACCCGCCGCTTCATTTTTTGAGATAAAAACAGAGATTATAAACAGCGTAGATATTACCCTTGATGGAGGTACTCTTCCAGGAACCCCCTCAGCAATAATAATGCCAGACGGCAAAGAGCTGAAAAGATGATCTAATTTCAAGTCCCAATTTCTCTTTCATAAAGTTTAAATACCTATATGAACAGAAAAATCATATGAAGATTGAATACATATGGGGAAAAATAAAATGACTGACTTAAATAAAAATGCAGAAAATAAAATCGGATGGATTATAGCAGTTTCGTCTATCTTTTTGCTCATATTCGTTCTTTTTGCCATAAGCGGAGATGCTTCAAGCAAAATAACCTCAAATGCTATAAGCTCGAATTATGCTGGAGATGCACAGGTTGTAAAGATGTATGTTGAAAATAACAAATATATTCTTGAACCTTCCACTTTTAAAATAGGAATTCCAGTCAGGATAGAAGCAGACATGTCTCAAATGCCTGGTTGTTCAAAATCATTATCTATATCTGCGTTTAATATAAGAAAAACTCTGACTTCAAGCAATAATATTATAGAATTTACGCCGAATAAAGCGGGAACATTCAATATCGCCTGTTCTATGAATATGTATGTCGGGACATTTACAGTCCTTGAAGCGGACGGAGCCAAATCAAATTATGCTGAAGCCGCTCCAAAAGGAGGAACTTGCGGTGGCTCAAGCGGAGGCTGTGGGGGCTGTGGAGGATAAAATGAAAAAAATAAATTTATCAATATTAGCAATATTTATTGTATTAATATTGGCCAGCACATCTGTTTTAGCATATAGTATGGATCACTCGAGAATTAACAGAAATTATATGAATAATTATTATAATATGGACGGAATGCATCACACAATGAACTTGAATAATATGGACCATAATTCATATAGTTCAACACATAACAGATATAGTTCAATGCATTATTCTCCTAATTTAATGCAAAATAAAATTAATATGGGGTGGCTACAATGAGTTTCAAACAATTTATCAAAGAATTGAATGGTGATAAAGTAGAAGGAGAACTGATTAAAACTATACTTTATTCCTTGCTGACATCATTCATTCTGTTAGGAATTCTATATTATTTCAAATTTAGAGAAATTCAGAATTTTATTCCAAAATATGGCTTGTTCATTTTTCTTTCTGCCCTTAGTTATGCAATAATAATTCCGGCAATGCGTCAGATTCGAGCCTATAAACAAATGCCTTGCATGTCAGGCATGATGATTGGAATGACAACTGGAATGATTGCGGGTTTCCTTGCAGGATATATTGTTGGAGCGACTAACGGAATGTTTGTCGGAGGCGTGTTTGGCATGATTATCGGAATATTGATAGGAATCTGGACAGGAAGCTGCTGCGGCGTAATGGGATTCATGGAAGGTATGATGGCAGGATTTATGGGCGGCTGGATGGGAGCAATGACTTCTGTAATGCTGCTAAACGATCATCTAAATGCGGCAAGCATAATTATAGTTGTTGTTCTATCAGCCATAATGATAAGCCTTAATTACATGATTTACAAAGAAACAAAAGAAAGAAAAAGAGAATCTGAAGAAGACTTTATGCTTGATATTATAATAACTGCGATTTTAATTTCAATAACTACTTGGTTAATGATTTATGGCCCAAGGAGTGCCCTATTCCAATGAAAAACACAACTTCTCTTGTTGTAATTGCACTTATTGTTTTTATAGGAGGATATGTGGTATATTCTAACCTTGGCTCAAATAATTCTGGCTCAGATATAAATTCAGAAGAAGTTCAAAAGATAACACTAGGCATGAAAAATTATAATTATTATCCAAATACAATTAGGGTAAAAGCAGGAATTCCAGTAGAATTGACTCTTGATAGTTCAGTGAGGGGATGTTATCGGGCGTTTACAATCAGACAATTGGGAATATCTCAAATTTCATCAAGCCCAAGCGATAAAATAATATTTACTCTGACAGAAAAGGGCACATATTCATTTGCATGTTCAATGGGGATGGGCTACGGCACCATAATTGTGGAATAGGAGACAAAAATGATAAATAATAAAATAATGCACGAATGTTGTGATGCAGGATTTACAAATGGAGAAGTTTATGAGGCATATAAAATATTTTTTGGCACATTAGTTTCGGATTCG
>JAUXTS010000038.1 GCA_030679115.1 archaeon
TCAGACGTAAGATGTCTAAAGATGTAAAGGTCCCGAGTTCAAGTCTCGGTAGAGGCTTTCCCTAAGAAACCTACGGTTTCTTGTGGGTTCAACTTCCCTTTAGATACTGTTTCCTAACGCTTCACTTTCCCTAAATATCCCCTTGTGGGTTCAACTTCCATTATGATTGCTCGTTATTCTTCAGACAAGTTTATAAGTTATAATTGATTAAACAATTTATGGCTAAAAAGAAGGAACCAAATTATGCATTAATCTTTTTAAGTTCAATAATTTTAGTTTTAATATTACATTATTTATTTATCTCAAAATTTAACTTACATCCAACATTACATGTATTTATCTCACTCATGGGATTTTGGATAATTATGTTTTTTATCAGTATGATTCTGGATAGAAAAAGATAAAAATCAATATAATAATTTTTATAAAGCGAGATTATCCTATTTTTATATGAATAAAATTGAACAAATATTATCTAATTTTATTGGAAAGAAAATTCTGGTTATAGGAGATTTGATGCTCGATAAATATGTTGAGGGAGAAGTTTCAAGAGTAAGTCCAGAAGCCCCCGTGCCTGTTGTGAAAGTAGAAAGGGAATTTTTTGAACTTGGGGGTGCGGGGAATGTAGCATCTAATGTTGCATCACTCGGAGGGAAAGCAATTCTTTTTTCTTTTGCAGGAAAAGATGATGGAATAAATGTCGTTAAAAATCTGCTTAGGGAAAAAGGAATAGAATTTTTTATTGATGAAAATTATGCAACTTTGCAGAAAACAAGAATAATTGGAAGAGGGCAGCAAATTGTAAGAGTAGATAGGGAAAAAATATGCGAGAAGATATTCAATGAAGAAACTAAAAAATTATTACTGGAAAAAGCAAGAGAATGCGATATTATTATAATTTCAGATTATGCAAAAGGTAGTATCACAAAGGATTTAATTGAATTTCTTTCAGTATACAAAAGCAAAATGATAGTTGATCCAAAACCTTCAAATCAGCATTTATATAAAAAAGTTTATTTAATTACGCCGAATGAAAAAGAAAGTCTTGAGATGTCTGGATTTTCAGAAGTTAATAAGGCGGGAGAAATGTTAAAGATGGAACTTAATTCGCATATACTCATAACTAAAGGCAGAGATGGAATGACGCTTTTTTCAGATTCGAGGATGGAAATTCCAACTTATGCGCAGGAAGTTTTTGATGTGAGTGGCGCTGGAGATACAGTAATTGCTACACTTGCTTTGGCTATTGCAGCAGGTTCTTCACTTGAAGAAGCATCAATAATTGCTAATCACGCAGCAGGAATTGCAGTAGGAAAGAAAGGAACATATTCTGTAAAACATAAAGAATTAGTAGATAAAATATTTTCTGGAGAGAAAAAAGTTGTTTCTCTACAAGAATTGAAAGAAATAGTTGTTGAAAATAGAAGAAAAGGCAAAAGGATAGTTTGGACTAACGGGTGTTTTGATATTCTTCATGCAGGACATATAAAATATTTGAAAAAAGCAAAAGAATTTGGAGATATATTGATTGTCGGATTAAATTCAGATGATTCTATAAGAAAATTAAAGGGGCCGACAAGACCCGTGCAATTAGAAGCAGAAAGAGCAGAGATATTATCTTCAATGGAATTTGTAGATTATGTATATATTTTCTCTGAATTAAATACTGAAAAATATTTAATTGAATTGCAGCCAGATGTTTATGTAAAGGGAGGAAATTATAATATAGATACAATTAATCAAATTGAAAGGAAGATTGTTGAAGGTTATGATGGAAAGATTGCACTTGTTTCTTTTATAGAAGGACGTTCTACGACTCATATCATAGAGAAGATAAAAGGGAATTAAATATTTCTTCCAGTGAAATTTCTATTATTGATAAGGGCATTTTTATATTCCAATCTTTTAATGTTTGAGGATGAACTTCCCCAATATAACCTATCTGCTTATTATTAAAGATAATTGCCCCTGAACGTCCATCTATTAGTTCTTTATGGGAAGCTTCTTTTAATTTATATTCTATATTCAGAATTCTTGCTAAATAATCCATTATTCCCTTGATTTCAGTAAAGTTTGCAGGAGAGGAAGCAATTATCAGATTTTCTGATTCTTTTATCTGTGTTTCTTCTCTCATATCTTTTGTAAATGATGTTCCAATTTCGAATATCTTCTGAGGATATTCATGGTCTTTATTTTCTGCAAACATTCTCAATGTCGGAATAAGCAAATTAGGGCGAAGAAGCTTGTAATCTGTTTTTGAATCTTCTACTTCAATTTTTTCATTTTCTTTGAGATTTGCTTTTTTTGCTTCTTCATCTTTGATTAAATGATAAGAAGAAGTTTCTATTAATCCTGCACCAATAAGAATTTCAGATATCTTTGATTTTATTCTGCTTTTTTTTGATTCTTCTCCAATTGTTGCCACCTTAGGTATTTCAGGAATTAATTTATCATATCCATAAGCTATCGCTATATCTTCTATTATGTCTACTTCGTGAAGTATATCTATTCTCCAGGCAGGAATTTTCACTATTCCATTTGAATATTCATATCCCATTTTTGGAAGAAGTTTCTCCAAATCTCTTTCTCTCAAATCAAGTCCAAGAAGTTTATTGGCATTATCAAGAGAGAGTTTTATTTTTTCAGGATTTAAATCCGGAGTAATTTCTTTTTTCTCATATTGTAGTTCCATAGCGTATATTTTTCCATTCATATCTGCAAAGGTTGTTACGATTATATTAAGCGTTTTTTTAAGAGTGGCAAAATCAAAACCTGAGCATTCTATGAATACTTCTTTGGTATCTCTTGTAATCTTTCCAGTTTCATGGCTATTGATAATAGGAGGCATTGAAAGTATATTCCCTTTCGCATCTACGAATACTGGGAATTTTTCAAATCCATTAAGGATAGAGGAATGTTCTTTCCCTGTCGGATGTTTCTGCAAGATTTCTAATCCAGTCATCTCGTGTTCTGCTTCCAGAGGGCGGAATTTTATTTTTTCAGGGGCGCGGGCTTCATAAATTATAGGAAGAGTTATTTTTTCCAAAGGGTAGATTCCGATAGCCAGTTTCTTTCTATTTCTTCCAACAGTAGTATGCAATTTTTCCTGCAAGTCTATTATTTCTTTTATTTTTATATCATCAAACTTAAGATTTTTTACTATAGCGCATGCAGTGAAAGGACGTATTTCTTTAACTGAAGAATCTATTTTTACTCTGAAGTTTTTTTCAGGAGGATTTACCTTGTATTTTTTCAATCCAGGTTCTTTAAGATAGGTTTTTATCATTCTCAAGAAACCCTGCATTGAAAGCAAATCTGGGCGGTTTGGAGTAATTTCTATTTCTACTTCTTCGCCCTGAAGTGAAATTGGAATTCCCAAAAGCATTATTCTTTCCAAATTTTCTGGAGTCAATTTTATATGCTTTTCAATTTCTACGCGGGGGAATTTTGCTGTTGCCATGTTATTTGTTTTTGAAATACTCCTTTACGTTTTTATTTATGAAAAGATAGTATGTTAATAATGATGCGATTAGAATATTTAGGATTAATCTAGGCACTAACCAAGTAGTTACCCATGCATATTGAGTATCTGAGCAATTTAACATACAACTCCAAGGAGATAATAATGTCAATAATATAGAAAGGTAAATTCCGATTATGAAAATTAGTCTTATAGTTTTATATTTCTTTATCAATAAAAAAGCTACTAATGCAAGAAGTATCAATGTAAATATGGCTGGCAGAGTAAATAGAACAAAATAGCTATCTGATTCTATTGAATAAAGCAACATATTTGGGATACCGATGAATAAAGATAAAGGTTCAGTGATCAATAAAATAATGTAAGATAATCCCATTCTTGGCAGGATATATACTTCTTCCAATAAAATGTTCAGGATTCCTGCTAAAATTATCCAGCTTGCGATCATTTTTATTGCTAATGGTGTTTTGATATTTTGGCTTTTCATCCTATTTTATCCACTCCTTTTTATTTCTTAAGTCTTTAATATCATTTGAATACATTTCCCTTAAATCCTTGATTTTATAGTATTCAGTGATAATCCTGTCAAATCCCTGCCCCCAAGCGAGTACGGGGATAGGTTTTCCTAAAAGTGCGGTTGTGACTTCTGGGCGGAATATTCCTGCTCCGCCTAATTCAAGCCAGATTTTTCTTTCAGGATGCCAGACTTGTATTTCTACCGATGGTTCGGTATAAGCAAAGAAACTTGGAACGAATTTTATCTTTTCATAACCCATTTTCTTATAAAATTCTTTCAAATAACCAAGAAGATGTCTTAATGAGGCATTTGGGTCAACAACTATTCCTTCTGTCTGGTAAAATTCAAATCCATGACTCCAATCTACTGTTTCATTTCTGAAAACTTTCCCTATTGCGAAATATTTTGCTGGAAAATTGGATTCTTTCAGAGACGCAAGAGTTCTTACAGATAGAGAAGTCGTATGTGTTCTCAAAACAACTTTCTTAGCATCTTTTTCTTTCCAGGAATAATTCCATCCTTTGCTTCCTGCAATTCCAGTTTCATGTGCTTGTTTTACTGCTTTGACAATCTTTGAATCTGGAAGTTTTGCCTGAACATTTTTAATGAAGAATGTATCCTGCATTTCTCTTGCCGGATGGTCTTGCGGAGTGAAAAGGGCATCAAATACCCAAAAAGAAGAATCTATGAAATTTCCCTGCATTTCTGTAAATCCTAAATCTGTCCAAATTCTTTTTGCATATTCAATTGATTGATTAACAAAATGCTTTTTGCCCCCATATATTTTGGGAACAGACGCCTGAATATCATATCTTCTGAATTTTTTTCCAGATGTCCAGGATTTTACTATTTCCGGAGTAACTTCTTCAAGCAAATCAAGTTTTATTTCTTTTCCAGCTATTTCTCTGCCTTTTTCTGTAAGTTCAAAAGAAATTTCAGTTTCATTTTTTATTTCAATTATATCTTTTCTTTTTTTAAGGGTTTCAAAAGCAAATCTTTGCTCTGAACTAAGGGAAGATTCCTTTATCGGCAGAATCTCAAGAAATTGCTCTTCCAAGGATTTTTTAAAAAGCTCTTCTTTTGTTGCATTCAAAGAGATTTTTCCATTTGCAATGTTTATCTGCGCTTTATCTTTCAAGACTCCAAGGGCGACTTTAAATTCATTTTCTGAAAGTTTTGAGAGTTTTTTTGCTTCATTTAATTGAAGATGATTCTGTTCTTCCAAAGTTAAGAGGAGCTTTCTTTCAGGAAGATGATTTTTTTTGTAATAAATGCCATTTGTTCCCAAATCAATTATTCTATCGGTTTTTGCTTTTGTTTTAAGAATATCTTTTTTTTCAAGAAATTGAATAGCTAAAAGGACAGAAGATTCATCCAGCCCAGAAAGTTTGATTATCTCTTTAATCGATTTTTTTAGATACGGAACTACCTTTCTTTCTATAGGAGAAAGCATTTCGATTATCTCTTCAGATTCTTTATTATTCTTCATAGTTTAAATAGAATAAGTATGGTTAAAAAGATTATGAAATCGCTTTTTTAGCCTGCTGGGAAGATGCTCCAAGAGAAATCAGCAGATTAAATGCATTCAATTTATCCCTGTAATTTATTATCTTAATGTCTGCCTTTGCTTTCCTGCAGATTTTGATATTTTGCTTTATTCTTGCGAGCCTCTGGGCTTTTGCTTTTTTATTTAATCGGGATATCTCTTCAAAATTTATTCCAATTGCAACTTTGTTTTTTGAAGCAATTTCTGCTAAAATATGATTTAATCCTGAATCAAGTTGTTTTGACTTATCCTGCTGTTTTGTTTTTTCTATAGAGAGGAGAATATCAAATTTTCCATATTCAAGGATTTTTCTATTGAAATTTTCATCCTGCGCTTCTATAATTATCGGATTTTTCTCTGATTTGATTAAGCGTTTTGCCTGTTCGATGTTGCTTGTTGATATCATAGTATTTATAATTAAATTCTTAGTTCTTTTTCAATTCTTTAATAATTTTTTTGCATTTTTCTATTGCTTGTTTTGCTATTTCATAATCCATTCTATTTCCATAATAAGTAAGAGAATTTCTTTTATATCTCAAGTCATCAAATAATATGTATAAATCCTCTCTTTTTAAAACATCTCTTAAATAATAACCTATGCAAATATGATTTAATATGTTAAATCCTTTCTTGAAGGCTCTTGCCTGTAATAATTCAAGCAAAGAAGTATAATAATCTTCAAATATAAAATTGCAATTTTTTTCATTTACTTCTTTAATTAAATTTATTCTTTCGTTTGCGGTTTCTATCAATGATTCTGCTCTCTTTATATCTGAAGTGATGGTTTTAGCTGAGTTATTAATTAAGCAATCCTCCCAGTTTATTTCTTTCATTTGAAAACCTCTATATAATTATTTAACGTTATGCCGTTTATAATATTATTTGCTAAATGTGGATTTGAAACTTCTTTGAGATTTTTATGCTGAAATATTTGTATTCCTCTTTTAAGCAATTTTTCAAATTTTTCAAGGATTACTTTTTTCTTTGATGGTGTTTCTATATATAAGTCAATATCGCTTTCTTCTGTATCTTCTCCTTTTGCAAAAGAGCCAAAAATAACGATTGCAGGATTGCTTAATTCCTGCTTTATGTGCTCTATAAGTCCAGATTTATATATTCTTTTTATATTGTCGAGCTTTTTTTCCAAGAGGTATTTTTCACTGCCCCTATTTGCTGCATAGAAATTAACGCTGCCTGTTTTAATTATTGTTAAAATGCTTTCTTTTTCAAGCTCTTTGCAATATCTTATGACTGAAGGAAGAGGAAGTCTAAGGGCTCTTTCTATCTCTCTTACTCTAAGCTTAGCAGTAGGATTAACAAAGAAGTATTCACTGATTATTTTCTTGATATCTTTCTGTTTCATTTGATAATATAAGATATCAATTGATATTTAAAGTTATCTGTCTTTATTACTTTGTTCTTAGTTAGGATATTAGAGTTCCGATAAAATTCTTTTCCTGAAGAATTTTAATTAAATTTGTCAAATCTTCACCAATTATATATGTTTTAATTTTATGCTTTTTTATTAGCTTTGAGGCTGACTGGTCAAGAACAAAATGCTGTCCAGGGGCATATTTAGATTTATTCGCCATAACATCAAAATCTTTCCAAGAGATTTTGGAGATGAACTTTGCATCTCTGTGTTTTCTTGGGTCTTTTGTATAAAGCCCCTTTACGTTTGTCATATTTATGAATTCGCCTTCAAGATAATTGGCAAGTTTTGCCGCAGTGCCGTCTGAAGTAGATTTTTCAGCATATCTCAATGCTCCACAAATGACAATTGGATTTTTTTTCAAGTTAGATTTAACCTCTTTCATATCCATAGGCAGTGTAGAATTTGCTTTTTCACCTATAAGTTGCATAAGGAATAGGGCGTTCATTCGTGTTGCGCGGATTCCTGCTAATGAGAGTGCTTTTTCCGATTTATGTTCTCCTTTTAATGCTTCAATATATTTTCTTGCGATGCTTCCTCCTCCGCAGACTATAACAAATTTTATGTTTTTTGTATTTTTAAGAAGAATCTGCTTGAAATTATGCAGAAATTTAACATTCATTTCACCTTTTGGGATTATTATTGAGCCGCCAAGGCTTATCACCAGTGTTTTCATTAATTTAACATAGTTTAATAGAAGTTATAAATATTGTCTATTTTCATCTATGTACTGGAGTATAGTAATAATTTTTAAAGGGTTTAACTTGTAGATTTTAGATGGAATTGGCTAATTACTTGGCTAAGCGGGTATGTGAGCAATATAGGGAGAAGTTAGGCAAATCTAATTTTGGTAGTGGTGTTTTTGAATGCGATTCAAATAATCCTCGCGGAGAATTTAGTTTTAAGAAAGGAGTTATAATCAGATTTGTTGAAGAGGGAGAGCTTGTTAAAATCGCATTGGAAGGAGGTTATCTTGATGTAGTATTAGACTATCTTGAAAACAATCTTAAGAAAAGCTATAATGGATTGTATGAAGTAGCAAATTATCCTATTGTAAATGGAGAGGATGTTTTGGAGCATATAAGGCCCATAGAAGGGAATGGTTTTTTCATTGAAGCAAAATTGAAGAAAAGAGGAGCTCTTTCAGAAGACGATTATAATGCGAAAGTTTTAGATGCATTGCATAGCTCAATTTTATTTCCTATCTTTTCTGCTCTTAGCAAACTTCCTTCAAAAGATTTTATGGCTTAATTTATTTGAAAATTTCTGCTCGATTCCCAAGTTTGATTATAATCTTCAAACTACTTACTTGAAAATCTCGCCATTTTCATTGCTCCAAAATAATAAATCAAGTTCATCTATTGGAATTTTGATTTGTTTTGAAAATTCAAGAAATTGCCTTTCTTTTTTAAAATAATCTGATTTATTTTTTATTTTATCATTCTTTATAATATTCAAAGATTTTAAATTTTTCAGAATATGCCTATCAAGAATTGCTATCTTGTTGTCTGATTTTCCGATATTTCTGAGGAAATGAGAAGCTTCTTTTAATCCATATCCTTTGACATTTTCAGAAAGCCAGTTTCTTAGTTCTAGAATATCTTTTTTATTCAAGTTTGATTTTATTTTATTCCAATTATTCAATGCCAAAAGAACATATTTAGTTTTATTATTATGGAATCTTGTTTTTCCTTTCAATATAAATGAAATATTATTTTTATTAAAATTATTGGATTTTATCTCTTCTATGGCTGTCCAGCATTTTTTTGCATTGCTTTGGGGTGTGAGAATGCAAAAAAGAAATTCATCGAGATAATCTTCTTTTGGGAGATCTTTAAATTCTTCAAGGCGTGAGATTATAGATTCTTTTTTATTTTTATATTCTTTCAGTAAAAATCTCATTTTGTTCCAATATAAAAGAAGTTTATAATCTTTTAGGAGCAGTTGAAAGATATCTTTTCTGAATTATGAATCTTGTTCCAGCAAATTCTGAAATTATGGCGGTTATCGTATAATTTCCAAGTGCTGCTCTGAATATTCCAGGTAAGATGGGAATTCTCGTTCTATCTGATATTTCTCCCATAATATTATTTATCTCTTCTATAGATAGAGTGATATTGGCTGTTTGAATAGCTCCTCCTCTATTCATCAACAAATGCTTTGTTGGGCCAGGGCATTCTACACTAAGAACTGCAGGATCTACTAGCAATTGTTCTATGCGGGAAAGTGTCTTTATTTCGGCTGGTTTTTTCTGCTGAACAGCAGAAGATATTGCAGGAGCAGGCATTGCTGAAGCAGGATTTTGGAAAGGTTTTTGCTGAACAATTTTTTGGATAGTGTGTCTTGTTATAGTTCTTTTTCGGATTATTTGCGGGCGAATTGCCTGTGCAATCATCTTTTGAGGAGGCATAATCATGGGAGGAATTCGGGACATTTCCATCTGCTCCATATTTTTCAATAATCTTCTTTTTTCTAAAATTACTGCTTTTATAAATTCCTTAAGAAATTCTTCTCTTAAAATAGATTTCATATTCTTGGAAGCGGCTTTATTCCCATTGTTCTTTTTATTTCAGTTGATCTTACTAGGGGAGCTGCTGGGGAGCCATATATTCTTTCTTTCATCTTTTCTTCCATCATAGTTAATCCTCTAGCAAGAGTCTTATTCTGGTCAAGCAATCTATCTATCTTTTCAAGGAAATCCTTGTCTTTTTCAGTGTTTGTGGCTGATGGTTGCTGTGCAAAAGTCCTTGCAGCACCTTCAAATAGAGATAAAAGATTTGAAATTTGATTAGTTAATTTATCAAATTTTTCTGCCAAGTTTGTATGAACTTTTTGCAATTCAACAAAATTTTCAATAAGTTTTTTTTGTATTTCTGCTATTTTCTCGGCAGAATACTTTTCTCTTTTTTCAGGCATATTTTATTGAGGATAAATTTGTTTATAAATGTTATTGGGAGTTTTTAATGGGTTCTTAGTTAAATAGTAAATTATAAATACTACCCTAATCAATAGTATTGTGTGGTCTTTTATAAGGATTTAGATAAAAGAAAGGAAACTGTTAGAAATTATATTCGAGAACATCCGTACACTACTTTTAGAGAGATAAAAAAAGTATTGCATATAAAAATTAACAAAGTTTATTCTGGGGGAATGGAGGAAGCATATAAGGACTCAGGGGTTAATTTACCTAGAACATTTAAGAGAATGACTGGGGAAGAAAAAAGGAAGATCATAATAGATTATATCAAGAGCCATCCGATGGTTGGCGGGCATACTTTAAAGAGAGATATAAAAATAAATTATCAGACTATTTTTCCGAATATCAAAGATGCTTTTGATGCTGCGGGGATTTTATATCCGCAAAGAACTGCTAAAAGACTTAGGCAGAAAACTTCTGATGAAATAATTAAATTGATACGTGAAAATCCACATATAACTCTCGTTGAACTAATGAAAAAATCTCATACCAACTTATACCTTTCTTTCAAAAGTTTGCGGGAAGCCTATCAAAGAGCTAACATAGTTTATATGGGCAAGGGTGCGAAAAGAAAGTTGAATAAGCAGGAGCAAGTTATTAATTTTATCAAAAAAAATTCTTTTGCCACCCAAAGAGAAATTAATTGTGCTTGTAGAACTCATGTTG
>JAUXTS010000041.1 GCA_030679115.1 archaeon
GTAATTCTTTGAGCATTTTCAAAACATTTTCTACATTAATCTTTTCTGATTTTCCTCTTCCGATAAGCGTTTCATATTTTATATCTTGTACTAAACCCATTTATCTACCAACAATAATCCCTTTTAATAGATTATGCTGATTCAATATATACTAATTTTCCTCTATAATAAGTTATATATGCGAAGGTTTGTCAAGACTTCAATTTCTTATAATTGAAGTTCCCGCGGAGCCCTGCTCTGCGCGGACGAGCTTTAAAGATTTACCAAGTAAATCTTTATAAACCATTTTTTTCTCATCGTATAATGGACTTAAGAGGATTATTTTATAATTTGCCTGAAGTAAAAAAGCCTTCAGAAAAGAAACTAAGCTTCAATGTAAAGCTAAAATGGACGCTTATAATATTAGTTGCATTTTTCGTTTTAGCGAATATTCCATTATATGGTTTGTCAAAGAACTCTCTTGACAGATTTGAATATCTCGCAGTCATTTTAGGAACTGATTTTGGAAGTATAATTTCATTAGGTATCGGTCCAATTGTCATGTCTTCTATTATTCTTCAGCTTTTAGCAGGGGCAGGCATTTTAGCAATAGATACAAAGACTCCCGAAGGAAAAAAATATTTCCAAGGTTTGCAAAAACTCGGAGTTTTCTTCTTCATAATCTTTGAAGCGTTAGTTTATGTCTTAATGGGAGGACTTCAAGCCATGCCTGGATTTGCAACAATGGTAATATTCCAGTTGATTTTAGGAGGACTGGCGATAATGGTAATGGACGAAGTTACAACCAAATGGGGATTTGGCTCGGGAGTTTCTTTATTTATTCTTGCAGGAGTAGCTTGGAGAGTTTTCACCGCACTATTCCAGTTCATCAGCCCAACCGGAGCAAACTGCCTTCTTGATTTCTCAAACACTCCATGTGCAGGAAAAGTTTGGATTATAATTCAATCTGTAATTAATGGAACTCCAAAAGAAGCATTAATTGCAATCGCAGCCATTCTCGTTACTGCAGGAATATTTCTTGCAGTTGTCTGGGCGCAAAGCTTGAAAGTAGAAATTCCTCTTTCTTATGATAGATTGAGAGGATACGGCGTAAAATGGCCTCTCGCATTTTTCTATGCTTCTGTAATCCCAGTCATTTTAGTTGCTGCACTGGTCGCTAACATTCAGTTATTTGGCGGTTTGCTTGAAACATGGCTCGGGCATGCAACATTTTTAGGTTCATTCTCTCAAGGACAGGCAACATCTGGTTTTGCTTATTGGTTAAGTAGTTCTAATATTATAGAAGCAGCAATTAGAGGAAACATTCAAACTTCACAGATAATACAAAGCATAACTCATCTTTTATTCTTCATGATATTTTCATCAGTTTTTGCATTATTCTGGGTAAAAACTTCCGGAATGGATGAAGCAGGACAGGCAAAGAATATCATTGCTTCAGGATTGCAAATTCCAGGCTTTAGAAAAGACCCTCGTGTCCTTGAATCAATTCTCGGAAGATATATTCTGCCATTGACAATAATGGGCGGACTTGCAGTTGGAGCTTTAGCCGCAGTTTCAGATTTGCTCGGAGCCTTAACAGGAGGAACTGCAATTTTGCTTGCAGTTATGATTATGTACCAGATGTATCAGAACATTGCCCAGCAGCACGCATTGGATATGCATCCTGCAATGAGAAAAATGATGGGATAAAACTCATTTTCATTATTTCTTAAAAATCAAACTTATCAAAAAGAAAACACACGAAGTCAAAACTATCAATGGCCCTGCTGGAAATCCTGTAAGATTATATAAAAATATGCCAATAATTCCGCTCAAAACTCCAATTACTAAACTTCCATAAGCATATTGCTTCAGACTCTTGCTGAAATTCTTTGCAGCCGCGGCAGGCACAATTACCAAAGCTCCGACAAGCAAAGTTCCTGTGACTTTTATTCCCAAGGCGACAATCACAGCAATTAAAAATAAATACAATAAATTATATCCTTTGACATTTATCCTTTCCGACTTTGCCAAATCTTCTGAAATATTTATCATAATTAATTTTGAATAAATCTGATTAATAATTACAAAGGAGACTAATGCAAGCACAGAAGAAATCACGCACGCATTGACAGAAACATTGGATATATCTCCAAACAATGCCTCCAGTAATTCAGGTTCCGGGACTATTAAAAATCCAATAGCTAAACTAGTTACAAACATTACTCCAACTAAAGTTTCAGTTGAGAGATTAGTTTTCAAACTAAAATACCAGACAAGCAATATCCCCAATGCTAAAAATACAAACGCCCCAAGCGAAACATTTAATCCAAGAAGAATTGCAATTCCCATTCCAGGTAGCGCAACATGCCCCAATGCATCTCCAACTAAAGCCATTTTCTTAGCTACCATCAGTGAACCAAGATAAGCTGCCGCTCCTCCTGCAAAGATTGCTACAATCAAGCTTAAAATTAATTGATTAGTCATGGCTGTGTGAATAGAATTTTATATTCCCCCCATAAAGTTTATTCAATGTTCCAGGCGTAAGAACTTTTTTTGGAACACCACAGCATAACATTTCCTTGTTAACGCAAAGGACATTCTTTGCAAATTTATGAACAATATTCAAATCGTGAGATACAAGCAAGATAGTCAGATTTCTGTTTTTCTGCAATTTTTCTAATAAATCATAAATTGATTCAGTTCCAGAAATATCAATTCCTGCAAACGGCTCATCAAAAAGCAATACTTCAGGATTGTCAATTAATGCCCATGCAACTAATATTCTCTGAAACTGTCCAGATGATAAATCTCCTATTTTTTTATTCAGAATTTCTTTTCCAATACCTACCGATTCTAAGGATTCAATTATTTTCTTCTCGTTCACTTTTTTCAATTCAAAAAACTCCATTACATTTATTGGAATATCTTTTATCATAGGAAGTCTCTGCGGAACATATCCTATTTTAATATTTTTTTTCCATTCTATTTTTCCTTTATAAGGAAGCACCCCAACTAAAGTTCTGAGTAATATTGTTTTTCCCGCTCCATTCGGCCCAAGAATTACCCACACATCCCCTTTCTTTACATTAAATGATAGATTTTCTATTATTCTTTCTCCGCCAAGTTCAACTTTTAATTTATCAACTTTTAGAATTTGTTCAACCATCTTTTTATAAATTGATGAACAATTTATTGTTTATAAATTATATCTAAAGAATTACTTAGGCGCCTGTAGATTTTCCCAGTCGTCAACAAATTCGCTTATTTTAGGCATTTCAACATTAAGCTTCCTCTTTTCTATATACAATTTAGTCAATAAGTAAAGTATAAGTCCAAGACTCTTAGCACTTTTATTATTTCCCGGGACTATTTTAGTTATTCTCTTTATGAAATTGTTTGTATCACATATTGACAGCACAGGTATTTTGATTCTAATTGCATCTTCAAGTGCATTTTTATCAAGCCATGGGTCGCAGATAAATACCAAGTCAGTTTCCATGAAATTATCCAGATTTGTATTTGTTAAAATTCCTGCAGGATATTTTTTCATAAATGCCTTAATTCCGGTTATTTCAGAAAATTTCTGAACTGCTTTCCAGCCGGCTTCCCTTTTACATACAATGATTGCATTTTCCGGAGCAAATTTTGCCAAAAACTCTCCACCTTCACGTATCATATCATCAAGCAAAGCCGTGTTAAAAACTGCAAGCCCATCAGCTCTTCTTCTATAAACATACTTTCTCATGTCTGGAGTTATTACCCTAGTTCCAAGATGTATTGATGATTTAAGATAATCTTCCATAGGAACAAGAGTCTCCTTGCCTTCTCCTTCTTCAGGCTTTATCTTTTTCTTAAGATTGACTAATTTTTCTGCTTCTTCAACTTCTCCAGCAAGTTTCTTTGCTCTTTCAAGAAGTTTTGCTTTTTTGTCTTGAGTAGAATCAGTTTCTTCTTTCTTTATCTTTTTTTCAGTTTTTTCTTCTTTCTTTTCTTCCTTAAGCTCAGCTTTCTCTTCATCTGCTTCCAGCTTCGCTTCTACTTCCTCATCGTTCTTGCTTTCGTCTATATCAGTTTTCTTTGTTTTTGCCATTGTAATTTTGGATAAATAGTGTAGGAGTTAATCGGAGTTTGTTTCAGTCCGTACCTACTAATTAAAAATCTGTATTTTGTATCCTATTTAAAACTTTGCTCAATCTCCGAAGGTTTGCTAACCGAGGATTAGAGAATTCATTTAAATGAATTCTCTATTTTTATGAGCCTGTTAAGCTTCGCCTCTCTCCACTTTCCATGTATTCCAGTTTTAATGTAGTCTGCCCCGAATCCAAATGCATAATCTGCAAGTGCATCATCCATGGTTTCTCCCGAGCGATGAGACATAATAGTCTCTATACCATTTTTTTTGCAAATTTCAAATATCTTTTTTATTTCCAAAAGTGAGCCATTTTGATTTGGCTTTATTATCATTGCATTTATTGATTTGTGCTTTATCGCCTTTTCCAGTCTTTTAATTTGCGTCGCAGTCAAATCATCTCCCACAACAAGATTTTTTTTCTTTATTAATCTAAATCCTAAAAAATCTTCTTCTTGTATTGGGTCCTCAACATAAATCAAATCATATTCATCTATTAGCATATTGACATAGCTTATCTGCCTGTCTCTTGAAAATAAGACTTTATAATTATAATTTCCATTTTTATAAAAGCTTGAAGCCGCAATATCTATTCCAATATTTATTCTGTCTCGGAACATGAAAAGAACATCAAAAATTTCAGACTCGCTCAATGAAGTCTGCCAGGCCCCTTCATCATTTACTTTTTTTGAATCAATTAAATTTCCAACTCTTGTATAAATTTCTTTCATCACATTGACTTTTTCTTCAAAACTATTTCCTTTTGGAAATAATAAAAATTCCTGAAAGAATGGATGATTTTCAAATCCAGCACTATGAACTCCTCCGCCGATTGCATTTCCTGCAGGTGTTGGAAATTTCTGCGCATTTTCATTTATAATCTGCCACAATTCCTTTTTTTCTGATTTTGCAAGAGCTTTCAAAATTGCTGATTCCAAAGCATAAAGCGCATTAGCTCCAAAACTTTTCACATCCTGAAATCCTGCCTTGCTTTTTATTAATTCATCCACTTTACTCAAATCTTCAAATTTTTCTATCTCAAAATCAATTTTCAAATTATTAATAAAATCAATGCACCAATCCAATGATTCATGATAAGAGGGAGTTTCATATTTTCCTACAGATTTTCCCCCAGGAGAACTTGCCTTGCATCCATTTACAGAAACTTCAATTGTTCTGTCTCCGCGGGAATCTTTTATCTTTTTAGCCCTAACCTCTTTTACAATCATATAATAAACAGGTTTTCCTTATTTTTAAGCATTCGGTTTTTGAGAAAAGTATTCCTTGGCTGTTTTGCTGAAAAGAAGATAAAATAGAATAATTGCATTAAATAAAAAACCAAGAGCTAATTGTAAGAAATAAATAGTTTTATCATCGACAGAAGGTTTTGTGAATATATAATTAAATAGCCAAAATAATCCTATTAAAATACCCATTATTGTACTAATATAAATTAGATTTCTTGCCCACCTTCTTCCTTTAACAAGATAAACTGCAGATGTAATCATAATGGATATATCAACACCAGCCAAAAGAAAAGCGCCAATTAGGTAAAATAACCCTGAAGAGTCGGTTTCTGGTTTTGGAATTATGAAAAATAATAAAACAATCGGAGTTGTGATATAACGTAATAAATTCCCCATCACCAAGCAATAAGCTATATTTTTAATTCTCGTCTTAATAACTATATCCTCTTCAGTCATACCAAAACAATCGGAATTTCATATATATATATTTCTATTAACAAAAAATAATTAATCTCCGATTTTCTTCAAAGAAACCTTTTCATTTTTCTGGTCAAAGGATATAACAAACTTGTCAAAAAACCCTGCTCTTCCTAAAAGAACTGGAAACTCATAGCTGTCCAAAATTACTTTTACAGGTATATTAAATGAATAATGTTCGTGGCCTTTTTCTAAGATAATATTCATAGTGGTTTGTATAGAATCAACTTTTCCTCCTATCCCATATGCAGATTCTATTTTTTTATCTAAATCTAATCCCAAAAGTTCGGCAATATCTTTTGGAATGGCAGAAACATCTGCTCCAGAATCAAGCAAAGCAACAACATCAAATCTCATTAGCTTTCCAATTATTGTAATAGGAATAGACGGACTTTTCACCTCGCTTTTATCAGGCCTTATAACTTTTTTGTACCTAAAAGTAATCATTTTAGAATATCATTGTTTCCTTATCTGGAACTCTTGCGACCATAAACTTTTTATTGGGATATTTTGCTATAGCTTCCCTAACTGCTTGCTTAACATCTTTATTGTGTGCAACAATCTTTCCTTCACATATAATTACCCATTCTCCTATAAATTCTCTAACATCTGTACTCAAGAAAAATTCATAATTTTTTTCAGTTAATGTTTGTACCATATTTATGATAATCGATTCATATATTTAAATATATCAGGAGTTTTTATTCGTCTCTTGTTGAAGAAACAGGGCTGTCAACAACATCTTCGGTTTCATCGCCTTCAACAAGTCCCATCTCGCCTGCTTTTTCAACTATCTCTTTCTCTTCTTCGTGTTCCTTTGCAGCAAGTTCTTCATCAGAAACAGCTTCTTCCTTGATTGCAGCAAGCTTATCTTTTCTCTTCTTCGGAGTAGGCCTGTGAATTGCAATTGGCAGAGCATCTTCATTAAGTTCTCTTTCCGCGATTTTAATAGAATTATATTTCATCTCTTTCAATTCTTTTTCAGAAATTTTCAAAAGAATGGGTGCATCCATAGCTATTTGCAATGCTCTTGCTCCAATTATTCTGGCAACTTCATATTTTGTGAATCCTTGTTTCATCATATTGTAATAGCTTTAGAAAAACTTTTTAAGCTTTTCGTTAAGATGATCAAACTTTTTTGGAAGCATTTCCATCATTTTTTCAATCTCTGCAGAACTAAATGTTGCTTCTTTGCTTTTTTGGCATGAATTTATCATATATTGCTTCTTCCATTTAGATAATCCAAATGTTATTCTCGCTTCACAAGCTTCTTCCTCTTCTCTTGTAGGATCCATAATAATTGAATCTCCAAGTTTAAAGAAGCTTATTGATAATGGCTCAATTCCTTCTGAAATAGGAAGTTCTTTCTTTGCTTTTTTTTCATAATCCGCAGTTCCATTTTCATTCAATTCCGGAATTTTAGCTTTTTTCAATGCAGCAGTAGCTCCAATACAAGCAGCATCTATAAGATTTCCATCATCATTCAATGGATAAATATCAATAAATACTGTCCAAACTTTTTCTCCTTCTTTTATTACCAATTTATCAAGTTCAATTATATGAGATTCTCTTATAGCTCTATCAATAAGTCTTGGCAGTTCGATAGCGGCAAATCCTGGAGGCCCGGATTCAAATCTTGGAGAAGCTAAAGGCAGTAAATCTCCAGAAACCATAAGATTTCCTTTATCAAGAGAATCAGGATAAGGTGTTCCGGGAGCAAGTTTTATTCCGACAATTACTTCAGTTTTTCCAATCTTTACTCTTGCACTTCCTTCAGCTTTGTTTGAAACATCATAACTTACTTCAATCTTTCTATACTCATCTAATTTTCTATCATCAAATCTTTTTCCTTCTTTGAACATTCTTTTAAGAGTATTGATTGTAAGATTTGTACTTTTCATTGCCATATTAATGCTTAACTACCTCCTTAAGTGCTTTCTTTTGAACTTCATAAATTTCTTTGCAGGCTTCAGTTGCTGCCTCAATTACTTCTTTAACTCTTTCAGGTTGTATTTTTCCATCTAACTGCATCAATGTAAATTCGTCGCTTGTTGCAAATTTTGCAAGGGGGAAATCTGTTGCTCCCTCTCCATCCTTAAAGTCTTCCTCATCTTTGTTTAAATCAACAACAATATCTTTGTCAAGCTTTCCGCACGCAACTGAGCAGATTAAATCTTTCATCGGCAATCCTGCATGAGCAAGAGCCATAGATGCAGCATTTATTCCTGCAGTTCTTGTTCCTGCATCTGCTTGAATGACATAAATCTGAACATCAACAACTTGATTAGGGAATCCCTGCAAATCTAAAGCAGGAGATAAAGCCCATTCAGTAACTTTTGAAATTTCCTGCGACCTTCTTGATGGCCCAGGTTTCTTTCTATCATGTACAGAAAAGCTCAATAAATCATATGTGCATCTCAATATTCCTGTAGCTGGATCCTGCATATGCTGTGGATGCAATTGTTTTGGCCCATAAACTGCAGCAATCGCAACTGTGTCTCCAAATGAGAATATTGCCGAACCATCCGCATTAGGAATTACTCCTACTTTAGCTATCATTGGCCTCAATTCAGTTAAACTTCTTCCATCAGTTCTTTTAATTGCCATTTAGCATTTCCTCCACTTTATCAGTTAATCCTTCCATATGAACTTTTTCAGTTATGAAATCTATGGCCTTTCTCGCCTTTATTTCATTATCAATATTTTCTCCGCTTATCCAAATCCACCCATTCTGTCCGACAGAAATTGAGCATCCTGTTTTTTCTTTAATCATATTTATCATGCTTCCTTCTTTTCCTATAACTCTTGGCACCCTATTAGGACTGACTTTAAATGTAAATCCATTTTCAAGTTTTCCAAGTCCTTTACTCTTCAATGTTAAATCAATTCCCTTTGCCTTCACACCCATAATTTTTGCAGCAACAACATCGCCAATTGCTAAAAACTGGTCCATTTCATTCTTGCTGATAAATCTTGGAGATTCTTCTATAGGTAAAAATCCCGAAGTTGCAGAATCTATGTCTACGAGCCAGCCGTGGAATGTTATATCCGTTACTCTTCCCAAAACAGTATTTCCTCTTCTCGGCATGAATGCTCCAGTTATAGGAAGAACTCTTATTACTCTTCCGGCTTCTTCAGCCAATCCAAATCTATTTGCAAGAATATCTTTGCCGACTCTCTTTGTTCCATCGCTTGGAAGATAATCTTCTCCAGTTACTATAACTTCACCAGGCACAACTACCTTTCTTTTCTTTACTTCTTCAGAAACATAAGTTTTAGCTTCATTTTCTTCAGCTTCTTCAATTTCTTCAGTATCTTCAATTTCTTCAGTATCTTCTGCTTCCTGAACTTTGTTAATTTTGTTCTTCATTGTTAATATTTAATCAACAGAAACTAGTTTTTTACCCTTGTTTCTTATTTGTACACTTTTCTTAATTTTTAATGCTTTAAAAATCTTTTTGTTTTAGATTTTTAAGGAATTTATAAAATAAGTTTAAACTAAACTCTCGCCTTTCTCGTTCAAATTAACTAATATATTGCCTTCCAGATTCCTAAAATAATAAATATCTCCGCCAATTACTTCACCATTCAATATTGATGATCCACTAAGTGTCTTATGTTCATGTGATTTTTCTCCTTTGATACCTGAGTAAATATCTACTTTCCAAGGTTGGTCTTTTTTTCTAACAATTTTTTCCCAAAACGATATTATCATATTAATTTATATCTTTCATCATTTTACTTCTTCTTCACAGAATCTTCCGGTTGTTTCATTTCTTCGCTTCTTACAGCACCATGAGCAATTGCATTAATCTTATCATAGAAATCAATCTGCAATCCTGCCGGAATATTAATGATAACTTCTAAATCTCCGTTGCTGAGCCATTCTTCATTTTCCTTGTAATCTTTGAATAATCCATAAGCTTGTCCTGTAAATCTTGCAGGGATTATTAATTTTATTCTCTTTACTTCAATTTTTATTGGAATTACTGTCTTTAGTTTTTCAACCAAGTCCATCATCTGCTGGTCTGCAGGGCGGTTGTCAAAATTATAATGAACTTCATCTACTGCTCTTCTCAGCCTTTCTTCCGTGTAAGGCCTTCCATGCTGGTCAGACGCATTTCTCATTATAAGATTAATAACTTGCTTGATTCTTGCATCTTTTTCAGCTTCCCTGAATTCCTGTGTTTTCTGAATCTCTCCAGATGCAATTATTTTTTTTGCTATCTCATAGCCTTCTATAGTTCCGAATGCATCCATCAAATCTTTTTCTGCAGCTTTCAATCCTTTCTTCAAATCTGTAAAAACATGAGGTGAAATGACTGCAGCCATAATATCTCCCTTTCCAGCCTTAACTTTTAATGCCTCATCTAAATTAACATCAATTTCATAATGCTTTCCCTTTACTTTAATTCTCGCAGTTACTCTTGGCATAAATCCTATATAAGTAGATGTTATATAAATATTATTGTTTGAAAAATCTCTTGGCTCTTTTGTTAAATAAGAGATATCCAGCTATAGCAAAATTAATTGCCAATCCGAATATATTGCTCCACATTCCTTTCATAACACTTGTTAATGCACTAAATCCAAAAATAATAGATAAAATTATCTGAGTTATTCTCGCCCATTCCTGCCCTCTCCACATTCCCTTAGCTATAAAATAAGCAATCAATCCAACAATAATTAAAAATATTGAAATGACTGTTATAATTACTGAACTTATCGAACTACCTATCTTATCTGCTATTAACGGATAATTAATCAATGCAAGTGCAATAAAAAGCAAACCAGCCAATATCGCAATTCCCCCACTGATATAATTTAATATAGAGATTATCTTTACTCCAAGTGGCGCATTTTTCTTAATTTCTTTTTTCTCTTTCCTTTCTTTTTTAGCCATCTATTAAAATGGCTAATTGATTATTTAAATCTTATTTATTCTGTTTCTAAACATTTAATAACTTAAAACCGCAGTTTAAAATATGAATAAAAAAGGGCAGATAGCTATATTTATTCTTATAAGCATAATTATTTTAACTGCGAGCGTTTTAGCAGTTCTTGATGACGATGAAGACGGCATTCCAAATGTTGGCGATAAATGTGATAATTCTGAATTGGGCTTTGTCGTAGACGAAGTAGGTTGTTCCTGTGAGCAAAAGATGGCATCTGATTGTGAAGGAAGTTGGTGTTGTAATTTGACATCTAAGAAATGTATTGATTTATGCACTCCCCAAGAAGAATCTATCTCCCGAATCGTAGAAGGAGAATCAAATGCCCTTGAAGGAGAAGCAACCGCAGTTGAAAGAACGCTTGGATATTTCAGCCTTGCTTGTTATAAATTAGAGCAATATAGAAATTCTAAAGGAGAATTAAAAGGAAAAACAATTAAGGATTTGGAAGATTTTG
>JAUXTS010000046.1 GCA_030679115.1 archaeon
CAAAAAACAAATTTTAGCAGAAGAAATAAAGATAATATGAAAAAAGACGCATTGGTATTTGTAAGGCATATTTTAGAAAGTATTGAAAAAATTGAAAAATATTCCGCAAATATTTCAAAAGATGAATTTCTAAAAGATGACGAGCTTCAGGATGCAATTGTAAGAAGATTAGAAATTATAGGAGAAGCAGCAAAAAATATTTCTTCAGATTTTAAAAATAAATATCCAAAAATTTTATGGAAAGAAATATCTGGTATGAGAGATAAATTAACACATCAATATTTCGGAATTGATTTGGAAATAGTTTGGAATGTTCTTGAGAAAGATTTGCCAAATTTAAAAAAAATAATCCAAGAGATACTATTTGTTAATTAATCCTGTTCTTTCTAATTAATTCAAATTTCTTTCTGCCTTCTTCAGTTTCCATTAATTTGGCATAAAATCTTCTTGCCATGATTATCTGTCCATCCAAAAAAGGCTTTAATTTTTCTTTCCAATCATTATGTGTTTTCACATAATTAGCCCATCTTTCAACCTGTTCCATATGTTCAGTTCTCATTTAATCTCAGCCTCTTTATTTTTGACTTTATCATTAACTTATCTTTTCATTTTTAAAAAAGATAATCAGCTATTGATATTTCACAAATTCGTCTTCGTCAATTTTAGCCAGCTCAAGAATACTCTTCAAAGTCCCTAATTTTAATTCTGAATGGACAGGTACAACCGTACCAATCTTTCCAAGAGGACTTTCCTTTTTTAATACTACATGACTCCCTCTTTGTCTTATAGCACTAAAACCAAATTTATTGCAAAGAATCTTTATGCATTCCTTACCGGATATCTTTTTAAGAGAAGTTTGAATAATTCAAAAATTACAAAGAATTTTCAAACTTCTTGTTAGAGAACTTTGAGTTTTTACAAAGTTCTCTTAAGCTTTGACATTGGCTATCTCAAAAAAA
Organism: archaeon; assembly: GCA_030679115.1. Classification (GTDB taxonomy): domain Archaea; phylum Nanobdellota; class Nanobdellia; order Pacearchaeales; family GW2011-AR1; genus JAUXTS01. The sequence goes on from JAUXTS010000046.1 coordinate 960, forward strand.
GTAAAAAGAGGACGAGATAATTTTTTCCTTGTACCAAACTCTTCTAAATATAACTCAGTTGCTTCTTTAAGATTATTAATAGCCTCTTCTAAGGTAAAGCCCTGGCTAACCGTTCCAACCTCAGAACACTTGGCAACATACATATCTTCTTCCTTTTCTATTATCGCTGTAAATTCCATAATAAAATAAGATATACTGCCTATTTTAAACTTTCGCAAAACTCTCTGCCACCAATATTGGAAATAATATCGTCGCATCTCCAAATACCTTGACTTCCTGTGCATTGGGAAGTATCTTTCCCCAAGATACAGCTTCATCAGGCATTGCTCCTGCGTCCGAGCCGTCAAATTCCTGCGCATTATTAATATAAACTGCGTAATCTAATCCATTCCTTAGCATATTTGCATTTAATATAGAATGCTTTACAATTCCGCTTCCTAAGATAATTGCACCTGATTTCTTCAATCCAATAGTTGTATCATTAAATTCTTTCACATCTTCGGCAATATCGATAATGAAATCAGAATGCTTAAATTTGAAGAAATAAACATTATCTCCTAATGCTCCATCTGTAATCGCCGGACAATATACTTTTATTTTATTCTTCCATGCCCAATAATATATGCTTTTTTTGTCATTAATTTTTTCGCCAAGCTTCCAGATTAATTCAGATGCCGAAACGGCTTTTCCGCTTTTCTTCTGCTTTTCATATAATTCCTCTAAAATTGGTTGAACAAATTCTTCAAACTTAACATATCTTGAATTTGGCACAAAAATATTTCCTATTCTGTTAATTCCCCTTTCTCTCAAATCTTTTCCAGAAGCTTTGAAGTCTCCAAGAATAAAATCTCCAAGACATTTGATTATATCTTCTTCAATTCCGCCAGCAGTTGTCACAATTGCATTTACTTTATTATTCTCAACAAGATACCTAAAAATATCCCTTAATCCTGAACTTACTAAATTAGAAGTATATCCTAAAAATATAAATGATTTATTTTTTATCATTTCATTTACAATTCCAATTGCTTTTGAAAAATGACTTGCCTGAAAACCAGTTGTCCCAAGTGATTTTATAATTTCCTTGTAATTTACGCCTTTATCAAAATTATATCCTTCTATCTTAACTCCTTTAATTTCCTCCCCTTCCCTCAATAAATTCTTGCGGGCTATCTTCTCTATATCTTTCATTTTGTTGTATCTCCTCCAAATCTTCTGTCTCTTCTACCAAAATCTTCTATCGCTTTTCTTAATTCTTTTGCATCAAAATCTGGGAAATGCACAGATGTAAAATAATATTCTGCATAAACTGACTGCCAAGGCATTAATCCTGAAATTCTTTTCTCCCCTGAAGTTCTTATTATAAAATCCGGATCTGGAATTCCTGCAGTATCTAAATGCATGGAAAATGTTTTCTCATCAACCTTTTTAATTCCATTTTTAATCAATCTATTAATTGCCCTTAATACTTCATCTCTTCCGCCATAATCTAAGAATAATTGCACATTGAAATTATCATATTCTTTTGTTTCTTCTTCCAAATCTTTTAACGCCTTTCTCAAATTTTTAGGCAGTCTGTCTTTTCTTCCAAAATGCCTAAACCTAATTTTGTTCTTTTCAGCATTTTCTTTAAATTCATCAACGCTCTTCAAAATCAAATCAAAAATTGCTTTTGTTTCTTTTTCATCTCTCGTCCAATTTTCTGTAGAGAAACCCCACAAACTAAGATATTTTACTCCCCATTTCCTTGCTTCATCAAATAATTCTTTTATATTATCCTTATTCCCAGATTTATAATGTCCCATGCTTCCAATCATTCCTTTTTCTTTAGCCCATCTTCTGTTTCCATCAGGAATTATTGCGATATGCACAGGCACGCTGGATTTTTGCGAGCCAAATACCATATTTTTTCCCAAATTAACTAAACTCTTTGCTTTATCCATGACATAATTTCCTTCATGCACTATGCTGAATTCATTATAATTAATGGAATGTTCTTTCCATCTGAAACTCAACCCGTCTATTTTTGAAAATCCGGGATTACTTTCAATCCATGAAACAAGACTTTGTAATTTTTTCTTATCGCCCTGTGCAACTACCACAACGCTCCCATCTTCCCTGTTTCTAACATATCCCTTGACTCCAAGTTCATCAGCAAAAATTTTCATATTATTTCTGAAATTAATTCCCTGCACTCTTCCATAAACTTCAATTAATACTTCACTTATTGCTTTCATTCAATTTCCCCCTCAAGTGCTTTTTTAAATGTTGCCAAATCTTCAGTTCTTATTCTTGCCCCAACTGCTTCTTCATGCCCTCCTCCAGAAGCTCCTTTCAAATCCTTTAAAACTTTTTCCAATATTTTTTTGGCATTCTTTCCTCTTATAGAGATATTTGAAAGTGTCCCTTTCCTATATACTACCACAATTAATTTATCAGGATGATAAAAAGAAAGTTCATTGCTCAATTCCGAGCTTATGCTTAATTCTCCACCATATTCTAAGATTACCATCTTTCCATGTTTTTCTGCTCTTTCAAGAAGCGAATTATATTTTTTCTTTATCTCACTATATTTATGCCTAAATGTAGCATTTTCTGTAGTTTCCAAAAATACTTCTTCAGGCCCTCTGCATGAAACAAGAAAATTCTGCATTTTAACGATATTTGTTGTACAATCTTTTAATCCAAAATTCAGCGCGAGAGCAATCTTTCCGATTTCAGTTTTATAATATGCTTCAAAAGGCTCTTTTACTTTTCCCCAGAAAGAAGGATTATTCTCTCCAAATTTCTCCGCGAAAGAAGGCATATAATGGTCTGCAATGCATCCCATAACTGCAACCCATAAATCTTCTTCTCTTTCAGATATATTATAACAGATAAAAGTTACAGGTTCTCCGCCTTTCCCGCTGAAAGAATTATATATCCAAGCTTGAGAAAATTCTTCAGGTTTCCAATCTCTTTCCATTTTATGATGATCTATCCATACAAATGGAATTTGCATCTCATCAAGTTCTTTTACAAAATCTTTTGATATTATCGGCTTATCCAAAACAAAAACATAATCTGCTCCAAGTTCTTTGACTTTTCTTGCATAAGAAGCATTCAAATCAGGATAGCTTCTCACTGCAACTCCTTTTCCTCTCCCTAAAAATTTTTTCAATAATATGAAACTGCATAATCCATCTGCATCATTATCGTAAAAGAAAATCGGATTTTGAGCTTTCTCTAAGTGCTCTCTTACTTCTTCAATTTCTTTCTTGCTTAACATTAAGAAAAAGATGAAAGAGGCTTTTTAAATTTGAAGGTTTACCAACCGAAAACTAGGGATTATGGAATAATCCCTCTGTCTTATGAATCAGTAAAATTTTTGAGGCCTGAAAGTTTACTGGACTAAGAATAAAACTTTATGTTTTATTCTTAGGATAAAAAATAAAAATAAATAAGTTATATCTCCTTAAAACAATGAAAGCTTATACTGCACAGTTATAGAAGCAGTTACTTCTTTATCTTGTGGCTGTATATTCATTGCAACTTCTCTTGCTCCACCGCTATCTGTTGCAACTGCCTTATCATATAAATTCCAAGGCTGATAATAAAAGTCCTGTGATTGCACAGAGACTAATCTTCCCAGATTTTTTCCAAGTCCTGCTGCAGTTGCTTCTGCTTTATCTTTGGCATCTTTTCCTGCTTCAGTCAAAGCCTGTGATTTATAATCGCTCTGCTTTTCATCAGAAAGCTCAAAATTGATATAATTTACAAGCGCCCCAGCATTGACAGATTTATCAACTATCCCATACACTAAATCAAAATCCTTTGTTTTAATAACGAGTTGCTGACTGACAACATATCCTTTGAATTTTTGCTGTCCATTGCTCCAATCATATTCAGGATAAGTGTTATAGCTGGAAAATTGTATATCTTTTCTTTCCAATCCAAGCTTGACAAGTTCTGTAACAACATTATCAGTTATTTCATCATTTGCATCTTTTGCTCCCTGTGCAGTCAAATTCTTTGTTTCTATATTCAAATAAATAGAAACTTCATCTGGCTGTACTTTTATGTTTGAGCTTCCTTGAGCTGAAACAATTGCCCCAGTATTGTAATAAATATATCCTCCAACCAATAAAATTCCTATAACTAATGCAATTAAAATTCGGTTATCCATATTCCAACCTCCTTTCAATTTGTTAGTCATTCTTCACCTCACATCGAAGTTTGCTAACGGGAGGTACTGGGAAAAATTTCATTTTGTTAAAACTCCTGTTTTCTTGAGTAAGTCAAACTTTTGTTTTCTAAGTTTGACTGATTTTAACTTATGAAAATTAGTTTGCGCAATTTTCATTTTTCCCTCAAGTTCCATAGAACAAATATTAATAATGCAGTTAGAGCACCAAGCAAAAACCATGCCCAGATATTATTGGAAAGGTAGCTTAAATTTGCTGCAGTCCCTACGGCAGAATCTGCAATTCCTGAAGAAGCGGTTCTAACTGCTTCTTCCCCACTGCTTTTAATCAGCATCTGTGCACTATCACTCGCAACTGGCACAGTATAATTCATAGATGCAGAGTTATCATAATATAGTTTTATTCCAACAGCCCCAAGCACAGATGCAACCACTGCAGGCACAATTCCCCTAAAACTGCTTTTTGGCGATATAATTATTTTCTTATTAACAATTTTATAACTATTAATTTTCTTTCCTCTCGAACTCCAAAAGAATCCTTTTGTCTTTTCAATCAATCCTGCGCTGACTAATTTCTTTATATTATATTCTATAGTATTTAATGGAGCTTTCAATTCTTTAGATAAATCCCCTTCGCTCATTTCTTTTTCAGCCAAAAGATTGATTATTTTCTTGCAACTTACATTTGCCATTACTTCAGCTATAACTCCTGCTCTTGGGTCATTTAAATCCAATTCGATATATTTTGTTCCCATATCTTACCTAAAGAAAACTTCCTTATAAATCACTCGTTGACTTCAATTGCATTTGAATAGAAGTCAAAGATTTCTATAAAATTATAATGGTGCAATAATGTAGAAATCTTTAAATACCATTAATTTATCAGATAAATATGAATAAATGGCTTGAACTTTTCGTAGGATTGATTTTTGTAATCCTTGCAGTAAGTCTTTGGGTGATGAATTACTGGGGACTTGGAACAGCAGCTTTGGAAGTTCTTAAAGGTGGATTGATGTGGATGATTCTAGGACTTGGTGCCTTATTCATCCTTTTGGGAATTTCAGACGTAAAAGGCTAAATCATAAACTTCTTGAATTTTTCTTTTTTAATTTTTTTATGTTTTTATTCTTAATCAGATTTTTCTGTAATTCTCTTTATCAACTCCCTATTTAGTGCTACTTTTGAAAAGTAACAAATAGAAAGTTTTAAAAGCATATCCATGGCCTATTGCCTATGGAAAATCCAAAAATAACGACTGAATTCAAATGGAATAGATATCCTGAAAATACAGGTTGTCCGTCACTTAGAACTATTCTTGCTTATCAAGATAATTCAGTAACTAATAATGTAGTCCCTCAAATCCTTACCCTCGCAGATGCTGAAAGAGTTGAAAGAAGTTATGGTACAGTGACTTTAACTGATGAAAAAACTGGAAAAACTATTGTTCTCGGCCCAAGTTTTTTTCCTGCAAACCTTTTCTTTGAGCTTCATTTCAAATATTATGGTGTGCCTAATCGTCCAATGCCAAGCAAAGTATCAGTTGTAACAAAAGTTCCGCAAACGCCAAAAGAATTTTTCCAAGTCTACAGGGAGATGAAAGAAGAAGGGATTGATGTAATCTTGAGATGTCCTGGAAAAATGTCTGATATTGATATGGCATTTAATATGGCGAGAGGAGAAAATTCTCTAAAGGATTCTCTTGAAGAAATAATGTGTTCCCCAAATAAGCCAATTCTCATTGATTTAATTCATGAAAATCAATCAGAAAAATTCAGGCAAACAATTATAGAAAGATGCAAAAAGAAAATTGATGAGAATACATTCGAAAATCCTCAAATACTTGCAGGAGATTTAAAATTATATGACGAAAAAGGATATCCTATTCTTGAATCTTCTAGACATAAGAATACACATTATGAACATTCTATGTTTAAAATTGAAATGCCTAAAAAACCTCATCTATTAAGATACCTTATTCCATTTAACGAAACTAATCTTGGAAATTTACAGCAATTGCTTGCAGAAAAATTAATTACCTATATTTCAAGAATGCACTCTCAAGTTCCTGCAATAAAACAGGCAATGGAAGAACAAAAAGATAATGAAGATGAAAATGAAAGAATAAAAAGAAACACTATTTTACAAGCACGTAAAGAAGCAGAAGAAGATAAAGAAAGATTGAAAGAAATAGGTGCAATGAGCAAAGCAAGAGAGAAAAATCCCAATAAATTTTCATTTCCGATAATGTTCTAATTTTTAAACACAACAATCCCTTTAAACTCAAATCGCATTTCTATTGAATGCTCTGCAGAATATGCGGCGATGAAAATTGCAAAAAACATTCTTTTCTTCTTGGAAAAGCCGTAAAAATAACTGAATTTTCAGGCTCTTCTCCTCCAGAAATATTTGTAGGAAAATGGGATTATCCTAATGTTTATGCTGGAATTCTCTCTCCCCAACAATGCGGAAACACCGAAATATTTTCATCGCATGAAACCTGGCATAAAAAACGCCTTCCAATTCCAAATATCTTAGAATTACGAAATAACCTCATCTATGGACGTTCTAAAGTAGATATTAAAAAAGCTGCTCAAAATCCAACTCAATTCAATCAAGTAATGCAGGAAGTTGCAATGACGCATAAATCAATTTCTGCCCAATTCAAATTGAAAAATCCTATTCTTCAAAAACAAAAAGAGCAGGACGCCAGTATCCCTTTAATTCGTCATGCTGCAGAAATCTCAAAAGTAACTCTTCAGGAAAATCCTTCAATAAGGCCAAAAGTAGACTATCTTGTCAATGATACAGAAGTAAAATCAATTCATGCAATTCAAGAGCTCGATAAATCTGGAATCTCCACATCAACTATAATGAAAATTCTCTCTGCTGGACTTCTCGGTTTAAAAAAGAATAGAAAATTAGTCCCAACTCGCTGGTCGATAAGCAGTGTAGATTCTATATTATCTGAAAAAAAGATTGAAGAAATAAAAGATTTCCCCCTTATTAACGAATATTTAGTATTTTATGATGAATATATTGGTAATCATTATGAAATAATTTTAATCCCTCGATTTTGGAGTTTTGAAGTTATAGAAATAAGCATGAAAAATTTTGGAGTTTGGAAAGATTATGAATCATTTTTTAAAAGAAAAACATATGCAGACAGCGTAACCGGAGCTTACTATACCAATAGATTAGCCGTCAGCGAGTATCTCAAAAGAATAAAAAAACAGGCAACGATATTGATATTGAGAGAAATTCGCCCGGAATATTATGCACCTTTAGGAGTAGGTATTTTAAGAGAAACAACTCGCTCTGCTTTCATTAAACAACCAAATAAATTTAATAATTTACAAGATGCCTTCAAAGATGCGCAATCTCGTTTAAGAATTCCAATTGATAGATATTTAAAAGAAAGTCAATTATTGAAAAACCTGCAACAGAAGACCCTTAATAGTTATCTGTAACATTATTATCTCTAAATGGAACTTTCCATTCTGAAATATTTGGATTATAAATATAAACCTCTCTAACAATTGAACCAAAAGATTTCTTTTTTCCAAAGTTTTCTCGAGTAACATAAATAGCATTAACTTCTTTAAGAATATTCAAATAATTCATAAGTGAATGAGCCCATTTCCCACCATAAGAATTCAAATTACTTTTCTTACACAAATAAGAAACAAGTTCATATCTATGTGTTTTATTTAACTCCTTAATCGCCATTAAAACATCTTTTAAGCAAACTTTACTCGCAGATTTAGAAGGATAAACTTTATCTAAACCAGATAATGCCTGTTCAAAATTACTTGCCTTTCCCCGATAACCGTTAATATAATCGTTTAACAAAAGCCACTTTTCTGAGTTTGGCTCAAAAAGAGCTATCCATTTATTTGCTTCGTCTTTAGTAAGTTTATTGCTCCACAATCTCCAATATTCTCCGCTCATATTTTTCATTTTAGTAAATCGTAAATTCAACAAAACTAAAATATCTGCAATTGAATCTCTAAATTCTTTGCTAGACACACATAAATCTACCTGATGCTTCATTCCAACACCTGCCTCAAAAGTTAAAGCACCTAAAGCAAAAGATTTTCTAAAATTCAAAGAAGCATTTCTGATTATTTCTGGTTCTGAAACAGTATATACTTTTGTGCCTGAAGGAAAATCAAATACTTTTCTAAGATAAAGTGAGATAACTCCGCTATGAAATTCAATTGCCCATTCGTTACTATTTTTAACCTTCTTTATTTTATATTTAACATCGAAAGAATTCTCTAGCCATTTGCTTAAAACTACAAGGTCGCTCTTGTAACCATCAGTAATTCTAATTAAATTTCCTGATAAAGTTCCATCTGCGGCATGAGCACCAACTATCTTACATAAATCTTCAGACAATTCCTTAACGGCTCGATACACTCTTAGTGGCGGTTGATTTATTTTCAAATAGCTTATACTATTTTGAATATCAAAATAGTCAATTTTAACCAAATCAGCAACTTCTCTTATTAAAATTAATGGGACCCAATCTTTCATTAACCAAACAAACCTCTCGCTTACAGATTGTGATAAATTGTATTTGCTCATTAAATAATTGGCAAATTTTCTTTTTGAACCAAAATTTATAGATATTTTTTCTATAAGTGGTTTTAAAATTTCTTTTAAATTTTCTCCATTAGCCATTACCCAACTCTCAAGCCTTTTTTCACGTTCATCAATCAACTTAAACAAATCTATCTTTACTAAATTATTCATTTTTTCCTCGTAGTCTATAAATTTTAACAAGTCCTGAAATAGAAACCACACTAACTTCACTCTTCATATAATTCGATAAATAAATTGAAACTGTAGATTTATCTAATCCTGACTTTCTAGCAATTTCTCTAACCCACAGCCCTTGAGAATTCTCAGTCAATACTTTTCTTATCTTTCTAATTTTCTCATCATCAAATCCCCTCTTAGGCATATCTTCATTAGACATTCGTCTTATATAAATCTTTCTGTTATTTCCAGCAGCAGCCAGAAAAATTCTCCTCTCTTCAGGAAGCCTTTGTAAGAATCCAGTCACGTCTCCGTCTTAATATAAATAATTTCATAGAAAAATCATATCTTTTGAAGAATTATGGCAAACAAACTAAAATATCTAAATTCTTCTAATCTACTTCGCACACAATAAAGAACTCTCGTCTTCTCTCTTTCTCAAAGGAGGCATTGGCTGATTTATAACGCCCTTACATTTCATTGCAAGAACAATGAATAAAGTATTTCTATGTTCCCTTTCGATTAACTCGAGGCCTTATAAATTTAACAAAAAGTCTTTGTCTATCAATTTATTCATAAATCAAAAAAACGATGCGCACCTTGCCTTAAAAGGCAAGGTTTGAGAAAGCGCTCGTTTTTTGGATGCTCACGAACGCCTCGGCTTAAAAGCCGAGGTTTGAACGTTCGAGACATCAAAAAAACTCACTTGCTTCTAAAACTTGCAATCCTACTATATTGTCTTCTTTATTTAAATCAAAAATTATATTAATTACCTTGATTATCTCACTAGGATGAATCTTAGAAGAAATAACATTATCCATAGTTTTTGCGAATATATCACAAGGCTGGCATTATATTCTTATCACAAGATAGAGTATGAAGGAAGTGAAAACATCCCTTCTCATGGTCCTGCTCTCCTCCTTCCAAAACACACAAGCCTGAAAGACATAATGCTCGAAGGCGCATTCCTTAAAGGGCAATGCAATAGATATGGAAACTGGGTAATGAAATCAGGACTTCCAGGAATGTATAGTTTGTTAGGCGGAATAAAGATAAAAAGGCCAAAGGACATTAAAAAAATAAAAGACAAAAAAAAGAGAAGAGCCATTTTAGAGCAGGCAAAAGAATTCAATAAACAAACAATACAATACATAGAATGGATTTATAGGAATGGAGAAATTGTAATAGTCCATCCAGAAGGCACAAGAACAGTTGGAAAAGTAAATACTCTCAAAAAAGAATTAGTCGATTTCACATTAGAAATTTCTGAAAAATACAGTTTAAACATTCCAGTTATACCAATAGGCATCGAATATGAGTCATTAGGGTCTCCAAGATCAAAAGTTTATCTAAGAGCCGGAAAGCAGCTTGACATTAAAACACCTAATCTTATGGACATTGTGAGAAGCGAAATATCAAGATTATCAAATATGAACCTATAGCAATGGACTGAAGTATTCTACCAAATAAACCATTGCTATATTCGTGGGACTTTAAAGCAAAGGTAAAAATTTAAAGTCCTACGCTATAACGGAATTTCTTTCTCTATTATAGTCTGTTAATTATTTTCCATAATCAAGTCTTCTTCTTTATAGCTATCCTTATATTCTTATTCAATTGATTCATGCTGTCATCCAATTGCTGTTTATTCTTTGTTCCAGTGCAAACTAATTTGCCGTTTGAGAAAAGCAAAAATGTAGCAGTTGGTTCTTCCAATTTGTAAACTAATCCTGGAAACTGCTCAGGCTCATATTCTGTATTTTCCAACTGAAGAGCTAACAGATTAAGATTAAGATTCAAATCAATACTCCCTGAAGCAACAATGTTTTGCACCGTTATTTTAGGCTTATCAGTTATCTTAACCCCAATCTTAGCTATCTGCTTTATCACTGCCTCAATCACCTCTTTAACTTGTGCGACACTCTTTGTTCCCGTACACACAAGATTCCCAGAAGAAAACACTAAAACAGCGGACTTCGGCTCTTTTACTCTAAGCACAAGCCCTGGAAACTGTTCTGGATTATATTCAGTATTGCTCTGTGTCCTTGCCAATTTAGTAAGAGAAATAGGCTTTCCAAGAGAAGTTGTAGCGACGATATTTTGAACTTTAAGATTAGATTTTGCCATTTTAGTTATTATAGGAACTTGTAAATCAAGTTCTTACCCCTTTATAAATGAATTTTCATTTATAAAGGTTACTATGAGGCTCTGGTGAACTTTATTTGAGAAATCCTTGATTTCTCATTATAAACCTTGTTCTTTATGAAATTTTAAGAAATCATATTTAATATTTCAACTCTTTTATCTTACCTTTCTTTATATTTTTCTCGCTATTAACAATCTGTCTGAATATATCTTTATCTTCGACCATAATTTCTTTATTATATTTAATTATTTTATCTTTCATACTATTTCCTTTCTCCCTTCTTAGCATCTTTCTCTATATCCTTTAATGTTGCAATTTCATCAATCTTCTTATCAGGGCGATAATGCGTAATTCTTGGAAATCTCATTGCATATCCTGAACTATAAGACGGACTCTTTTGAATATTCTGATAAGTTACAGAAACAACAATTTTCGGAGAAACTTTAACCGCATTGCCTTCTTTTCCAATAATCAATGGCTTCAATAATTTGCTCATCTCTTCATAAGTCGTTCCCCCTTCATTTTCCTTTTCCTTAAGTCCAGAGCCAACTTTTCCAACTTCAAGAAATTCTCCGTTATCAGAACACGCAACAATGTAACTTGTCAGCAATCCCGCTCTTTTTCCGCTTCCGTACTCCGCTCCGACAATAACTAAATCTAAATCTGCAACTTCAGGTTTTAATTTAACCATATAGCCGACTCTTCTCTGTTGTTTATACGGCGCATCAAGTTTTTTTACCATAACTCCTTCTTCTCCAACTTTCAATGCTTCATGATAAAATTTCTCCGCTTCTTCTTCATTCCCAATAACTTTCTGCACAGAAGTTCTTATCTTCCACGGAACATTCTTGATAATCTTTTCGATAATTTTTCTTCTTTCAGTATAAGGCTTAACCATTACATTCTCCCCATCATAATATAAAACATCAAATACATTGACTTCAACAGGCAACTTCTCAATCAATTTGTCAATATCATATTTTCTTTTTATTCTCTGTGAAATTGCTTGAAAAGGCATATATTTCCCGCTTTTTCTGTCAAATCCAACAGCTTCAGTATCCAAAATAAAACTCTCTCCCCGGACATTTTTCAAAATTGCGTCAACAACATCTGGAAACTGTGCAGTCACATCATCCAGTCTTCTGGTAAATAATTTGACTTCATTTCCTTTTTTATTTATCACCAATCTGAAACCATCATACTTGAACTCAAATGCTGCAGGTTTTCCAACAGCCTCAAATGCTTCTTTAACATTTTCAACTTTCACGGCGAGCATTACTTTCATAGGTGTTCCAACCTTAATCTCAATTTTCTCAAGTTCTTTCACCCCTTTAGCCGCTGCGCTGAATACAATCGCAAAATCATTTACCAAATCATAAGCTTCCTCGATTTTAACAACCATCTCCTCCTTCTTCCCTTCAAAAAATGCTTCAGTAATAGAATCTCTCAAAACTCCTTCAGCAACTCCAATCCTTAAATCATTCAATAAAGTTCTAATTATGTATTTAGCTTCTTTTCCATTCGCCGAAGCAAGCAATTCAGAAATTAAGTTTATTTTTTTATCAACTGCACCTTTTCCTTCAATATCCATAACTCTCCGCAGATTATCAAAAACTTTCTCAACAGTCAGCGCTTTTGAAAATAATGCTGATTGTTTTCTCTTGTCAGCAAACTTTTCTGCAATTTCCCCCAAATCTCCAATCTTATTGAATTCCGCAATAACTTTATCATTATTTATCCCGAATGCGGATGAAATAGCCTTGAAAGCCAACTGCCTTGAAATCCCAAACTCTCTTGCATCATAATCTGCAACAACTTTTCCATAGAATAAATATCCCCATTCTGGTTTTCCTTTTTCTTTCAGCTTTCTTAAAAAAGGAGCAAGTATAGAAACCTTTTCAAGCCTCTTAGGAGTTGCCCCAAGTTTTTCATATATATCCACAAACTCCGAATATTTCATATATTAAATAATAAAAGATGATATTTAATCCTAACTATAGCGTCCCGACAAACAAATTGAAAAATAAACTCAAAACTATAATAATTACTGACTCCCAAACAACAACTCCCAGAACATAATACTTCCAGTCCATCTTTTTAGCCTTGAAAAATATCTGTCTTATTCCAAAAAAGGCAATCAATCCAAATACTATCAAAATTGGCAAAAGCCCAATGGAATCAAAAAGAGATATGTACAAATATAATACATATTCAAAAAGACCAAGCCATATGGAAGTAAAAATACCTGCCCATCCCCAATCAAAACCCCCTCCAACCAAACCAACTGAAATATTCAAAACCAGCGTAATCGCAAAACAAGTCAAAACAAATCTACCTATTCCAGATTCTTTCATAAAAACAACAACCTCCAGACATATATAAAGATTATCTTACAGCCATCCCCTCTTCTTCACGCCATCATTTGTAATCTGAAATCCCATATTTTTTTCTTTAATGCTCCTATGCTTTCTCAAATAAATTCTTCTACTCCCCTCCTTATTTTCCAGTTCTATTAAGCACTTAGCCCAATATCTCAAAATATCTCCTCCAACCATCCTCTGCCCATCCTCCCATTTATACACCTGATTTGTTACCAGGATAGGAATATTTCTTTTTCTTGCGATTTCAGCAAGAATTTTCATCTGCCTTACAAGCTCTGAATTTATTTCTCTCATCTTATCCTCTCCGTTTTCTCTTGCTAATGCTAAATCCAACCTATAAAGAATTGCCATCCCATCAACAATTATTAAACTCGCTTCTTTTTTCAAATTCTTATATAATTTATCAAAAACTTTTTTCTGTTCTGAAAAATCAGTTGGCTTCAATAATAAAATATTCTTCAAAACCTTTTCATAATTTTCCCCGCTAATCTGTTTCACTCTTTCAACACTGAAGCCTCCTTCTGTATCAACAAAAATAACCTTATTTCCTTTTTTCGCCTGTGAAACAGCAGCTAACAGACAGAGATTAGTCTTTCCAGTTCCAGGTCCGCCGTAAAATACAGTTATGATATCTCTTTCATAACCTCCAAGAAGCCATTTATTCAAATCATGACTTCCAGCAGAAATCTTCTCTTCTTTCATTAAAATCATTCAAAATAAAACTATATAAAAATAGTTATAAAAAAATAATAGTTTACTTCTTCCTCTTGGATATAGTTGTTCCGCATTTCTGGCATATTTTATTATGCATTACAGAATGTACCATTATTAAAGCAGAAGCTACAACAATTACCCACAAAGATGTGTCAACTGTAGCAAGCAACCATGGCCATAATGCAAGCACGAAAATCACTGCGCCTAAAATAACATTAACAACTGTGCAATTACAATTCATTTTTTACCTCCTCTTATTTAATAGAATAAATCCTTGTTAATAAACCTTACCTTAATTTCTTTCGTTTATTCCTTCTTCCAACCAGCCACCCTATCAACATTCCCCAAATAATAAAAGATATCAAACTACCAATCCAAAATAATAAAACCCCATTTGGTCCAACCGTGCTCAAATTCGGATTTGCTCCGAGCAAAAAGAAAGGAAAACTTAAAACTAGAAATACAACTGCAATAAAATTCTGAATAGGATTCCAGCAAGATATCCCTACAATTTGACTATCTATTTCACACTTAATTAAATATCCGCTAATTAGAAATATTGAGATAAAAACTATCCAAACTAAAAATCCTATTATTCCGCCTTTAAGATAAGTTCTCATATTAACTGTAAAAAAACTAAACTTAT
>JAUXTS010000048.1 GCA_030679115.1 archaeon
AAAATGATATTTATCATAAAAGTTACTACAAACAAGGAAGACAGAGCCGCTGAAATGATTTCAGAAAGAGCCAGAAAAAAAGCATTAAATGTTTTTTCTATAGTAAAACCTCACGGAGTTAAAGGATACATAATACTCGAGGCTGAAGACAGGGAATCAGCAGAAGAAGCAGCATTTAATCTCCCATATGTAAAAGGAATTATTGGAAAAACAGTTTCTTATGAAGAGATAAAAAATATGCTGGAGCCAAAAGTTGAAGACATAAAAATAGAAGTCGGAGACATTGTTGAAATGATTGGACAGACATTCAAGGGAGAAAAAGCAAAAGTCATAAGAGTAGATAAAGGCAAGGGAGAAGTAGTTGTTTCATTGCTTGGAGCATCAGTTCCTATTCCAGTAACTGTAAAAATTGACAACGTAAAGGTTATAAGGCGTGAAGATAAGGAAGATGAAGACTCTGAAGACAGAGGAGAAAAACAAGATGAATAAAAAAAATAATCGGTTGCTGGAACTTGTAGAAACCCGCTGGAGGTTTGTACTATGAAAGTAAAATTAATCGTCGAGGGAGGAGCAATGAAGCCGGGTCCGGCAGTTTCGCAGCAGCTTGGCCCTCTAGGAATAAATCTCGGAAAAATAATTTCAGATGTAAATACTGCAACATCAGGATTCAATGGAATGAACGTTCCTGTTGAAATAGACGTAGATACAAAAACAAAAACTTTCACAATAAAAGTATTTTCTCCTTCGGTGGCAGAATTAATCAAAAAAGAATTGAAATTGGAAAAAGGCTCAGGTGAAGCAGGAAAATTCAAAGTTGGAAATATAGCCTTGGAAAGAATAATCTCAATAGCAAAAACAAAATTGCCTTCCCTATTAGCAAAAGATTTGAAATCTGCAGTAAAATTAGTTGTTGGAACCTGTGTCTCTTTAGGAATTTTAGTCGATAATAAAGAAGCAAAAGAAATAGAAAAAGACATTGACGCAGGAAAGTATGAAAAAGAAATTTCCAAAGAAATTACTGAAGTTCCTGCTCAAAAAGCAAAAGAACTCGAAGCGCATTTTGCGACTGTGAAAGCAAGACAGGAGAAAGAGAAGAAAGCAATTGAAGAAGCTAAAGTTGCAGAAGAAGCAGCAAAAGCAGCAGCCGCAACAGTGGCTGCAACAACACCTGGAGCAGCACCCGCAGCCGGAGCGACACCAGCAGCAGGAACAGCGACAGCAACTCCAGTAGCAGCACCCGCAGCAGGAAAAGAAGCAGCAAAAGCAGCAGCCAAACCTACAAAGAAATAATTTTTTTAGGAAGTCTTAAATACCATAATTCTGATTTTAATATTAAGTAAACATTTGGTTTGCAAATGGTGGGGGTGTAGTATAACCTGGTCAGTATTCGAGGTTTGGGACTTCGCGATCCCGGTTCGAATCCGGGCACCCCCATTTATATGAAATGGGATTGTTCGAACCGCAACGGTTCGAATCACTTAAACTCACCAGACCTCAAGGATGTAAATCCTTGATGGCCGTCAAGAACTGAAAGTTCTTGAGGGTTTGAGTCGCCGCGGACTTTGTCTGCGAGCGCGGGCACCCCCATTTTGTTTAATAGAACAATTTAAAACTTCAACTCTTCTCTTAAAAGAGTTGAATGGGTTAAAGATTCAATTCAGTAGGAATCTTTAAAAACCATTTAAACAAAATTAGTATTACCTAACATGGCTTCAAAAACAAAAAAAATAAGAGCAGCAGGAAAATTTTCTGGAGGAATTGGAATCAGAGCCAGAAATGAATATAATGCTATAGAATCAATTCAGAGAAAATCACAGCAGTCTCCTTTTCATCCAAGAGGAAAAGCAAAAAGAATTGCGGCAGGGATATGGAAATGCACAAAGACAGGAAAAGTTTTTGCAGGAAATGCTTATTTTTTAAGTCCAGCAAATAAATAAAAGAAAGATATATATTTCATATCAATTAGTTAAAATAATTATTGACATAATAAAAAATAGACGTTTAGAATTTATTACTCCCCTGAATTTAAAGTTGAATGGGAAAAATTAAATAAACCAGTAATCGCTTATGAAAAATTTAAGTAACGCAGTGATAAAATTTGTAGACGATAGCGAAAGAAACGAATTAATTAAACAAGATGATAACGATGTAAATAAGTGGGCTAATGAATTTCCTTGAAATTTAATTATTTTAGTAATCTTTTTAAACCATCAAAATCCCTATTAAATATGGCTCAATATAAATGCTTCAAATGTGAAAAACCAATCAGCAGCAAGATTCTAGAAAAAAGATTTGTCTGCCCTCACTGCGGTTCAAAGATTTTTTATAAGCCAAGAACACAGATAGTAAAACTTAAGGCGGTTTAATAATATGGAATTCTCTCCGGAAATAACCAAAAAAATACAAGAGCTTCAGATTCTTGAACAAAACTTGCAGAATTTTTTAATGCAAAAACAGAATTTTCAGGTTGAAGACAATGAAATCTTAAATGCTCTGGAAGAGCTTTCAAAATCAGGCGATGAAGTTTACAGAATACTCGGTGGAATAATGATAAAAACTGACAGAAATAAACTAATAAAAGATTTGGAAGAGCAGAAAAAAATAATAAATCTCAGAATTCAATCTTTGGAGAAGCAGGAAAAGTCAATAGAAGAAAAATCTTCAGTTCTCCAGTCCGAAATTCAAAAATCTATTGGAAAAAAGTAATTCTTCTTAATAAATAATTCAGAACAGCAATATTTATATACTAATCTATTTAAAATATTATTATGGCATTCAGTTTAAAAAAGTTGTTGGGCAGAGAAGAGTCATCTGACGAATATGTTGAGATTGATTTGGGAGCTAATGAACAAAAAGAAAGCAAAGTTGCAGTAAAGCCTTTCATACTAAAAGAATTCGACGATGTTAATGAAGTTCTTAATTTTCTAAGAGAAGGATATACAATTGCAATAATTGATATCAAAGCTTTAAGGCAGAAAGATGTAATTGAATTGAAGAGAGCAGTTTCAAAGATAAAGAAAACAGTAGATGCTCTTGAAGGATCTATTGCAGGTTTTGGAGAAAACATGATTATAGCTACTCCTCAATTTGCAGAAATCCATAAGGTTCCTACTGCAAAGAGCAACAAGGCTGATTTCATCAACGAGAAATATTAATTAAAAGTTCTATTCTATTAGATTGCATTTAAAATTGGTAGTCAATCTATTCAATTAGCACATAATTAATAATATCAGTTTATCAATGTTTTACTATTATCAACTCTATCTCTTATATTATAATATAGGATTAACTCTTAGCTATAGAAAATACCGTCTTCAAAGCCACTATAATAGTAGCAGGCACGAACAGCACAAGCAAAGCCCCCATCATAGCAGACAATATATTTCCTATATTAATACCGCTAAGTGCCGCGCTTAAAACCAACCCCTGAACACCTGCATATGTTACAAGCACAAGAGAAACCGAAGCAAACAAGAATGTCTGGACATCTTTTTCAGATACAAAATATCCCACAACTATCCCAAGTCCTGCTAATATATATAAGATAACTGGATTAAGATTTTTTCCTGCAAAAAGTCCGACAAGAATAGCCAAAATTACCCCTACAAGAAACGCCCATGCCCCAACAAGATTCTCCCTAGCTCTAATTACCATCTTTTTATCAAATTCAGTTCACAAGCCATTTATATAAAGTTTTCTGATGTCAAGGAACTTGATGCTTTGTTCCTTGAGCATCCAAAAAACTAGAATGTCATAGTTTTTTTGATTTGCTCAGCCACGATAAAAAATCCAAAAACGAAACATTTAAATAATATAGTAATTGGAGAGTTACAACACAAAATGAAATTCAATACAACTTTGTTTGCAATTTTATCAGTATTTTTCTTGGTTAGCTTCGCAAGTGCAGTAAGCGTCAGCACTCCAGTTGCATTTTCTATAGGCGATACTACAACTACTGCAACATTTACAAACACAAATTCTACTGCTTTGGAAGATGTTACATACCTATTATCTTCAGTTACAATATCTGACGGAACAAGTCAGGCAGTTATCTCTCCTGCATCAGGTCCAATAAACAATTTAAACAGCACATTGCCACAGAATGTTGTTTTCACATTAACACCAACAGTCGGTGCATTGGATGATTTTAAATTAGGAACATATGCCGTAACTATTACTGCAACAGGCGAATTATCAAACAGCACTGCACAATTGAAATTTGTAAGAGGATTCTGCTCAAATGGACAGGCAGGAAATAATATTTCTGTTTCAGGAATTGACATATCAAGTGACGGCGCAGATGACGAAACTTGGAAGCCTCTTGACACAATAACTATAGATGTAGATTTTGAAAACACTGGCGACGATGATTTGAAGGATATTTATGTAGAAATGGGTTTATACGACAGCACTGGAAAGAAAAAGACTGGAGAATTGACATTCTCAAGTTCAGGCGATGAAAAAAATGATTATGGCAGTTTGGATTCAGGCGATGACGACACAGTAACATTCGAATTCCAGATTCCAGCAGACATGAAGGAAGATACTTACACTTTAGCAATAAAAGCTTACAGCGATAAAACTGGAGAAGATGTAGATTGCGACGATGATATATCTCAAACAGTAGATGTAGAAAAAGAAGACGATGAAGGCAAATTCATTGCTTTTGACAATATTCTTTTAAGCCCTACTGAAGCAACATGCGGAGATACAGTAACTCTAAGTTTCAGAGCATATAATGTAGGCGATGAAGACCAGGATAAAGTTAATGTTTCTGTTTTCAGCAAGGATTTGAAATTCTCAAATGCTGAAGAAACAAGCAATCTTGATATGGGAGACAGCATTACTCCTAGCTATTCATTCGTTGTTCCATCTGGACTTGCAGACAAAACTTATTCAATTGAAATAGATGCAGAATATGATTATAATAAGGGAGTTTACAGAGGAGGATTGGACGAATCCTACAAAATTGCTCTCAAAGTATTCGGATGTTCAACTAGCAACACTCTTGTTTCAATAACTGCTTCAATGCTTTCAGAAAAAGCACTTGTTGGAGAGCAATTGAAGATAAAATCAACAATCAGCAATCTTCAGACAACTGATAAAACATTCGTTGTAGATGCTGCAAATTATGAATCTTGGGCAGACTTGGATTCAGTATCTGAAAAGATATTCACACTTGCACCTGGAGCAAGCAAAGAAGTAACTCTTACATTCACTGTAGATGAAAATGCAGATTCTGGAGAACAGACTTTCGATGTTGAAGTAACTTCAGGAACAGCTGTAGAATCAAGAGAAGTTGCAGTAAACTTGGAAAAGGACTCATTCCTTTCTTCAATATTGCCTGCTTCAATAAGAAGCAATTCAATGTTCTGGATAATTGGACTTATCAATTTAGTATTGATAATCTTGATTATAGTAGTTGCAATAAAACTTGCAAGACATTAATTTATTAACTTTCTTTATTATATCTTTGAATGAAACTAACCAAGATTAAATTCATTTTCATAAGGTATTTTATTCTATTAATACTTGTTTTATTCAATCTAAAGATAATTTATACAATAACAACTCCAATAACAATCTTTCCTGTTTTCTTTATCTTAAAGCTCTTTTATAGTCCAGTTTTTCTGCTCAATGGGGGCTTAATTGTATTCGAAACCAGTGCAATATCTCTCATTACAGCGTGCATAGCCGGCTCTGCTTATTATCTTCTTATTTTGCTTAATCTTTCAACTCCAATGCCTCTTAAAACACGGATAAAAAGCATCTCTTTCGTTTTGTTAGCATTCCTCGCGTTGAATATTATAAGAATATTAGTCTTTTCCATGCTATTTGCTTCTGGCTTTGAATATTTCAGCATAACTCATAGATTTGTCTGGTATATTGTCAGCACTCTGATGGTTATCGGAATATGGTTCTCTTCTATAGCCATATTCAGAATAAAAGAAATCCCCATCTATACTGACATTCAGAGATTAATCAAATTGTTTTAGGAGCAATTTTAGCATCTACAATAGATTGAACAATGAACTTTTCAGTAGCCTTCAGAATCTCGCAGTTTGCAACTTCTATCTTATAGCAATATCCGTTGCTCGTTATCTTTGTTTCTTCTCCTTCAAATACTTCCACTACAACACTATCTTTCTCTGTTGCACAGCTTGCATATCTAATATCTTTCTCTTGCGCTTCTGTTTTATCTAATGTAGCGGGCCTTACTTCCATTAAATTATTGGTAAATAATTTTGTAAGTTCGCTTACTGCTATAGATGCATCAGGACATTCCCCGAGATTTGTGCTGTTAATGCTAAGATAATTCGCTTTTCCCTGATAAAAGAATATTCCATTTCCAGTTATAGGAACTTCATTTTCTCTTGGGTCATTTCTTAAATATACATTATTTGTATAAACCTGCCCGGCTTTTTCAAAAGAATAATAATAATGGTAAAATATAATATTCCCATGCTTCTCTTTTGTAAATGTCAATCCATCACTGGAAAAAGTTTTCATGCTTTGAATTAAAGAATAAGTAACAACAATAGAAAGTATAAGCACACCCATAACTACAAGAACCCATATTATTTCTCTATTTCCATCTTTCTTTTTAGGTTTTTCTTCCTGTTTTTTCTCTTTCATTATTTTATCCTTATTTTTTTCTTTTTTCATATTTATCTTTTGATTTTTTAGGTTTTAAACATTTCCGTAGTTCATTATTCAAAAATCTTATAAATGAAAGCATCCACTGCTTTCAAATCTCCTTCTATAAATACACAATTTTCTCTTTGATAAACATTATTCTCCGTCGATAAATTCCATATAATCAGCTTTTCATTGCAG
>JAUXTS010000050.1 GCA_030679115.1 archaeon
CAAAAAAGGCGAGAATTGTAATAACTGACCTTTTAATAAAAGAATTAAGCAGTTATTATTCTGTTGAAAAAATGAATGGCATGGTAAAGTTGTTTGAAAAATTAATAGACGGCATCATTGTTAAAGAGGATGAATATAAAGAAGCATCTGAAATTTCAAAAAATAGAAATATTCCTTTAGGTGATGTTATACATGCAATTATTGCAAGAAACCATAATCTTATTCTTATAGCAAGAGATAAACATTTTTTAAAATTAAAGGATATTAGCCCCTCTTTAAAGCCTGAAGAAATTTAGATTTCTCCCACAATTCGTGTGCAGCCATTTCTCTTATTCTTTCGTATTCTTCATCAGTTGTTTTCTTTTTAGAAGCACCCTTTAATGGCAGGATTTCAAGCATTGCTTTTCTTAATTTTACTTCATCTACCTTTTCCCTTAAGGAAGCTCGGATAAATTCAGTTCTATTCTGGAAACCTGCGTATCTTGCAGTTTCATCAACCTCTTTCAATAACTTTCCATCCATTTTGAATGTTATTAATTCTGTAGCCATATACTCATTGTATATGTTATGTATATATAAGCTTTTTGCTTAAAAATCCGGAATTTATAAATAAGCATTTAGAAAAGTTTTAATTCTTATAATTGAAATATTCGCAATCGCCTCTAACAAGATTAGGGAATACAAGATTTACATCAATACCTTTAACTGGAGTTGAATGGAAATAAGTAATTAACATGACCATATGACGATCTGCAGAGAATATTGTTGCTGGTTTATTTTCAGATACTGACTTGTATATTGCTGCTGAACAAAGAGCCCTGTCTGAATAACTTATTTTTTCCTTTAAAGAATTTGAACGTCTCTGATTAATAAATGCAACACAATTAGATACATCTGTTATTATTTGGGAGTATAATCCAGTATTATTACAACTTCCGGGTTTAAAAATAATATTTGTATCTGAGATATCCTTAACTATTCCATCGAGTTTTCTTTTTACAGAATCTAATTTGTTTCCTGCAAGGATGTACAAACCTTTACTTTTATTGACATATTCCACTTTTTCCAAACATTTTTCCTTTAGATGATTTAATACAGATACTGTGTTTCCTAATGACATTTGTCACCACCCCTAAAATAGGTTAGAAAAATCAAAATAAACTTCTGCAGGGGACTTTTCTTTTAGGCTGGTATGCGGCCTAAAATGATTATATCTCATTCTGAAATATTCAGAATCCTCCTTGCAGAATTTTAGTTCTCTATCCAAAGTTTGAAAGAATCTTTCTATTTTGCCCGATGTTGTGGGGCTGTGGACTGCTGTTCTAATATGTTTAATTCCTCGCCTACGACACCATCTATCAAATTGACTATGTGTGCTTCTCAAACCAAACACAGCCCCATTATCTGTTAAAATCTCTCTAGGCTTTCCATGAATAACAATCAATTTATCTAAAAGATGAGTTATGATTTTGGTAGATGTGTTATTCAAAGCAAATAACCCTACACAATATCTTGAGCAGTCATCTATGACTGCAAAACAATATTTGCCTTCAATTTTTTGATCTGAAGTATCCATTTGCCAAAGCGAATTGGGATGTTTCCTCTGCCACCGAATATATTTTATCCGCTTTCTTCTATTTTCTGATGGATTTGTAAGATTATTGTTATTAAGAATTGTATAAATGGTGGCGTGAGAAACATTGAGGCGAGGGTAAAAAGCAATAATCTTGTGCTCTCCCCAACCAGTCCTTTTTCTTATGTGAATTATTTTGGCTGTTAATTCAGGGGTTATTTTTGTATGGATAATATTGGGTGCTTTGGAATTGTCTTTTAAATTCCAATCAGTTTTCTCAAGTCTTTTATTCCATCTTTTTAGGGTTCTTGTAGTTACCTCATAATTTAAGGTGGCTTGTAATATTTTCCTACATTGGGTATAGGAATGTCCTTTGAGCTTAAGCTTAAAGAATTCTTTTCTTATTTCTTCTTTTTTCATAGAAAATATGAAAAAAGCTTAGATATATGTCCTAGTGACATATGTCACCTGGAAGGACATATTTTTCTTTTTAGTTATATTTATATAGGAAATTATACTTAAAATATTAAAGATATGGGGGGATGTTTATGAAGAAAGTATTAATGATTTTAAGTATTTTATTAGTTGCTGTTTTACTTGTTGGATGTTCTGGCAAGAAGGCAGATGTGGCTATAGATGCTAAACAACCTGCAGCTCCTGCTCAAGATGCAGCTGATGCAACGTCTATTGACAAGGATATGGCTAGTTTGGATGCAGCTACAGCTGATGATACAGCAGGTATTGATTCTGCATTAGATGATATGGATAAAGATTTAGCAAATCTTTAATTCTTTTATTTTTTATTTAGAATGTTTATAGGCAAATTGATTTTTCTTGAAGTTTTGGAGCAACAATTATCTGAATACTATCTTTAACATTTTCTTTTAATCCATTAACTGTTACTTCACAACTGCTTTTTTCAAAGTTACCATCATTATCTTTTATGCTTTTTATTCCATCGA
>JAUXTS010000009.1 GCA_030679115.1 archaeon
GCTATCACAAATCTGCTTAAGCTGTTCTGGAGCTGCTGGACGATGAACGTCTAATCCTATTGCACAGACTTTATGCCCGCGCTTTGCATAATAAGAAGCTAATTTTCCTATCGTCGAAGTTTTTCCCGAGCCATACAATCCGACCATTAAAAAGACATTGTGCTTCTGAAGAACGATTTCTCTTTTCTCCCCAAGAATTTTTATAAGTTCGTCATGAAGAAGTTTAATTATATGCTCTTTCTTCTCCACATCTTTTATTCTTTCGTCTAATGCAGTTTGTTTTATCTTTTTTGTAATTTCCAAAACAAGAGAAACATTAACGTCTGCTTCTATTAATGCTCTCTGCAAATCCTTGACTACTGAATCAACAATCTTTTTATCAAGAAAAATAGCATTGGCTATTTTGTCAGTAGTTTTCTTTAATACCTCTGAAAGCTTTGATAATAGCATAAAAAAGGAAGTCTTTGAAGGATTAATAAAGTTGTGGTTTATCTATTTGAGTATAATAATCCATATAAAGGGAATTTGTTTTAAATAAAAATGTCAGATGCATTGAATGATCTATGTCAGGATGATAAAATCCGCGAAGCATTTGATAAATTAATTAAAAAAGAAGAAAAATTCTTAAGCGAAAAAAGAAATCCAAAAAATTCCAAAACTGACGTTATCTCCCTTATGAAAGATTGGGAAGAATATGCCTATATGAGAAGAGGATATTTCACTTCTACAAGCATGAATACTTCAGGCAGGCACATTGTCGGCCTAGGAAGATGGTTAGAAGGCAGAATTTCATATGGTGAATTAAAAGAAAATTTGAACGAAAAAGAAGACGAAAATAGCATGCACACTTATTTCGCAGTTGGGGGGCATGGACAGATGATGAATAATATGGGTGAATTTATAAGTACTGCTTTAAGGAAAAAATTCGGCGATAGATTGGATTCTTTTGTAATGAAAATTTGTGAAGATGGAAAGATAGATTTTGAAAAAGTTAGTTGTAAAATCTGCCCAATAGCAAAAGAAAGTCATTGCGGAATCAAAGAAAATTGTAATTGCTATAATGCAGAAGAATATAAAGAAATTGTAGCTCAAAAAGAAAAAGATACAGGATATCTTAGAAGAATTTTTACCGAATATAACTTGGGAATTTAATCCCAGAATTTACTTAAAGAATAAAAATAAGCCAATTTTCCCATAGCTCTTCTTTTTATTATCTGGATTCTCTGTGGGGTAACTTTGGATTGCTTTCCAATCTCTGTTTCAGTTTTGCCTTTCAAAAAAACTTCTGAAATTATATGAAATTCTCTTTTAGAAAGAGCATTTAATGCTCTGTATAAAAAGTTAGCTTCTGCTGTTTCATTAAATTTTACTGAATTACTAATTTCATCAAGTTTTTCTTCAGGTAAACAAACTAAAGATTTTTCAAATCGTCTTTGATTATTAGATGAATATCTTATTCTTCTTTGTTCTTTTCTCAATCCTAAATATTTTATATATCTGCTCCAATCATCAAATCCAGCATTCTTAGCAGTTTCTTCATAAATAGAATCATGCCCCTTATTTTTAGCTAAAAATTCTCTATATTCAGAATAAGAATCAAAACCTTTTCTTTTAGCGCCCAATATATTGCGGCAAGAGTTATAAGATTTATTGAAAATATAAGCTGCAGCTGTTGCTATTTCAGATATCTTTCTTCCATGAATATCTAATTCTCTGATTTTCTGTTCTAATATTTCCATAAAAATCAATTTTTTAGAAGGTTTAAAAATGCTTGTTAATCCAGCCCCAAATTCTTCAAAACACTGTCTTTAGTAAAAGGAGTAAAATCAGAATATTCCTGCCCCGTTCCGAGAAAATAAATTGGTTTTTGAGTCACATAACTTACAGATAATATTGTTCCTGCTTTCTCATCAACATCTGCTTTTGTAAGAATAATCCCATCTATCCCGACTGCTTCATTGAATGTTTTTGCCTGTTCAACTGCATCATTGCCAGTAATAGATTCTCCTACAAAAATCTTCAAATCCGGCTTTGAAATGCGGATTATTTTTTCCATTTCTTTGATTAAATTTTGTTTAGTATACATTCTTCCAGCCGTATCAATAAGAACTACTTTTATCTTATGCGCTTCTGCATATTTCTTTGCATCAAAAGCCACAGCCGCAGGATCTGAGCCATAAGTATGCTTTATTATAGGCAATCCAAGATTATCTGCATGCTTCTCTAACTGTTCAATTGAAGCTGCCCTGAATGTATCTGCTGCGGCAAGCACGCACGATATTCCAGACTTTTTCAATAAATTTGCCAATTTAGCAATTGAAGTTGTTTTTCCCGAGCCATTTATGCCGAAAAATATTATAGTATATGGCCCAATTTTTTTGTTTATATTTTCAATCAGATTGGGGGGCTCTATTAAAACTTCCAATATCGATTTCTTTAAGCTGTCAAAAATTGTTTTTTCTATCTTATCTTTTTTGACTTCAATTCCCAATAAATCTTTTATGAGATTTTCTTTTATCTTGTCTACAACTTCTAAAGCAACATTATTTTCCAAAAGAGTTATTTCAATCTCGGAGAATATTCCATCAATATTCTCCTGATTCATCGTTGCTGTAGAAGAAGATATTTTTCCCATTAACTTAGAAAAAAATCCTTTTTTTTCTTCAGGCTCTTCTGATTCTTCCTCTTTAACAGATTCTTCAATCTCTTCCCCTATAGATTCCTCAATCTTTTCTTCTGAAGTCTTTTTAATCTTCTCTTTTTTTACTTTTTCCTTTACAATTTTGGATTCTTTCTTCTCTTTCTTTTCATTTTTTCCAGCTTTCTTTGAAGTTTTCTTCTTTTCTTCTTTCTTATCTGAAAACCACGAGCTGAATTTCTTCTTTAATGCATCAAACATGAAAATACATGGGAAAAAGAGTTTATAAAAAGTGTGTCAGCCTATTGTATATTCATAATAGTCGTCATAAGGTATAACCCACGAAACTGTCTCAGATATCGACGATTTTTCCATTATTTTTCTGAATAATCTGATTGAATTTCCATGGGCTGAGATTGCTACATTTACTTTTTGCTTTTTCATCATTTTTATCAAGTCTTTGATGAAGGATTTTACGCGAATTTCGACCATTGCAAAAGATTCTCCTCCTGGGGGGGAGACATGGTATCCTCGATGTATGAGATTATATTCCTGTTCGCCTAAAAATTTTTCAACTTCTTTTTTACCTTCTGGGGACAAGTCAGATACCGTGTCTCCATGAACTTCTAAATTGTAAAGTTTTTTACCAATTTTTTTTATAAATGCAGAATGAGTTGAGCCGTTTAATTTACCATAATTTCTTTCAATTATTCGGTCATCTTTGACGAGTTTGGTGCATTCAGGATGATATTTTAGAATTTCTTTCAATGTTTGTTTTGATCTTTTTAGATGAGTATAGAAAGCAATCTGAAATTTTTTGTTTTTTAGTTTTTTACTAATCTTTTCAGCTTGTTTTATCCCTAATTTTGTAAGTCCTGGGTTATGAAAGCCAGTAAATCTTAGATCTCTATTATAAGTAGTTTGTCCGTGTCTAAATATATAAATTTTCAGCTTTGTCATCTTATTTATTTCATATATTTTGGCATATATAATTGTTTTTGACGGCAATTGAAGGAGTATAATCATTTTTATAAACACCCTGCAGTTAATTTTTTTATGATAACTTACAACGAGGTATATGATATAGTAAGAAAAGAAAAATATAATGAAGTTCTTCAGCAATTACCAAAAAATTTTCTTGAAGATGTTTCAGTGTTTTTAAAAGAACAAAGAGATTTAGCGATGAATGAAAGCGATTTTTTTGCAGAATCCTCAATCAAGGCAAAAAAACAGCTTGAGAATTCAATTTCTTTATTCAGAGAATTAATGAGGCTTAGAAAGAAAAAGATATTGAATCTCACTTTTGTAGCCACGGAAACAGGAATAATGAAAAGAGACTTTGAAAACTTGCTTTCTTTTGAAAAAGAAATATTTGATATTTTAGTTAAGTCTTTTGAAGAAAATAATAAAGAATTGACTAATTTAATAAATGGAAAAAAAGAGCAGGAGAAATCAAAATATAAGATGGTTATATTTAATCAAAATATAGAGCAATTTGTTGATATGTTCGGCAATATAACTGGCCCATATTCAGCAGGACAGCTTGTAAACCTAAATTCAGAAGTTGCAGAACTCTTTGTATCCAGCAAAAAAGCAGACTTTGCTGATGAATAAGTAGTAATTTTAAAATGGTAACATTTAAATAGATTATTATTTAGAAATTATTATGAGTCAAGAGAATTCGTATGCTAATCTCGAGCAAACTAAAATATTTAATAGAGCAAAAAAAATTGCTAAATTCAGTCTTCTTGGTTTAACTTTAGCAATTGGAGCATTTACTTCATTCTATATTGTACCAAATAACTCGAAGGCAGTTGTTCAAAGATTTGGAGAATATGTCAGAACAGAAAATCCTGGACTTCATGTAAAAATTCCTTTTGGAATTGAGAAAAAAACTACTATCCCTGTTACAACTATAATGACTCAAGAATTTGGATTTAGATCTGAAGGAGGAAATCAATTTAAAGGAGATACAAAAGACTTACAAAACGAATATATAATGCTTACTGGCGATTTAAATATCGCAGATGTAGAATCTTCAGTTCAATATCAAATAGAAAATCCAGTTTCTTATTTATTCTCAGTTAAAAATCCTGAAGAATTGCTTAGAATTGCCCATGCATCTCATGTTCGAGAACTTATAGGAAATGGAAGTATTGATGAAGCTATGAACATGAAGCGTACAGAATATACCATCAAAGCCAGAGATATGCTTCAAAAATCTATGCAAGATTATCATACAGGATTATCTATAAGAAATGTTATATTTCAAAGCGTAAATCCTCCAAAAAATGTAAGAAGTTCTTTCAATGCAGTAAATAAAGCTATTCAAGATAAAGAAACTGCTATAAATAACGCAAAAAAAGAATATAACTCTATTGTTCCGCAAGCCCAGGGTACTGCTCAACAGCTTATTGCTCAAGCAGAAGCATATAGACTTCAGAGAGTTAATGGTGCAAGAGCAGAAGTAGCACAATTTTCTCAAACTTATGAGGCATATCTAAAAAATCCTGCAATAACCCGACAAAGAATTTATTTTGAAGCAATGACTGATTTATTACCTAAGATGAAAGAAAAATGGATAATTGAACAAAGAGGTCTTGAAAGTGGTCTTCTTATGAAATTAGATATTGATCAAAGAAGTATTGGGGGAACAGCAAAATGAAACCTACAATTAAAGGATTAATAGGATTATTGGGACTTACTGCAGCAACTTGGCTAGGATTATCTATACCTTATACTGTAAATCAAACAGAACATGCTATTGTAAAAACTTTTGGTGCACCCCGTAAAGCGATACTTAATTTTTCAGAAGAAGATAAAAAAAGAGTATCTACTTTAAGAGAAGAATATGATAAAGAAGGTTTATCTGTTAGTGAAGGAGCAGGATTATACTTCAAATTGCCTTGGCCAATACAAACAGTTACAAAAATTGATAGAAGATATCTTCCATGGAATGGTTATCCTGAACAAATAGCTACATCAGAAAAAACATATATCTGGGCAGATATTGCTGCCCCTTGGAAAGTAATAGATCCTTTAAAATATATTAATGAACTTGGAACTGAAGATAGGGCTATAAATTCTTTAAATACGGTAGTAGATGGAAAAGTTAGAGATGAAATTACATCCCATTCTTTAATCGACGCAGTAAGAATAGATAATCGACCTATGGAAGTTCTTGACCAAGAACTCGGAGAAACAGTTAAAGTTGGAAATGTTATTGCAGGAAGAAAAGGAATTCTTAATTTAATCACGCAAAATTCTTTACCTGAATTGAATGCACAAGGAATAACCATAGGTGAAAATTTTATGCAGGGAATTATATATATTGATGATGTAAAAACCAATGTCGAAAAAAGAATGGAATCAGAAAGATTACGTATAGCTGAAAGATATTCTTCTGAAGCAAAGGGGCAATATGATAGAATAATGGGAGAAAAAGATAGAGATAAAGCTCAAATCATAACAGTTGCACAAAAAAAAGCTGGAGAGATTAGAGGACTTGCAGATGCTGAAGCTACTGAAATTTTTGCAAATGGATTTCAAGAAAAAGATGAAAAAACTGGAGAAATGAAAAATTTCAGAGGATTTAATATAGACCCAAATTTCTATAATCTTTGGAGAACTGCTTTATTGTATCAAGGTAAATCTCTTGAAGGAGATACAAGATTAATAATAGGAACAGATAATCCTCTTTTCAGACTTATGAAAGAAGATTATACTGAATCTAATAATCCTAAGAAGAAATAATTAAAGTAACATAAAGGTTTTTATAGGTATTTCAACTAATTAATATATGGCTAAAAAAGCAGTTAAAAACAAGATTAAAGAACCAGTTAAAAAAACTGACGATTCAAAATTATTCGCATTTCTTGCAGTTCTTCTTACTATAATTGGATTTGTTATTGCTTACGCTCTGAAAAAAGACAATGAATATGTAATGTATTATGGAAAACAAGGATTAATTCTATTTATTGCGTCATTAATTGTATGGGTATTTGTAGAAACGATAGTTCCATTTATTGGATTAGTTCTATCCCCGATATTGTGGGTTGCTTGGGTAATTCTTTGGGTAATTGGGATTATATATTCTTTAAGTGGAGAAATGAAGCCAATTCCAGTTATTGGGCAGTTTGCCGATAAGATAAAGCTATAAGGATATATTTTTAAGCACGGATTTTTCTGTTTTTTAATGGATAAATTTAAAGGATTAATTAAAATTTTAACTGATAAGAAAAATCTGAAATATGCTTCTGCAGATATAGGGGGATTTATCTGTGGAATAAGTGCTGCAACTTTAGCAACTATTGGACTTAAGGAAGCAGAAGTTTCTGATGAATTAAATGTTGCATTTACACTTGGAGCAAAAATGACAGGATTTGCAATTGGAAATATTACAACTTATTTCTTTATTCATAATTCAGAATATGACAAAGGAGAAAAGAATTGGAAAAAAGATTTAAATTCTTTAGCAAAATCTAATTTTCATGGAGCTTGGATTGCTGGAATATTGAAAGTAGGAGGACATTATACCTTGCTTAAACTAACAGATATCCCATATTATATAGTTCCTGCAATTGTTTATCCTGCCGCAGGATTTGTTGGAACTGTATGCAGACATTGGAAAAATTACAAATCTGGATTAATAGGTAATGGAAAAATTGAATGATACATAAGTTTATAATACTATAAAATTGATTATTTTTAATATTTAGAAGGAAATTACTTTTATTTATTACAAGCGGAGGAAAAAAATATGGCAGAAAATGATGGCAGAAGATTTGGTTCTACACAGAAGCATAAAGCAGTTTGCAGTGCATGCAAGAAAGACTGTGAAGTTCCATTTGAACCTAAACCTGGAAGAGACGTCTTTTGTTTAGAATGCTGGAAGAAACAGAAGAGATAAAGATAGATAATATCTTTTTTAATTTTTATTTTTTTATTTTAGAATGGTCCCACCCAGAATCGGACTGGGACCTCATCCACGTCAAGGATGCGTTCTACCACTATACTATGGGACCTTAAATTTTGATTGTAATTAGGGTATAAAAGACTTTTTAAATCATTAAACAATATAGAAGTTATAACTGCCTCCATAGCTCAGTGGTAGAGCAACAGTTTTGTACAATGCGATTGCATCGCAAGCGTTTGATGCAGACTGTATTCAAACGAACTGTGGGTCGAGGGTTCGAATCCCTCTGGAGGCTTTCCCTAAGAAACCAATGGTTTCTTGTGGGTTCAACTTCCTTAAAAATTGTTAAAATTATTTTTAATTATTGTATAACTAATTTCTCTCATAACCATTCACTTAGTAACTAACTAACTTACTAAGTTAATAAGAAAGATTTATATATTGCCTGAAATAATAAACAGCACAAGAAAGAGAGGAAAATGAAAAAATACCTGCTGTTGATAGAAGACGAGAAGCTTTGGGAGAAATTTAAGAATTCAATAGACAACGATATAAATAGCGAAATTATTTCTTTGATAAAGAAAAAAACAGAAACGAGGGATAAAAAATGAATAAACGAGGGCAATTGACAATGATTATCATAGTCGCTTTAGTAATCGTGGCAATGATTGCAACATATTTCTTGGTAAGAGGAGCTATATTTCAAGGAGGAATTTCAAGCGAATTCCAGCCAATATATGATTCTTATAGTTCCTGTATAGAAGACAAGGCAAAAACTGCTCTTCAAATTGCAGGAACGCAAGGAGGCTATGTCTATTCACAGCCTTTCCTTCCGGGAAGTGAATATGCTCCTTCCTCATCGCAATTGAACTTCTTGGGATTTGGAGTGCCTTATTGGTTTTATATTACTGGAAATGGATTAATAAAAGAACAAATGCCTTCTCAAATTCAAATAGAACAAGAAATAGCAAGATATGTTGAAGAAAATATAAGAGATTGCAATAACTTTGAACAATTTTATGCTCGAGGCTATATGATAGAATTTGCAGAACCTGAAGTTATAGTATCAATTAAAGAAACACAAGTAGACATAAATGTTAATGCCCGAGTTTCTGCATCATTGGGAGAATCTTCTGCAACGAAAAGCAATCATGATGTTGCGATAACAAGTAAATTCGGCAAATTCTATAATTTGGCAAAGCAGATTTATAATAAAGAAAAATCAGAGGCTTTCCTTGAAAAATATGCCGTAGATGTTCTTAACTTATATGCTCCTGTAGATGGAGTAGATATAAGCTGTGCTCCAAAAATCTGGCAGACAAGAGAAGTTGCAGATACAATAAAAGATGGATTAGTGGCAAATATAGGGACAATAAAATTAGATGGAGATTATTATTCTCTGGCAAATAAAAAACAGGAATATTTTGTAGTGAATCAAAAAGTTGATGAATCAATAAATATGATTTATTCAAAAGATTGGCCTACTAAAATTGAAATTGCGGGAGATAATGGAGATTTGATGATAGCCGAGCCCGTAGGAAACAGCGAAGGTTTGGGAATAATGGGATTCTGTTATTCTCCATATCATTTTGTCTACGATGTTACTTTCCCTGTAATGATTCAAATATACAATAGTGAAGAAATATTCCAATTCCCAGTAATTGCGATAGTGGATAAGAATCTGCCTCGGGAAGGAATGGCTGTAAAAGCAGAAATTGAAGAAACAACTGATATCTGCCAATTTAATACTCAAGATATTAATGTGAAAGTTTATGATAGCACACTTAACCCTCTAAATGCTAACTTAAGTTATATCTGCTTTACTCAAGAATGTTCAATTGGACAAACAAAGAATGGTGAACTTCGCGAAAAAGTCCCATCCTGTCTTAATGGCTATATTTTAGCAAGAGCAAACGGATTTACAGAGAAAAAACAATTATTTTCAAGCAATTCGGAAACACTTGCTGAAATATTTTTAGATAGGGAATATGAAGTTGAATTAGCGCTTAGCGTTGGAGGAAAATTCTTGAAAGATAATGCAGTAATAACGTTTGAAGGAGCAAAATCCACAAGTGCCGTGCTTCCAGGTTCTTCAAAAGTAAAATTATCTGAAGGACTCTATAATATCACCGTCTATGTTTATGGAAATTCAAGTATAACTATTCCTGCAACAACAAAAAGACAATGTGTATCTGTAGCTAAAGGCGGACTCGCAGGATTATTCGGCGGAACAGAAGAAAAATGCTTTGATATAAGTGTTCCTTCCACAAAGATAGAATATGCCCTGCTTGGCGGAGGAGCCAGTGAAGTATATCTTCTGCCTGAAGATTTAGAAAAAGGAAGATTAGAATTAAGCGTTGATTCGCTCCCAGTTCCAAAAACACTTGAAGAACTCGCAAACAATTATGAACTATTCAGCATGAAAGGAGTAACTATATGAAAAAAAGTTTAATTTTCTTATTTGTATTTGTTTTCCTATTATCTTATGCAGCAGCTGCAACATTTACTCCTGCTCAAAGCACAAGTTTTGTAAATTATCAGAAAATGTCAAGTCTTGGATATTATGCTCCGGAAGGGAGATTATCAACATATTGGCCTCAAATGGATGAAGCAAATAAAGAAAGCTGCACTTCAAGACAGGATATTTTATTGCAGATAGCTCCAGGAGGATGTCAGCCGGCTGTTGTAAGAAGTGATTTGCTTGCCGAGCAAAATGTTCCGGTTTTCTGCCAAGTTATGGCTCTGCAGATTAATCCTTTGATAAATGTTCAAGAGATAAGCAATATAAGATTCACCGGAAACTATCCTAAAGAAATAGCTGGAACAGGATTCCATCCAGCAAAAGCTGCACTAAGAACAAATGATATTCTTCTCGGAAGCCCACTGACTAATAATATAGGTTATGTTGTAGTAATATTAAAGAAAAATGAAAAAGAAAGTTCCCTTCCTGATTTTGTAAATGTCACTCTCAGCGCACAAATAAGCTATGATGCAAAAAATGCATTTGGAATTGGAAGAAGTGATTTCATTCTTGAGCCAATGACTGATGAACAATGGAATAAAGAAAAAGCAAAGCAATCGTTCTGGGGAGGAGCTTATTCAATACGAGCCGAAAGTGTAGAAAAAGATTATGCTGTTGTTTCAGTTTATTATCAAGACAGAAAAATATCAACTCAAAAAATAAAGAGAGGAGAAACTTCAAGTGATTTATATCTCCCAGGAATGTATTGCAGAGCCGCTCTGCAATTGCAATTTGTAGATACAACTGTTGCACAAACACGGGCTAAATTAGAAATAAGAAGCGGAGACGGAACAGACACAGTAGATGTTTATTCAGGAAGCACATTCCTAAACGATAATTGCAGAGTAGAAAGTATAATTGCTTCTGCTGATGGTTCAACTGGAAATGTAACACTGAGATGCTCCCGAACAGGATTAAGTTCTGAAAGATTTACTCTATCCTTAAAGTCGGCAACTACTGGATTAATCACAGATAAAAATTTCGGAACTGATTTGGATATAAAGTTTAATGAAACAATAGAATCCTATGAAAAAGTTATAGATTATCCGCAGGAAAGAGAAAACGATGCGAAGGAACTTCCAAGATATGGAGAAACTGCACTATCTGAAGCAATTGATTTCGCAAGAAGTTATGGAAAAACTTCAACCGAATCAAGATTAATAAAAAAATTCATGGAAACTTATCCAGATTCCCAACTAATAAATTCCAAAGGGTATCAAGCCAGACTGGACGAAATTGGAAAAACAGACGATTCAAATGCAGTTTACAGCATTGAGATAAGCAACTCTTTCAAATCTATAAGACTTGCTGGGTTTGTTCAGCCTAAAGAACAGCCTGCAGCTTATCTATCAATTGATTCACAAATAGAAAAACTTGTTATTGGAACTAAAAAAACATTCTTTATAAAAGATAGTGCTGGAAGAGATATTGAAAAATATATTATAATAAAAACTCTTGATACAAATAAAGTTGTTCTTGATACAAACTGTGAAGAAGCAGGAACTCTTTTTGGAGTTGAGCTTCTTCTTGACAACCCTGAAAGAGTATCCAAAACTCTTTGCGGACACGTTATTGGAATAAATAGAATAGAGACAACAGAATCTGCAAAAATAAGAGTTATTCCTTCATTCAAGGATACACGAACTGAAACTAATCTCACAGTCGCAATAGGAATTGAAAAAAGAGCCATTCAATTATCTCCTGTAAAAACACAGGAAAAAATCACTGAACTGAATAAAACAATAATTAAATGGGAAGGTATATCTAACAATCTCGCAAAAGTTGTTACTGGAATGAAAGGGGCCTGCTTTGCTACAGCTGCAACTCTTACTTTCAAGAATTTCTTAGTTGGATTAAGTGGTGAAGCTCTTGCAAGACAAAAAGTTATGAATGGAGAAAGCGGTTGGAAAGAATTCTGTAAAAACGAACTTGCAAAAGAATCAAGCAAATATTCAAGCCTTGATGACTGCTTTAGTTCAAATTCAGATAAAATTGATAACGATGTTTCTCTTATGAGCACCCAGATAAATAAATTAAACAATGATGTAAAAAGCATAGATTCCAGTTCAGTAGAAAAGGGCTCATTGGGAGAGAACAATGTAGATAGTGCTAAAGCCAGACAAGGTTATGTAGATTCAATCAAAAAAGAATTTCCAGATAATCCTATTGCACAAAAAGTAAATACTGGCATGACAACTGATGAATTGAGAAATACTTGGCTTCATCTAAGATTAAATAAAAACCAAGCCAGTTTAAGTGAAGAAGGAAAAACAAGAGTTAATAATGAACTTGGCAAAATCAACAAGCAGATTGAAGAAGAAATAGCTTTCCAGAAAAAATACACTTCCGCACAGCAACTTACCGGAAAAGGATATGCTACTCCTTTCTATGGAGCCGAATTTGCAAAGAGTGTAAGTTATGCAGATGTCCGTCCTCTAACTGGAATCTCTTCTAGTGATGCTATATCAACTCAACTAAAAACCAATTCTGATATTACAGCAACTTCAACTATAATGACTGCTAACGGAGCTTATATTCTTGGATTGCAAGATGCACAAGGAACAGGAAATTATATTCCAAAAATGGCTATAAATGCCGACACAAATAAAGTCGTAACAGGAACAGAACTTTCTCAGTTAATGTCACTCAATGGCATCGGAGCAATAAAAAAAGCAGATTCATCAACATATAACAATCCTATGAGAACTGCCGAAGTTAAATATTATGAAACCGAGCCTTACAAAGGAATGCCTGCAATAGTTCCATTTGATACGCAAAGAGGCTGGTATGCTGCAACTAAACAAACTATTCCGGCTTTAGGAGGAATAGGTGCATTTGATGCTTCAGGAAGAGTTGCAAGTTTCTGGTTATGCAACGCGGGAGAGGGAGGAGTAATAGAATTTGAGCAATCTGGATTTGGAAATGATGTATGCGAACAAATTAATCTTCAAACTGGACAATCCTATGATATGTTCCCAGGATTATCCCCGACCGAAACAAAGAGTCTTGTAAATAAAGCAATTAATTCACTTACCGAAGCATCAAGACAATATAAGGGCGGAGTCTCTTCAATTTCAATCCAAGGCACGCAGATTAAAGTTGGAAAGCCCGCTATAAATATTGCAGAAACAACTTGTTCAGATTTCATGAGTCCGAAAGAATGTTTGTTAATGTTCAATCTCTGCGACCCAGTAATTTGTCCTACAAGTAGATGTGACCTTGGCGGAAAATATCCTGTATCTGATGTAGTCCAAACAGGAATAGTTGGAAGCGTATTCTTATGTCTTCCAAATATAAGAGAAGGAATAGCCATGCCTGTCTGTCTTACTGGAATTCAAGCAGGAATAGATTCTTATCTTTCTGTGATGAAATCCTACAGAAATTGTCTGCAGGAAAATCTAAACACGGGGCAGATGATTGGAGTATGCGACCAGGTTTATTCAGTCTATCAATGTGAATTCTTCTGGAGACAGGTTGCCCCAGTTGCAAATGTCATCCTTCCAAAATTAGCCGAGCTTGCTTACGGACAAGGAACACGAGGCGGAGGAGAATATCTTACCGTAAAATCCTCTTGGGATAACATGCAAAACTCAATAAATTATTTCAAAGAGAGCTATGCAGTAAATTCTCTAAAGGCATTCCAAGCACGTTCAGTTGAAGAAGCAGGAGGAGAATTCTGCAAAGGATTTATCTCGCTTAAGAGCCCTAAGAAAATACAGAGTTTGCTCGAACCTGAAAGTCCTCCTCAATTTTATGCATCATTTAGTTCAACCACATTCACAACAGCCACAGTCCCAGCAACTGCCCAGTATAAAGTATTTTATCATATATTCGCAGGAAAAGATGCTGGAACATATTACACAGTTTATCTAAAAAGTGGAACAGGCACATCATTTTATTATCTTCCTGCTACTGTACAAGTTACATCTGGATTCATAACAAAAGGGGAATTCAAATCTGAAACAAAAGACTTCACTGCCCCAGATGGATACAAAGAACTTTGTGTAAGAATAAATGAAGAAGAAAAATGTGGATTCAAGCAGGTTTCAACCGATTTCGCAGTTAATTATCTTAAAGATTCTTATGTTCAAAGCGAAATTGAAAAGGGAGAAATAACAACTGAAAAAGAATGTGTTAGCGGAAGTCCAAGCGTCGGTTCATTAATTGCAAATACAAATCCTCAATCTGCTTTAGAAGAAACCGCAACTCCTGAAATTTACAATAGGGGAATAGTCCGAGTCTGTGCAACATCTAACCCTGGAAGTTCAGTAGATGCCACAAGATTTGTAGCTAAAGGATATTGTGGAGATAAAAAAATAATATGCTGGCTGGATACAAGAAGTGTAGGTAACGCTATAACTGATGCAAATAAAGGATTGCAAAAAGAAACTCTTCAAAATCTCCAACAGACAACCGAGCAAAACCTCGTTGCAAGCGGAGAATTTGATACTGAAAGCGCATCAACAAAAAACATCGCAGATTTGAGAGTATCAGCCAAAGAGGTAAGCAAAGTCAAAGGAAAAACCTCTATTGAAAAAGCAACAAACGTATTAATAAAAGCAAACGAAGTTTTGAGAACAGCCGAGACTATATTTTCCAAACTTTATCTTAATAATCAGAAAGCTGAAGTTCTTTTGATTGAAGCACAAGTAAAGAGAATTATTGCTGATGCCACTAGTCCCGCAGTTGCACCTACACCCGAAGTAGTTCCTAATGCTCCTGCTACGACGCCTCCTGCAACTCCTGCAACATGTGGTAATAATAAAATAGACGAAAATGAGCAATGTGATTATACTGCTAATCCTGAATTTAAAATAGGTATGTCAACATGCAATGAAATTTATGGAGCAGATTATAGCGGAACGCTCATATGTGATAACGATTGCAAAATTGATTTTGGAGATTGCGTCAATGCGGAAGGAACTCCTTCAGATTCAACATCAATACTTGGTTTCCAGATAACTCCTAATAAACTTTGGGCTGATTTAACAGATGAAGAGCTAAAAAAAGTTATTGCCGATAAATGGAGCGAAGAAAGCTGGGATAATACCTATTTAGCTAGTGCAGAATCCAAAGTGCCCTCTTCAACAATTCAATTCACCCTAAAAGAAGATAGCTACGTCTTTGGATTTGGAAATATACAAAGAATATTCCAAAGTAATGAAGATACTCATCTTTATATTAGAAATGAATTTATTTATGCAGATATTTCTGGAACAGACCAACCAGTTGGAGTTACTCCTTCAGGTACTCGCATAGTTCTTGATAAAACAAAATATAGTTTATATGATATTTTAAATCAAAATAATTTTGATTTAATTAATGGTAAAAAAATAGAAGGAACTCAATTAGTCTAGTGCAGGGAATTCTATCCTAATCCTCCTATATCGAAGATATATGCGGAGAACAGGTACTAGCAGAACTTCGTTCCGCGGTAACTCCAACATTTACATGTTGAAGTATTCGAAATTCGAATCCTTTATGCGGGGAACAGGATTCGAACCTGTGTAAGCACTAAGCTACTTGGTCCTAAGCCAAGCCCATTTGACCACTCTGGCATCCCCGCAAATCTGAGATTTGTGGGCATTGGGATGAAATCCCTCAGCCCGCATAAATTAAAGTAATAAAAGAGTGTTTTAAATTTAACTAATAGAATCAAGCTACAATCAAATCTTCTCTCAAGGCAGTTCTCTTAGCAAGAATCCAATCAAGTTTTATCAAATTGCTCACAAAAGAATGAGTTACATTCAATTTATAATAATCTGACTTTCCAATTCTCCTGGTTTTAACAACCATTCCGGAAATTATGAAGTGAGGAAAAAAAGTTTTTAGAGAGTTATAGCTGACATTTGCTCCTCTTGCAATTTCAGTCACAGGAAAATCAAAAAACTGATTATCTATCAAAAAATCAATTACTCGTAGTTGTGGAGTATCTCCGAACTGCATCAAAAACAGCGATTTATTTTCTTTAGTTTTCATGATTATTATTCTTATTATTCTTATTATTTAAATCTTTCTATTACTGATACCATTATTTCATTAATGGAAACATTTATAATTAAGCTTTTTCAAATATATTCATGTCTTTTGATTTGGAAAAAGCACAGGGGATGTTCAAATTAACCAGAAAAAATAATTGGAATGCCTGCTATGACAGATTAGAGCATTTCAAAAGATTTGAAAATCTAAAATCCATAATAAAAGAACTTTCTAATATCAACTGGATAATAATTCACAAAAAGCCAAATTTTATAGGAATATCTCTAAATACCAAATTCAAAAAAGAGGTAGTAGAATTTATAGAAAAACATATGCCTCATCTTAAGGGAGTAATACAATAACTACTTATCTGTAGAATTAGCAACCTTTGCCTTAAGTTTTTCTTCCAAATCAAGTCTGTCAATTAATTCTTTGTATCTGTTTCTGATTGTAACTTCAGTTATTCCTGCAACATCTGCAACTTCTCTCTGTGTCTTCTTTTCATCATGTACTAAAGCTGCAACATAAAGTGCAGCAGCTGCAATTCCAGCAGGCCCTCTTCCAGAAGTCAATTCTGAAATATCTGCTTTCTTTAAAATTTTCAAAGCTTCATTTTGTGTTTTCGGACTTAAATGCAAAATAGAAGAAAATCTTGGAATATAATCTTTAGGAGAACTCGGAGTTACTTTGATTTTCAACTTTCTTACTATAAATCTATAAGTTCTTCCAATTTCTTTCCTTTCAACATCGGATGCTCCTGCAATTTCATCTAAAGTTCTTGGAATATTGTATGAACGGCATGCCGCATAAATACACGCAGCAATTACAGATTCCATTGACCTTCCACGAACAAGTCCTCTCTGTAATACAAAATTATAAACTCTTGACGACTCATCCCTTACAACTGAAGGCAGATTCAAGAATGAAGCAACCCTTCTAAGTTCAGCCATAGCAAGTCTAAGATTTCTTTCTATAGATGTTGATACTCTTTCCTGCCATTTTTTCAATCTAAGAAACTTTCTTGTCTGCCCTGCTTCCAAACGATAAATATCTGATATTTCTCCTACATTTGTTGTTAATCCCTTATCAAATTTTTGCAAAGAAATCGGTGCTCCACCACGTCCTTTCTTGTCAGATTTATCAAATTGTCCGCCCATATCCTGTCCGGTATCAACCATCTTCTCTTCTACTATCAATCCGCACTCATTGCATATTATCTCACCTTTTTGGTCATCATAAGTTAAGTCTACACTTCCGCATTCAGGGCATCTTTTAACATATGTCATTGGTAATTAAGGAAACAAAAGGTTTATAAAGGAATTGCAAAGAGGGTATTTAAATCTTTCTAATTATTTTAAAAATTATCGTCGGAAAACTATTTTCCAATAAGAACTGCATTGACATGTCCTTCTTGAGATGGACGATTGGTAATTCTTGCTTTTCCTAAAGAAGTTAATATAATTGCTCCCTTAACCAATCTGTTCTGTCGGGCAAAAAACTTATTCTGCGGAGTTTCTTCTACATTGATTATTTTTGCTTTTTTTGCTTTTCCCTTTTCAATAACATTGGCTATATCTGATTTGAGAACAAAAGTTTTCTTATTGCCTCCCAAAATCCTGATAATTTTTCTTTTTAGCTCTCCCAAAAATACTCTCTTCTCCTGTCCTTTTCTTTCCAGCTTTCTGGTTTTTCTAAACTTGTGATATTTTCCGCCGGTTATCTTTCTTCCGTAATTCATAATATGAATGGAAAAAGTCGATTTAAATAGTTTTTTATTTAAGAAAATCAATATTTTATCCGAAAAAATATCTTTCTTATCGCAGATAGATTTATATATAAATAAAATTGAAAAAGATTATGGTTAGCGGAATCGAGAGACCTCTTGACCTTTTGAACCAATCAAAGGGAAAAGAAGTTCTTGTTCAATTGAAAGGAGAAAAGCAATTCGTTGGTACTTTACTTGCCTTCGACATACATATAAATGTAGTCTTAGACAATGCCAAGGAAATGCAAGACGGAGAAATGAAGAAAAGCATCGGCCTGACTTTTTTGAGAGGCGATACAATAATCTTCATATCGCCTGCTTCTACTTCAAGGAACAAATAAGCTTAAGTCATTATTTTTAGTTTAGGCACAAAGCACGTGAATTCTATTCATGGCTTATGACT
The DNA here is from genome assembly GCA_030679115.1 of archaeon. Taxonomy (GTDB): domain Archaea; phylum Nanobdellota; class Nanobdellia; order Pacearchaeales; family GW2011-AR1; genus JAUXTS01. The sequence goes on from JAUXTS010000009.1 coordinate 18,222, forward strand.
ATTCAAGATTAGTTGGAACTTTTATAAAACCACTTTCTCAAAATCCTTCGCCAAAGAAACATTCTTGAAAATCTTCTTAGCTTCTTTCTCAATCATTTCAAGATTGCGTTCATATCTCTGTGAAATATGCGTTAAAAATAGCTTCTTCACTTTTGCTTTTTTTGCAATTGTTGCCGCATCAGCAGAAGTCAGATGAAGATATTCTCTGGCTTTTTCTTTATCTTTTATAGAAAAAGCGGATTCTGCTATTAAAATATCTGAATCTTTTGCAATTTTCACAGCATTTGAATTCATTCCGGTATCTAAGATAAAAGTAATTTTCTTTCCTTTTTCTATATATGAAACAGAAGATGCCTTTATTTTCATCCCATTTATTACAATATCTTTTCCCTGCTGAAGATTTTTTATCAATGGAGTATTTGGAACTTTGAATTTCTTAAGTTTCTTTTTGTCTATTCTTCTTCTTTCTTCAAACACTATGGAATAAGCATTTACTGGAGTGCCATGAGACATACTTTCAGCTTCAATATGAAAATCCTTGTCTTTTATGAATATTCCTGAAACCTCATGAACTTCTAATTTTATGTTTATTCTTTTTATTAACTCTCTTATCAGAGAAATATAATGATTAGTTCCTTTTGGCCCATAAATTTTCAATGTCTTTGAGTAATTCATCATGAATAGCGTTTGAAGCAATCCTGGAAGCCCCAAAATATGGTCTCCATGCCAATGTGTAATTAATATCTTATCTATTTTAGTAGGGCTTATTCCCGCTATTTTCAATTGCTTTTGAGTGCCCTCTCCGCAGTCAACTAGTATATTTTCCCTTCCAATGTCTACGAATATTGCCGTATGATTCCTTTTAGCCGTAGGAATAGAATCTCCAGTGCCCAAAAAAGTTATTTTAATCTCTTCCATAAATTGATTAGGTTAAATTGATTTAAATAAGTAATGTTTAATGGCTCTTTTTATCGGACAGTTCTTTGTAAATCTTAAGCGTTGATTTTGCGATAATTGGCCAATCAAACATTTTTGCTCTTTCAGCAGCAAGAGAGCCATATTTTTTTATTAAATTTGGGGAACGCATCAGTTTTATTATCTCGTTTGTAATCTTTTTTGCTTTCGGTTCAACCAGTATTCCAGAGTTTCCTACAACCTCTGGGATTCCCCCTACATTTGTGGCTACGATTGCATTCTTACAAGCCATCGCTTCAAGAATACAAAGTCCAAATGATTCGTAAAGAGAGGGTTGCACATAAATATTAGAATTTTGATAGTATTTTGCCAACTCAATAACGTTTAGGGGCCGAGAAATCCAAATAAATCTCCCAAGATATTTTTTTTGTAGTTCAATAAATTTGTCCTGTACCAGTTTTAATGTTGGAATCTGAGTCTCCTGCAATATGGCTGTAAAAGTATATTTTTTATTTGCATTCAGAACTCCCTCTATTATTTCAGGCAACATATCCACTCCCTTTTCCTTGCTAAATCTGCTTACGGTCAAAACATTTAAAGATTTATTTTTAGAAGGATTAAACAATTTAAGATCTACCCCATTTGGGATTACAACTGTTCTTTTTGATGAGCCTTTAAACGTATTCAATACCTCTTTTTTAACACTCTCTGATACTGCAATAAGCTTATCTGCATCAGCCAGAGTATCTTCTATCCAAGAAGTTACCTTGAAAAGTTTTTTCTCCTCTTCAGTCATGGAAGAAAGTCTATTTCTCTCGAGAGCATGCACTGTATGCACCCAAGGTATATTATTAAGATATTTTTGCATAAATGCTGAACTCGTAAGCCAGCCATGTGTATGAATAACATCAAATCTTCTTCTTGTATTTTCATATAGAAATTCATTTAATACTTTGCTTTCAAAAACCGCATACCTTATTCTCTTTTGAATAACTGAATCTCCAACTTCAAAATCAAAATCACTTTTTAAGAAGTGAAGTATAATTTTTCCTTTCTCAATATGAACATTGTGCTTAGAATCTTCTTTCCCATTCGTAAAAACATGAATTTCACATCCAAGTTTAGCAAGATGAGTCACAAGATTATAGGCGTGTATTCCTACGCCACTAGTAGAAGGTTTTTGAAATGGATAGTAATAACTAATCAGAGCAACCTTAAAGGGTTTTTCAAAAAAAGAATTAAAAAGGTTTAAAACTTCGTCAAACATTAAATAGTAAGAACAAGAAACGATTAAAAGCTTTTTGTTTTCATAATAAAAGAAATAAAATGGCAAATGAATCATTACTTAATCCTAATATCTTATTAATTGCTAAGGCGTTAATTATTATTGCTCTGAGTATTTTAATAGGTTATATTGGCAAATTCCTTTTGAGAAAATTTATAGATAAATTTATTCTTATTCGAGTATTTAAGAAAGACTTGTCTGCTTACGAAGTTGCAAAGATTATCAATAAAGTATTTACAGAAATAATTCAATGGATGATAATTCTGCTTGCATTGAATTATTCATTAGTAATGTTTAATTTTAATTTACTCACGAACATATTTTCTTTTATAATATCTGAAATCCCAAAGATAGTCTTGTTTTTAGGCATTATATCTGCTGGATTGCTCATAGCAAAATTAATTACTTCGAGAATAAAATATAAAGAAATATCAAATGCGGAAGAAGTAAGCTTTGCAATTGAATTCGTTGTAATTTCTGCATTTGCGCTTACCGCCTTAGAATTTATAGGAATCAAAGCAACTGCACTTATTGAATTGTTTAAAGTAATATTGTATGCCATAGCTGTAATAATAATTATTCTTGTATTCAGACCAGATATGTTGAAATCTAAGCAGAAAAAAGCTAATAAAAAATGATGTGCCTCTTGCCTTAGATTGTCCCAGTAATGTTTATAATCTTATAAGCCTATTTTAAAATATGAAAAAGAGAGATGGACTTAGGATATTAATTGTGCTTCTATTTCTTTCAATAATTGTATTTATGTTTGCCTGGAATTCGTCAAATATCACAAATATGGTAATAATTGAATTTAATGACGAAAATAAATTCAATTCAGAAACAGGATTTCTGATAAAATCGCTTGATTATGTTATAAATGGCAATAAATTAGATATCACATATTATTTGAAAGAAGAAATTAATCTGCCTCAAAAATTGAATGTTGAAAGTATTTTGAGAAGTTTTGATGGAGAAAAAATTTCCGAATCCTATCAAAATATAACCCTTAGTGCCGGACAGACAAAAGAATACAAACTAATTTTAGATTATCCTTTGGATACCAATAAACCTCTTAAATTTTCTCTTACAATAAGCAATGAAAGAGGAAGCGAATGGACAATTAAGGAAATAGGCAAATCACGTTCATATATTACTGGACTTACTGCATTAGATTTAGTAAATGAAGGGAAAGTAGCATGGATATTGATGATAGTTATTCTGATACTTGTTTATCTAATTATAATCTATCTGAAAAGACATCATGCACGAACAAGAAATATCTTTCCAGCACATAAGAGAAAGGTTTTAATTCCCTTAGATCTTAAAGAAAATAATAAAAAGAGGGTATAATGGAAAAAATATCAAACCTTGAACAGAAAGAACTTCTTCAAAAATCAGAAATAAGTATTTGGTTAGATAATTACAATGATATTTTTTCAGTTTTTGATTCGCGCCATTATCTTGAAAGAGCTCTTTCTGTAGACTTTTTAGATGAGATAAAAAGGGCAAGCCGAGATAAACCTTCTGGAGGATTATCATTGAATATGCTTATCCCAATTAAACAAAGAAATACGACTCATGAAACTTTGATAAAAAAAAGGCTGAAAGAGCATTTCAAGAAACATACAGATATTCTTGAAAAAGATCAGGGTGAATTAGTTTGGCAAGGAATTTATTTTCTTTTTTTTGGCTTAATATTTATGTCTGTAGCTGCATATATATTGTTTTTCTATCATGATAAAATAAACTTTTTTAAGGAATTTCTTATTGTGCTTCTTGAGCCCGGAGGATGGTTTTTGTTTTGGGAAGGGCTGGCATTGATTATTTTTGAAACAAAGAAAATAAAACCAGATTTAGTATTTTACAGAAAAATGAGTAAAGCAGACCTTGTTTTTCATACTTATAAGTAATATGTAAGATAAGTTTAAATAACTTCTTTGTGATTTTTTGAGTATGCTCCCGTAGCTCAGCCTGGATAGAGCACCTGCCTTCTATTGAAGGACTGAGTCTTCGATACATCGGAGACTTGTCTACGAAGTAAGCAGGGGGTCGCACGTTCAAATCGTGTCGGGAGCGTTTAAAGGGATTTCATTCTTCAATCCCTTATTTCTCGATTTGAACTGCGAAGCACGTTCAAATACTTCAACATGTTAATGTTGAAGTCACCGCAGAGCTTTGCTCTGCAAGTGCTGTCGGGAGCGTTTACACGATACTAAATCTTTAAAAGTGCTATATGTTTCTAAAATATACGCGCAGGTGGGACAGTGGTTACTCCGGTCGGCTGCAGCCCGACTTTTCCCAGGTTCGAATCCTGGCCTGCGCTTATTATAGTTTTGAAAGCCAGCGGAAAACTTTTTCTAAAAGTTTTTGCTGTTCGAATCACTTCAATCTCTTTAGAGTTGAAGCTTCAAGATTCTATGAATCTTGACAGTGCTCAAGAATCAAAACTCAGGATTCTTGACATCACCGCGGAGCTTGCTCTGCGAGTGCTGGCCTGCGCTTTCATACTCTTTAACACATAAAACTCCCAGTTTAACGCCGACAATAAGTTTATAAGTATCTAAAATATAGAATTTTATCACGGAGGTATTAAATTCATGGCTACACAAGGATATTGCGTAAAATGCAAGAAAAAAGTAGATATAAAAGACCCAAAAGAGTCTCTCACCAAGAAAGGCACGAAGATTGCTAAGGGAAAATGCCCTCATTGTGGAATAACTGTATGCAGAATGGGCGGAATCTGCAAGTAAATAAACAAATTTTTATTAATTTTTTAATTTAATGCTTCTAAATGGAAAGTTTAAATATATTGATTGTAAATTAGATAGATGAACAAGGGTAAAAAAGAAACAGCTAAAGAAGAGGAAAATAAGTATAATCAAGTAATGGAATTAGCCTCCAGAAAAAGCCTGTTTTTCCCCTCAGCAGAAATATACCCTGATTCTCCAGCAGGTTTTTGGGATTTTGGCCCTTTTGGACAGGCAATCAGAAGAAAAGTAATTGATTTCTGGAGGCATGAACTAGTGCAAAAAGAAAACATGTTAGAGATTCATGGTGCTCAAATCTTACCACAATTAGTGTTTGAAGGTTCTGGACATCTAAAATCCTTTGCAGATCCAATAATGCAATGTAAAAAATGTAAAAAATATGAAAGAGCTGACCAAATAATTGGAGAAAAAATAGGGAAAAATGTTCCTGAATCATTAGCAATAGAAAAATTAGATGAAATGATTGCGGAACATAAAGTCAAATGTCCTAAATGTGGCGAAGAATTTGGAAAAGTTTCTAAATTTAATATGATGGTTGAAACAATTGTCGGTAAACCTGGAGAATTTAAAACTTTTCTAAGACCTGAAGCTTGTCAGTCTATATTTTTAGATTTTGCAAGAATGACAAAAACAATGAGATTAAAATTGCCTCAAGGAATTGCACAGGCAGGAGGAGCATTCAGAAATGAAATTTCTCCAAGACAAAGCATCACAAGAGCTGTTGAATTTGCACAAATGGAAGCAGAAATATTTTTTGATCCGATAAGAATAAATGAAATAAAAGACTTTGATAAAGTTGCAAATTACAAAGTTAACGTACTTAGATTAGGAAAAGAAAAAGTTGAAAAATTCAAAGCCTCCGAATTAATAAGTAAGAAAATCGTGCCTAAACAATTAATTGCTTATTTCATGGCTCGCACTCAGCAAGTATGGAATAAAATGGGCATTCCTCTGGAAAAAATCAGATTTAGAGAAGTTGATAAAGATGAACGAGCGTTTTATTCTCTCGCAACATTTGATTTTGAAGTTGAAACCAGTTTAGGATGGCTTGAATTAATAGCAAATAACTACCGAACAGATTATGATTTGAAAGGGCACGGAGAAAAATCAGGAACAGATTTAACTTATCTCACTCAAGAAGGTAAAAGAATAATTCCTCATATCTGGGAAATTTCCGCAGGTATTGATAGAACAGTTTATGCAATTCTCGAGCATTCATTGAAAAAAGGCAAAGAAGGATTATATCTTTCTTTGAATCCTAAATTAGCTCCTGCTGATTGTGCCATTTTCCCATTAGTAAATAAAGAAAATATGCCTTGTATAGCATTAGAAGTCAAAGAACTGCTCCAGAATGCCTGGTTTGATGTCTTATATGATGATTCTGGAAGTATAGGGAGAAGATATGCGAGAGTTGATGAAGTGGGTGTCCCCTATTGCATAACAATAGATGGCGATTCAACCAAAAAGAAAGATGTCACATTGAGAGAAAGAGATTCAGGCAAGCAGATAAGAGTCAAGATTTCCGAACTCTCAGACAAGTTAAGAAAACTTCTAAACAGCGAAATCAAATTCAAATAATTCACACCTAAATAGATTTATAATATATCTTTTTATTGAATTTTCAAGGGCCCGTATTATAATGGTATTATTCGCCCATGGCATGGGTGAGACCCGAGTTCGATTCTCGGCGGGTCCATCGAACGAGGAGAGTTCGATTCACTTCAACATGTGAGTGTTGAAGTTGTCCACGGAACTTGTTCTGTGGCATCGGCGGGTCCATATCATATCGACAAAAAATACAAAAATGGAAAACACTATCAACTGATAGTTACTTTTCTGCAGAATATTTAAATAGCCATAATTCTCGTAAAAAATATGAATAGACGATTAAGAACTAGAGGAAATGTAAGCATAGATTTGTTTAATGATACACGAGATAATACTTCAGGATATAAGGAAAGCATGATTCGTTTTGAATTGGTCAAAAGATTGCCCTTTGCCTCTTTTTCTCATGGAGAATTTATGAGAAAATCAGCAGAATTAATTAAACTTGTTCAAAAATATCAAAGATTGGAACCTAAAGTCGAAATATTAGGGTTTAATAGCCCTCAAGATTGTCTTGCTTTACATGGACTTGACGGCGGACAAGATGATGCAACCGCACATAAAATTTTAGATGGAAGAAATTCATATTCTTTTGAAGAGTTTACACAAAAAGATTATGAAAGAAATATAGAACCAGAATTAATATTGAAATCTGAAGAAAAAGATTCATTTATGATTTGTTTAACTGCAACTCCAGGTATAGAAACTAACTTTGCAGGTATTAATGCTCCAAGTTATTATAGTTTTTTTAAGTCAAAGAATTTGAAAAGAAGATTACAATTTTATGGACAAACATTGGCTCCTGAATTATTTGAAGCAATTGTAGAAAGATATCATAAGCCAGGGTTAACTCATTCATTAAGTCATAAATATAAAGATAGCATATTGAATTATTTACAATGTGCAATTTAGTTCTAAACAATGCTTCTTAAATTATCTCTGTCTTTTCTTGGAATTATATGAATATGTGCGTGCTTAACTAATTGTCCAGCAGGTTCTAAATTATTCATTATTACATTAAATCCATCGCCCTGTTTTTTCTCGAGTAATTCAGATGAAATTTTTTTCATAAAAGATAATAGTTCATTTCCTAATTTATCTGGAATATCGAGTAAAGTCACATAGTGATTTTTTGGAATTATCAAAGTATGCCCTTTAGCTTTAGGATTTATATCCAAAAAAGCAATAAAACTATTGCTTTCTCCAACTATTTCTGATTTTATTTCTTTTCTTGCTATTTTGCAGAATATGCATTCCTTGTTTTCCATTTGCTCAAATGGCTCGGGGGAGGATTGAACTCCCGGCCTCGGCCTGTCTCAAATCTGCGATTTGCGAGCAAATCCCAGTAACCTGTGATTTCATGAGAGCCGCGTTCTACCACTGAACTACCGAGCCAAAACTACAAATTTCAGAGGGTTTTTAATAGTTTGTCTACACAAGATTAATAAACATATTATTCTTTAAACAGAAATGGTAATTGGAGAGGAAGAAATCATAAATTTGCTTATAGAAATTGGAAAAATAGGTTATTGGCTGCAAGCAATAGGACTTATGGTTATATTGTGGATAGTATTTCAGATAGTCTCGCTTATAATAAACAAAAAGAATAGAAATACACTAAAATATTTGAGATTAGATATAAAAAGATTGGAAACTAAAGTAGATAAACTTTCTAAAAGATGATTACTGCTCGTATTGAGGTATTTCTTCCACTACTTTTGAAACTTTCTTAGGATTATTTGCGGCAGCTATTTCTGCTTTCTTCATTCTTACTAATCTGCCGATATATCCAGCTATTTTGTTTCGCATTGACTTGCTAGGCATTCCTTCAACAAGAACTTTCTTGTTACGCTCGAAATGCTCATTAAACTTATGATCTCCTTCTAAAAGCTGTCTTGCAGCTTTCTTTATAAGTGTTGATTTTATTCTTCCCATTAATACACCTTGAAATCGGGATTTTTAAACCTTATTACCTTTGTTTCTTAGATAATAAGGTTAGCGATGTAAGTCGATTAAATCTTATCAAAACTACATCTCTCAAATTTAAGCATATTTTTCCAAATTTTATGATATTCTTTTGCCTTTTTATCCATCTCTCCAGAAGAAATAATAACTGCAGGCATATTCAACGAATCTGATTTTTGCAGAATATTATTTAAATCAGTTTCAGTAATTTTCTTCTTATCTTTTGCTGCAAGATAAAATTCCTGTTTCCCAAAAATAGTATTTGCACAAACCTTTGCAATCAATTCCTTTTTCTTGTCTGAAATAAATTCAAGAATTTCAATATTCTTAGCAGTTAAATATTCCTTAATTTGTCTTTGAAATTGCGACTCTCCTTCAATCTTAGCAGGTTTCTTGTTGATTAATTCAGCGGACTTATCAGATTTCTCTTGAACTTCAACAGAAGCAATTGGCAGTTGAGATTTAGGTGCTGAAACAACTGGAGAAATAGGTGCAACAGAAATTTCTTGTATTGGTAAATTAAAGAATTTCCAAAAAGTCTTTTGATTATCTCTAAAAGAAACTGCAAAATCTTTTATTGCTCTTAATGCAACACGAATAGCTGGCTGCTGAATTTCATCATCAAGAATTTTCTTTTCTTTTAAAAGAAAATATGCTTCTCTTTCTTTTTGATTGAGATATTGAATAAACTTCTCAAGTTCAGTTTCCTGCCCAGATACATAATAAAGCGGAGAACTTCCTACCCTTAAATTGCTTATTCTTAATTTGCCTTCCCCATAAAGTTCTGAAAGAAAAGCCGAAGCAAATAACGGACTAATATTCATCATTCTGGCTATCTGCACAGGCAAACTTGGCCCCTTTGTGCTTATCAGAGAAATTATGCGCTCTTTTGTTTCGGTATGAGTATAACTAACAGGCATCTAAATTTTTAAAACGCATCACATTATAAATTTTTGTATGTCAAAAAACATAACTATAACTTTGATTAATATCTTGATATTGAACTATTAATGAAAAAGGGTATAATGAAAGAGGATATTATGATAGATTAATATATTTCCTTACTAATATGTAATTAATAAATTGAATTAATTTAAACTATTAGATTTTTACTATGTTTATGTTTGGATAACAAATAATAAATGCTATAATCTTATCAAATAAATTATGGCCTTGTCCAAGAAACTTCATAATAACTTACATCTCCCTCTTCATCAACAATTCCCAAAAGAAGATTTTTCTTGGTTGAATGAGCAATTCTATTTTTTGCAGAAAAATCATGCCAGCTTAATTGCTCGTTCTCTTTTGCCGTATAAAGAATCCAATGTGCATGCTCTTCTCCCGGCTTAACTCCTTTATCATAAACCCTGAATTCCGCCCCATATTTAAGCGCAGTTTTTACAATATATCCTTTTTTCCTTAAATCTGAAAAAACTATGCACTTCGTCTCTATCTTTTTATCACCCCTTCTTGCTTTTCTCATTAAATCTTCAAAAGAAACTACCTTCTTACCAGATTTCAAAATCATTCTTTTTTCTGCAATTAAAAATAATGCTTCAGCAGAGGAATATTCTATATGGCTTTCTTTTTTCTCTCCAAATTTAGATTTCTCATACCATGAAAATGCATCTGAAGAAGAAGATATTATTCTGTCCCCTGTAAGATTTGCGTCTATCATTTTGATATTTTATCCTCTTCTAATATGAAGCAAAGCTTCTTTTAAAGATTCCGTAGGAATCTTTAACCCATTCAACTCTTTTAGAGTTGAAGTTTTAAACGTTTTCGTCAGATAACTTTTATAAATCTAAAAAACTAGATATATTCAGAAAAAGATGGTACTCGAAAGCATATTGTCTCCGCAATTCCTTGTAAGAAACATAAATGTAATTTCTTTGATAATTGCGGGCTTTATACTTGTTATTTTTGATGAATTTGCAACTCGAATTGCCTTTAGAATTACAGATAATTTAAGAAATAGTACAGAAAGCGGGATAAAGGAATTTGGCAAGAAAAGAAATTCTAAAGTAATACAGGGAGGAGCCACATTCTTATCCAAATCCATAGCAACAACAATTATCCTTATTTATTGTTATTTTGGAACAACTATATTAGCTTACTATATATTTGCACCCATATTAACAAGTTTAAGGGAATTTCTTCTCATAGTAATAATAATGATTTTTCTAGTAATTTCTTATATCGTAAATGAAAAAAGAGTTAGAGAAAGATTGATGAGAGCTTAATTGGTTATCTTTAAAAAGAGCAGAAAAGTAAATTGACATGGAAGAAAAAAATTTCGGAGATTTTGATGTAATTGAAGAAGAAGGAGTTATTAATGAAGAGCCGCAGCCAGGAATGCCTCCCCAAAGAGTAAAAATGCCCCGCGAAGGCGAATTAATCGGAATAGTAATACAAAGATTTGGAGGAAATAAGATGGAAGTTATGTCTACAGATGGAAAATCAAGAAATTGCCGTGTCCCAGGCAGATTCAAAAGAACAATGTGGTTGAAGCCAAAAGATGTCGTGATTGTGAAGCCCTGGACAGACGATAATAGCAAGGCAGATGTTATTTACAAGTATAATTTCTCTTCTATAAATCAGCTTAGAAAAAAAGGAATTCTCAATTCCATCAAAATAGAATTCTAAAAGAAAACCTTTAAATTAACCCTCTCCTAAGAATTTTATGGTGATTAAGAAAATCAAGAATAACAATGATGAAACCATAAATTTCGCAGCCATAGAGAAAAAATGGCAGAAAAAATGGGAAGAAAGCAAAATATTCCAAACAAAAGAAGACAATAAAAAAAAGAAATATTATATCTTAGAAATGTATCCTTACCCTTCCGCTTCATTCTTGCATATAGGGCATGTTAGAAATTATACTATTGGAGATATCTATGCAAGAGTAAAAAGAATGCAGGGATTCAATGTGCTCTATCCAATGGGCTACGATTCTTTCGGACTTCCTGCAGAAACCGCCGCAAAAAAGCAGGGAATTCATCCTAAAAAATATACTGAAGAATCAATAAAAATGATAATGAAATATCAAAAAGCTCTGGGAAATAGTTATGATTGGAGCAGAATATTAGCCAGCCACGAGCCAGAATATTATCGATGGAATCAATATTTCTTCCTTAAAATGCTTGAAAAAGGATTAGCTTATAGAAAAAAAGCACCCATAAACTGGTGCGAAAAATGCCAATCAGTTCTTGCTAATGAAGAAGCAGAAGGAGGCAAATGCTGGAGATGCGGAGAAGAAGTAACTGAAAAAGAACTTGAACAATGGTTTTTCAAAATAACTGCTTATGCAGATAAATTGCTTGAAGATTTGAAAAAGATTGATTGGCCTGAAAAAATAAAAATAATGCAAAAAAATTGGATTGGAAAAAGTGAAGGAACTGAAATATTATTTGATATCAATGGAAAAAAATGGCCAATATTCACAACCCGCCCAGATACTCTTTTCGGAGTTACCTTTATGGTTATTTCGGCAAAGCACCCTAAATTGATGAGTTTAGTAACAAAAGAGCATAAAAAAGAAGCTGATGCATTTCTAAAAAAAATAAAATCCTCTAAGCCTGAAGACATTGAAAAGCTTGACAAAGAAGGTTTCTTTACTGGAAGTTACGCAATAAATCCTCTTTCAAAAGATAAAATTCCTATCTGGGCAGGCAATTTTGTAATTGCTGAATATGGTTCTGGAATGGTTATGGCTGTCCCAGCCCACGATCAAAGAGACTTTGAATTTGCAAAAAAATACAAAATTCCGATAAAACTAGTTGTTGTCCCTGCTGATGAAAAGTTTACTTCGGAAACACTGAAAGAAGCCTACACTGGAGCAGGAAATATAATCAATTCCGAAGCATTTGACGATTTGGAAAACATTGAAGCAATCGAGCACATCACAAAAGCTCTTGAAGCTAAAAAATTAGGCAAGAAAACGACTAATTATAAAATCAGGGATTGGCTAATTTCACGCCAGCGTTATTGGGGAACTCCAATTCCAGTAATATATTGCGATAAATGTGGAATTGTTCCAGTTCCCGAAAAAGATTTGCCTATCCTATTGCCTGAAAAAGTAGATTTCAAATCAAAAGATAATCCTCTGACAACTGCAAAAGAATTTGTAAATGTCAAATGTCCTAAATGCAAGAGTAATGCAAAAAGAGAAACAGATACAATGGGGGGTTTCGTTGATTCTTCATGGTATTTCTTAAGATATTGTGATAATAAAAATAAAGAAAAGCCATTTGATGATAAAAAAGTAAATTATTGGATGCCTGTCAATCAATATATCGGAGGTGCAGAACACGCAGTAATGCATCTTATTTATGCCAGATTTTTCGTAAAGGTATTGAAAGATTTAAAATTCATAAATTTTGATGAACCGTTTATGAAGCTGTTTAATCAAGGAATTGTCTATAAAGATGGAGCAAAAATGTCCAAATCAAAAGGCAATGTAGTTTTCCAGACAGATATATCTGATAAATATGGAATTGATACAGCAAGATTATTCCTTATGTTCGTTGCTTCTCCAGACAAACAGATGGAATGGACAGATGAAGGTGTTGAAGGAGCATTTAGAATAATAAATAAAATTTTCAGACTAATCAATAAATTAACCGATAGCAAAAATGCAGAAGAAGAAAGTAAAATCAATCTATTGATAAAAAGAGTGAGCGAAAATATCGAGACATTTGACTATCCAAAATCTATTGTATCGTTATTTGATGCAATAAACTATTTTGGAGAAAAAGGAATTTCCAAAGAAAATTATAAGATTTTGCTTAAGTTAATATCTCCTTTCTGCCCGCATACCGCAGAAGAGCTTTGGGAAAAAATCGGGGAAAAAGGATTCATTTCTCTGGCTGAATGGCCTAAAGTTAATGAAAAGAAAATCGATGAAAAATTTGAACAGCTTGAGAAAGCAACAGATAAAACCGTGCAGGATATCTTGAACATTCTTAGAATAGTAAAAGAAAAAAATGGAAAAGAAGGAGAAAAAGTGTATATCTATGCCATTCCGAAAGAACTCGAAGGATATAATGCTGAAGATATTGGTAGAAGGATTAATAAAGAGGTTAAAGTCTTTGCAGTAAATGATAAAAAGAAATACGACCCTGAAGGAAAAGCTTCAAAAGCAAAGCCTGGAAAACCGGGGATATATATAGAATGAAATTAATAGATAAAGAAAATTTGTTGAAAGAAGCAAGAGAAAAATTTGAGTCTATAAAAAATGAGCTTGGATTTAAATCAACTTTTGAAGAAATAAATGATACTTTTTACATAAATGATTATATTTTAAGTTTAGGATTTGTCAGCGAAAGATTCTCAAGGCAGATATGTGGAAGAATTGTTGAAAATTATATGTCTTGGTTAAATTATCTGCAGGGATTAGTCTTCCCAAATGCAGGAAATATAGTTAATTTAAATGAAAGCAAACTTATAAACGATTCTGAAAAAAAAGAAATAGGAAAAATGTTGAGCGAAATAATGGCGATTATAACTACAAACTCTGTTGTTGCAATTACAAAAGATAAAAAAATTGAAGCGAGATTCATTGATGAATCTGTAACTTATTGGAATTCCTCTTTCAAATCCCGTGCCACCCAAATAATCAAAAAAATCAATGACGGCTGGAAGAAATAAATCTTTATAAATTCTAGTTTTAAAGTATTTTGATGGTAAGTGTTTTCTGCGAACCTAGGGAGAAATATTCAATGGCAGGCAAGTATATTGGAAATGGCGTTGAGGGTAGTTTTAGCGGAGGGTTTCATTACTACTCTGACAGGAAGATTGTCGGAATAATGACTGATGAATGCGCAGGAGTTTCGGTGAGAAAAATGCTTTTGGGCGTTCATTCTCCAGAAGACGATTCTTTATCGTTTGTCCAGTTCAGCGATTTAAGGACACTCCCTCTTCTTTGGACTACTAAAAGATTCCCTGGAAAAACTATTGGAAGATTAGGAGAAAATTACGGAGGACCTTGGGTATTTTTATCAAATCTATATGTTCCTGTTGGGTTGGATTCACTGATTGAAAACAAGCTACCTAAAATGAAGGATGTCCGAGAAATTCCTGCTGAAGAATTAAAAGGGTCTTTTTTTACAAACAAATTGCTTAAGAAAGTTAAGATTAATGCTATGAGACATGCTCTCTGCGGAGCCATCAATCTAAAACTTGAAAAATAAATCACCCAAATTTAACAACTTCTAAAACTATTTGCTTCTTGTCAAGAGACTTTATTCTCCAAATCCTATTTGCTCCAGTAGCAGATTTAAGCTCTATCCTATCTATTAAAATATCTCCGTTATCAGGACCAAACATCCTATATTCTCCAAGCTCCAATAAAGTTTTATCAATTTTTTCTTCTTTGATTTCTTCTATTTTTTCTTTTTGCTCCTCTTTTTTAATTTCTTCTTCCATTTATATTATTGGAAATTATAGTTTAAAAAATTAATTGTGGTTCTTTTTCTAGTAGTAAACGAGAATTTTTTAAAATTCTTATCTATCGAGAAGCCACTCGCTTAAAACTTTTAATCTATTTATAAACTCCTGTCTCTTCTTAGTAAATAATCTCTGCAACATTCTATTCATCCCTATAAAGTAACTTAGTATATAACAATGCTTATTCTGTGAAAATATAATTCAATTGATTGGTATATATTTAAAGAAAAGATATCTAAAAAATATATGAATTTAATTGGAAGAGTAAAGGGCATACTTTTTCAGCAGTGTGATGAATGTGGAACTCTTTTTGATTTAAATTATGAATTTGAAGGAAGAGCAGAAGAATTATTGCAATCAAGAATTCGTGCTTCAAAACCACTTTGCTGGACATGTAAAAATTATCAGGAGATTGAAAGATGAGCTATTTTGAAGATGTAATTAGAAGCGCTGGAATCAACGAAACAGATAAGGAAAAAATAGAAGAATTCCTCATCAATGAGGACAATCCTTTGGAAGTATCGAGAGCAATAGAATGCTATTTCTGCTATACTAAAAGATAAAAGTTAATCAAAAGATATGTCTAAATGAAAACAGAAACGTTTTTAAGTCTGCTTTATCAAAATTAAATAATGGAAGAAAAAAAACCTGAATGGGTAACAATGAAGCCTGCAGAATTGGAAAAAATAATCGTAGAATTAGCAAAACAAGGAGAAACTCCTGCAAAAATAGGTATGATTCTTAGAGATAAGCATGGAGTTCCAAAAGCAAAGCTTCTTGGTAAACGAATTTCCCAAATATTAACTGAAAAGAATATAAAAATTAAGTCAGAAAAAGAAAAATTGACAGAAGAAACCAGCAAATTAGAACAGCATAAGGCAAAACACAAGCATGATTATACCGCAACACGAGCCATGACAAAAAAACTCTGGATTTTGAATAAGATTAATAAACTCGAACATTAATTATATTTTAGAGAGATTATTTAAAAAGAGCAATATGTTAAATAGTATTAAAGAAGCGGTAAAAAAATTAGATGAACTTAGCAAACAAAAAAAGATTTGCGTAATAAGTCATTATGATACAGATGGAATTACTTCTGCTGCGATTATCTCCCGTGCCCTTTCCCGTTGGAATAAGCAATTCTCCATAAAAATAATAAAAGGAATAGAAGAAGAAATCATAAATGCTCTTCCGGAAAAAGAAATTCTCCTTTTCTTGGATTTAGCTTCAAATAGTCTGGATTATCTCGCCAAAAAAAATACTGAAATCTTCATTTTAGACCATCATGAAATAACTCAAGAAATTCCACAAAATGTAACTATAATTAATCCCTTAATTTTCAAAGAAGAACCAATTTCTGGGGCAGGACTGAGTTATCTATTTGCAAAAACAATATCCCAAGAAAATCGTGATTTAGCAACTCTTGCAGTTATAGGTATGATAGGAGATACATTAGAAACAGATATTGGAAAATTAAACAGTGAAATAATAAAGGATTCTGAAACTATAATCCGAAAAGGGCTTCTTATTTATCCATCTACACGCCCGCTTGATAGAACCTTAGAATATTCTTCAAGTCCCTATATCCCTGGTGTTACTGGTTCGTTCAAAGGCACATTAGAATTATTAAAAGATGCCAACATAACTACTAAAAATGGATATTATAAATCATTAACAGAGTTAACAGATGAAGAAATGGGTAGTTTAATCACTGCAGTTATGCTTAGATGTGCGAACACAAAACAGCAGACAAACCTAATAGGAAATCTTTACCTTGTTAAATTCTTTAATAAAATGGAAGATGCTAGGGAGATATCTGCTTTAATTAACGCCTGTAGTAGAATGGATTGCCCGAATATCAGTCTTGGATTTTGCTTAGGAAATAAAAAATTCAAAGAAGAAGCAGAAAAGATATATATAAAATACAAACAGCATTTAATTTCCGCATTAAAATATGTTGAAGAATTAGAAAAAATTACTGGAAAAGATTATGCAATAATCAATACAAAGGATTATGTAAAAGATACTATTATTGGAACAGTTACATCAATAATCTCTCGTTCTCCAGTCTATTCTGAAGGCACAATTATAGTGGCTCTGGCTTATAATAAAGATAAAATAAAGGTTTCTGCAAGAATAGCTGGACGCCACGGACGTAATGTTCGTGAAGTCTTGAGCAAAGTAGTGGTTCCTCTCGGAGGAGAAGTCGGAGGGCACCCCAATGCTGCAGGTTGCCTTATATCTAAAGAACTTGAAGGAAAATTCATCGAAGAGCTTAAAAAAACACTTGAAATAGAAGTAGTAAAAGTTTAAACATTCAATCTCGTAAAATTTAAAGGATTAAAGCTTCGTGTAAGCAAATCTTAAAAACTTCAATCTCGTAAGACCTCAAGGATGTAAATCCTTGATGGCCGTCAAGAACTGAAAGTTCTTGAGAGTTGAAGGAGTAAAGATTGCAGCGCAATCTTTAAAATCCCTCCAATAATCTATTTCTATGGTAAAAAGCAGATTCCTCAAACTAACCTGTCCAAGATGTCAGAATAATCAAACTATATTTGGAAAAGCATGTTTAGAGATAAAATGCATAAAATGCAATTATCTTCTCAATAAATCTGGTGGCGGAAAAACAAAAATAAGAGCAAAAATAAAGGAGGTTCTATGGAAATAAAAGAAGGAGATATTGTTCTCTGTACTGTAAAAAGTATGGAAGGCACAACTGTTTTCGTACATATTGAAGAAAATGGAGAAGGTTCGATTACCCTTTCTGAAGTTGCAGCAGGAAGAATTAGAAATATCCGAGAATATGTTGTGCCAAATAAAAAAATAGTTTGTAAAGTTTTAAAAATTTCTGGGAAGCATGTAGAATTAAGCTTAAGAAGAGTAACAGGAAAAGAACGTGAGGAAGTAGTAGAAAGAAGCAAAAAAGAACTGGCTTTCAAAAATATTTTAAAAACAATTTCAAAAAATCCTGAAAAAATCATAGAAAAAATAAAAAAGAAATATGAATTGGTGGATTTCTTTGACAGAGCAAAAGAAAATAATTCTATTCTTAATGAAGTATTAACAAAAGATGAAGCGCAAAGTCTTTTAAAAATATTTTCAGAAAAACACGAGAAAGAAAAAGTTGCAAAGAGAACCATTACACTGAAAACCCTATCTCCTTCAGGATTATATGATATTCAAGATTCCATTAAAGTGAAAAATGCGGAAATTCGTTATCTGGGCTCTTCAAAATTTTCCATTTCAGTAACAGGCAAGGATTTCAAGGAAGCAAATCTTAAAATCCAATCTATAATTCAGCAGATAGAAAAAAAAGCAAAAGAAAAAAAGATTGATTTTTCCTCAGACGAAAAATGACAAAACTAAGATATCATCTTAAAGATGGCAAGAAAATTTACACTTTGAAAGAATCCGTAGATGACGTTCAAACCAAAGATGCACATTATAAATTTATAAAAATCAGAGGCATTAAAGAAAAAGCTTTAAATAAAGAACAAGATTAAACAGATTATGGACAAAAAGAGCAAATCCTTTCTAGTTTTATGTTTTATTGCCGCACTTCTGATAGGAATTATTATCACTGAATTTATTTTAATAACTTCTACTACCTTCGTTAAAGGATATTACCCTCTGTATATTATGATAATCTTAATTTTTTCAGCAATATCATTATTAACATATCTTAGTTTTAGTTCGTTTGACATCCAAGAAAAGACAATTTTATTTTTAACGCTTACGCTAAGTATAATAATCTCAATACCTGCATTTATTGGAGATTATTTCTTAAGAATGTCTTTAAATTTAATAAGTACTAGGATAACGAATCAGTCAGGGGGAGAAGTCGCAAGTTTATCTGCAATGTTTAACATAAACGGTATGCTAAACATCTGGCTGTTAATCGCTTTGATAATAATTACTTACAATATTCCATCAATTGTTTTCATGTTATCTAAAAAGTCTCAAGAGTGATTAAAACAAATCTAAGCCAAACTTTTCTGCCCAATCTCCTGTTTTACCATAACCATATCATTCTCCCACTCAACCTTCAACTTCTGATTATAAATTATCGCCGCAGGATGAAATAAAGGAATAAGTTTTATATTCAATCCATTAAAATCAATCATCCTTACTTTCCCATGCAATTTAGTAATTCCTTCCTGTTCTTTCATTTTATCAACTTCCCCATTAGCCAAAAAGAATTTTGTAGAATAATTACCCAGCGAACATATCACTTTCGGTTTCATTCCACTAATCTGTCTGCATAACCACGGCGTATGTGCTTTTATCTCCTCGCTATTAGGCTCCCTATTCTCAGGCGGACGATATTTCAGTATATTGGCGATATAAACACTCTTTAAACTTAATCCAACCTTTTCCAGCAATTTATCAAGGTTCTTTCCTGCCGCTCCGACAAACGGCAATCCCTGTAAATCTTCGTTCTTTCCAGGAGCTTCACCAACAAACATTATCTCTGCATTCAAATCTCCCTTTCCAAAAACTAAATTAGTCGCTCCAGCCTTCAAAGGCAAATCCGCATTCCGGCATTCTTCTTCTATTTCTTTTAATAATTGTATTTTATCCATAAAAAATTAATAATCAGAACTTATTTAATACCTTCGCCCTAAAGCGTCCATAACCTGCCTAAAACTATTTCTTGCTCCATCGCTTCTTTCCTTTAACTTAAATCCCTGCATCCAATAGCCATCGGCAGCAGGTTCATTGCTGTAACTGCCTTGATTAACTTCGATTTTTTTAGGAGAGCAATTATTACGTTCCAGCGCATCCTTTTTAAGAGAGAAATTATTACGTTCCAGCGCACCCTTAACTGTATAATATGCATAACCGCCTAAAATTATGGTCCCTGATAAAAAAATAACACCTACTGTCACAAGAATATTCTCTAAAGAAGAAAATTTTTTAGTAGACAATTCGCCAGTTTCTAAATCGTACATGATAACACATAGTCTCCCTTCTTTATATAAATTATGGTACAATGAAAATCAATCATAGCAACATTTAAAATCCTATCCTTCTGAAATCATCTATGCATACAGAAAAAACTCTAATTTTAATAAAACATGATGGTTTAGCCAGAAATCTATTGGGAAAAATAATCTCCCGATTTGAAGAGACTGGACTTAAAATAGTGGGAATGAAAATGATTTGGGCGGATGAATCTCTTGCCAAAAAGCATTATGTTCTTGACGAAACTTGGGCAAAGAACGTCTTTGAAAAAACAAAAACAACTCATGAAAGAGAAGGCAAACCATTCACTTACAAAGACCCTTTGGAATTTGGAAGATTAATTCAATCATGGAATTCTGAATTCTTAAGAGAAGGTCCAGTCATAGCCGTTGTTCTCCAAGGCCCGCATGCAATAGAGGTAGTTAGAAAATTTGTCGGCTCAACTGAACCCCGCCAAGCTGCCCCAGGAACAATCCGTGGAGACTTCGCAATGATAGAATCTTATGCCATAGCAAATTCAAAAGCCCGTGTCTTAAGAAATCTCGTTCATGCATCAGATACTCCTGAAAATGCAAAGAGGGAAATAGAACTCTGGTTCTCACCAAATGAAATTCATAATTATAAAAAAGAAATTGACAAATATTTCTAACATCAAAAAGCACATGGCAAAAATATTTATTTGCAAACCCTATCCAAAACATATATTAGAAAAATTTCCTCTTGATATCACACATCTAATTCATAAGTTCTCTTTTGGAATTCTCCTTGTTGAACACATTGAACCAGATAAAAGACTCGCTTCCCAGCACCATAAAGAAGAAATTCTCTTTAGAATAATCTGAATAGTTAATTTAAAAACCTCTGATTTTCTATTAAATATGTGGCCCCCATAGTTTATCGGATAAAACACAACCTTGCGGAGGTTGAGAGCGGTGTTCAATTCATCGTGGGGGCATTTCTTAAAATTAAATAATATCTTCAACCAATCTACTATCTACCATTTTTACTGAGAATCAAGAAGATACCACAATCCTCCACAACCGCCCCCCATATCGCGTAATTTTTCAATATTGGCTATCTGTCCTATTTTATTAGGTTTCACAAAATTGCTTTCCTGTGTAACCTCAACAACTTCTAATTTATATCTTATCCATTTTAAATCAGAATTATTTTCTAATACTCTTACTCTATTCACTTCTCCATCTTCATGCAAAAAAGCTACCTGCCCTACTTGATATTCTCCTTCTCCCATCTACTCCTCCTCATCCTTGACGCCCTTAGTCGTAACATAAAATTGGCATTCATTGTCTGGAAGGTTTGGAGAGTCAATCAGCTTTGCAACTCTTGAGCCCTGTTTTCCTCTCCTAAAATACATACGGTAAGTAGAATTATGAACAATGAACCCATTTGCTATATAATTTTCTTTACTTGGAACAGAAAAATCATACAATATCTTCCCATCGTTCTTTTCAATTTTTATTTCTCTTATCTTCTCAAATCTAATATTTCCATTCAGTAACTTAAAAATAAAATCAATCTTCTGCTTTATCTGCCTGTCACTAATAGAACAACCCATTAGTCCTAAAAATGCCTGCTCAAGCTCTTTTCTGCTAACCCATAAATAACTTTCAGCTCTCGGTTTAATAAATTTAGAATAATTTAACCCGCAGCTTTCTAAAAGTAATCTTAATTCCTCTCTTTTAACAGGCATCATTTCATAAGAATATGTTTTCTTGCATTTTTTTATACATTCCAATAATCTTACCTGCTTATCTTCTGCAGTAAATCCAATCTGCAAATATCCAATAACATCTCTATCCGCAATTCTTAATATATTTATTTTCTTTCTCCCGATTCCAAACTTAATTGTCGACCTTATCCCGCTCCTCAATAAAAACATCTGAATATATTTTAAAATTCGGGCATCTTTTTGTGAAACAGTTATATGTGCCCTCTTCTTATTAATATGTCCCTCGGCGTCTACAAATCCCCTAATAAAAGCATCGACAACATTTTTCTTAGACTTTCCAATCTCACTAAAAATATCCTGCTTCATAAATCTAAACAAATCAGCTATTTCCCTAGAATTAATATAGAGAGTGTAACAATTTTTATCTTTCATCTTAGTTATTTTACCATTTATATTAAAAACTCCTTTAAACAAAGAGTTATAATTCTCTAAAACACCTACCCTGGCGTCCCTAAATCTTAATCCTCCAGTTTCAAAATTTCCATCACCCATAAAATACCCAAATACTTGCGCCAGCTGAGGATTCAAAACTTCAGGAATCATCAAATCTCTATGCTTGCAGCTAAAAACAGACTCCAACTGCAAAACCAACTCGCTTCCAAAATGCGCCTGCAAATTATCTAAAACTTCAAAAGATGTTGGATATTCCTGATTCAAAACTCTTCTAAATTGTCTAGGAGTTATTCCAATATTTCCACATATTTCTTTTCTACTAACTTCTTCCCCCTTCAATTTATTGCATATAACCTTTCCGCTTTCTTTAGAAATTTTCCCTATCTTCTTTACCTTAAATCTCGGAATTGGCATTTCTTCACCCACAACCTCAATCTTAGAAGGCTGCGCAACAAAATCTCCTCCCTTTAAATCTTTAGCTTCTTTTTCAATAACTTCAAACTTATCAATTGTAAAAAATCTATGAAGTCCAGAACAACTAATCTGATTATTTGTCTTTATATTATAAATCTCATTTACATCAGGATTAACAAAAACCTGCTCGCTCTTGCTCCCCTCAATTCCTAAAGAAGAAAAATTACCTGAAAGAACGTTATCCTTTTTCATATCTTTAATTTCAACAATCCTCCCGTCCGCAAGCTGTATTAAAGAATCACCAGTCAAGCAAGCGTGTCCGACAATATTCCCCCCAACGGCAGTTGTAGGATCTCCAAACATCATTGCAGGATTTGCCATTACCTGATTTGTAACATAAACCGCAAGATTATGCTGTTCAGACATTCTTATCAAATTATGTAAATATCTATTCAACTTCTGTTGCCTATCAGCCAACTGCCCTCTTCCAGCGTACTCTGCTCTGAAATGTGCAGTCAAAGAATCTATAATTACAAGTCTTATCGGCTCTCCCTCTTTTATCATCTCGGCAATTCTATCCATTAAAAGAATCTGATGGTCAGAATTAAACGCTCTTGCAACTAAAACATTTTTCAAAACCTTGTTTGCATCAGCCCCCATTCCTTCTGCTATCTGTCTAATTCTCTCAGGCCTAAAAGTTCCTTCAGTGTCTATATACACTGCCTTGCCTCCTGCTCCTCCCTGCTCTTTAGGCAGCTGCACAGTTACCGCAAGCGATAAAGCTAATTGAGTTTTTCCACTGCCATAAGCCCCATAAGCTTCCGTAAGCGCCCCAGTCTCAACACCTTTTCCTCCCAGAAGATTATTCAGATTAGAACTTCCAGTTGTGATATAAAATATGTTCTCCCTTTTCTTTGCAAATTCGGAAGCATCCATAAAACCAAGATTAAGCATTCCTCTTGCTGCTTGTATTGCCTTTCTCGCAACTGCCTCCCCAACACCTGCCATTTCAGAAAGCGCCGAAGGCGACATTACAGCCAACCCCATTAAATCATAAACGCCTGCTGCCTCAAGTTTTGCCGCAATTCCCGGTCCAATCCCAGGAATATCTGTAAGTTTGGGTGCGCTTTCCTTAATCTCAATCACCTCTTCAACCTCTTTTTCCACAACTTCCTCTTCTTCCATAAGCCCCACAATTTTGCTGACTATATAAAGATTATATCAATCAAAAATACATTTTATTTTTTCTTTACAACTTCCTCAATCAGTTTAGCATGTCTGCTTTTATTATATGTTTTATAATAATTTCTTAAAATTGCTCCACCATATGTTCTCGCACCCAGATTTCTCCATCTTCTCTTAATATCTCCCCATGTATTTGACAGAGTTTCACTAAAAATATTTTCCTGAGGTTCTGTTTCTTCAGAAAATCTTTTCTCTCTTTTTTTCTCAACTAAATTATGCAAAAATCTTCCAGTATAATACGCTCCGAATTGTATAGGAAAACCTATCGATGCATTATATGCCCAGTTTATCCAATTCCCAAAATTTACAGTCCTGTTCATAAAATTCCCAAGATACCAATCTTTCATAAGAATCCTTGGAAGATTCTGCAATTCATATGCATCCAATCCTTCCGGAGAGGGATTATAGCATAAATGATTCCCTCCATATTCTCCCCATCCGACTGTTTGCAAAGGGAATATTCTCCCTTCTTTCTCAAGCTTTGCTCTTAATCTGGAACCAGGTAACGGAACTGCATTCAGCACCTGAACAGTATCTAATTTCGCTTCTTTGAAGAATTTTTTATAAGCTTTGGCTTTCATCTCAAGTGTTAATTCTGATTTATATTTAGAATCTTCAAATGTAGGATAGCCAAATATAAACATCCCATGTAAATAGAAATGTTTTGCAAGTTTTCTAGACCTCTCAACCAACTTTTCAACTGTGACTCCTTTTTTCATAGATTTCAATTCCTCATTTATCGGACTCTCATATCCTATTGCAAGAGTTGTCACACCAGCCACCTTCATAGCATCCATTAGTTCATCATTTTCTGCAACTTCATTTCTTACCTGCACTATAAAACTCGGTTTTTGTTTTCTTTTAAATTCTTTTACATAATCTTCTATATTTCTGCATAAAGATATTGTCTCCCCTGGATTTTGTGCAAAATTATCGTCTGTAAAAAAGAAATTGCGGTATCCCAAGTCGATATATTTAGCAACATCCTGAAGTGTTTTTTCAATAGACCTTGACTTATAAGGGCCATATAAATCATTCACAACACAGAATTCACAGCTATAATTGCATCCTCTTCCTCGGCTTATAGGAATTGCACTCCATTTCTTTTCGAGATGTCTTATCAATGTTAAGTCGGGTGATTGAAGTTCATCTAAATTTTTTATAGGTTCTCTTTTTCCAGTAAATACCTTTCTATCTCCATCTAAATAACTTATCCCTCTAACTTTAGATAATCTTTCCTTATCAAATTCTACTTTTCCATCTCTTAATACTATCCCCAATATCTCTTCAGCAGTTTTTTCTCCTTCTCCATGAACAACAATATCTGCTCCTGAATGCAGAGCTTCATCTGGCAATGCATCAACATGACTCCCTCCTATCATTGTGAGCGCCCCGAAGCCCTTATATTGCTGAGCCAATGAAAATCCTCTAGGAATTGAATTACTCATCCCCCCATAAAACATAGCTATTTTAGCAGGTGTCCTTGACTGAAGAAAAACATGGTCTGGCTGTCCTAAAAAATCTCTCGGTCCAGAATAATTATTTTCATCTATGGCATATACATTAATTTCAGGATTGTGAGGTATTTGGCTTAAAACAGATATAATCCCAACGGGAGGCATTCTAACTTTTGTATAAATATTGTGCCTTGAACTTTTAGAATATTGAGGTACAATTCCTATAATAGAAATACCTTTCCTTTCATTATTATTAAGATTATTCATTTTCACAATCAAATATCTTTAATTATAAATATTTGTCTTCTTTAACTCATATAAACAAAGCAATCAATAAAACAACATTTGCAAGCAAAGTAGCATAAAATATTCCTTCTTCAATGGCTCCTCCAGTCCTTACCTTTCCAGTCACGCTATCGCTCAATGGCCAGAATACTCTTATCCCTTCTTCAGTAAAACTATCTACAAATAAATGAGATGCATATCCTAAAAAGAAAGGCAATGCGATTACAGGAATATAAAATGCAAAAATTAAAGATATTACTATGCAAATAGTCAAACTATGAACAATTCCCCTGTGTTTTGTAAGAAATTGCAATGGCTTAAATATCCAATGATGCCCCAGCGTAGAATATGCGCAGTCTATATCAGGCAATAAAGTCGCAATTAAAATTACAGGTATAAAAATTAATTTTGAAGAAACACTTGGCAAAAAGAAAAGCATTAATGCCGTACTTACTGCAAGATGTGTTTTTAGCATCATATTAATAAAATATAATTAATAATTATAAATCTTCCTTAATTGGGTTCAACCCTCTTCACCGCAGAAACTTTGTCAAAATGCCTATCAAAACTCATAATTTCTTTGCTTTTTGTAGATAAAGCAGATTGCAAAACAATTGCATCCTCATAATCTAAATTATACTTGCCCATTACATTCAATGCCTCTAACCTATCTCTCATACTTACAGAATAAATTCTAATTCCTTTAGAATTTATTATCTTATTGATAAACTCTCTTATCTTTTTATTATCTCCCCCGTGATTACTCATAACCAAAATAACAGAATCAATCGTAAAATCTGAAACTACCGCGCTTACTTCCCCATTGGCAGTTTTATTCAAAAAAGTTCTGCACCTGTCGGAATTCTTCTGTTCAAGCAAAAGCTCCAAAAAAATATTAGCGTCTATTAGCATTTTTTCTCTTTGTATATTTATTAGCAACGGATTTCCAAGCTTCATGCTGTAAATCTACAGAATCTTTCTTAACGTGTTTCATACACCCTTCTAAAGAACCCCAATCTTCTGTTTGAACATCTCTGCCGACATTACTCCATTCACTTATAGCTTCTTTAGCCGCCTCGCTCATTGAACCTTTCTTAAACCCGAATCTAATCATAGCTATCTTTCTAAATGCCCTTTCAATTTCATCAGGTAAAACTATTTTTAATTCGCCCATAAGTACTTATGGGAACAACTATATTTAAATCTATCCCTGCATCTCTTTAATCAGTTCATCTAAATTGACTGGTTCAATCTTGTCAAAATTCAGTTCAATAGTATTATACAAAATATTATTTTTTACATTTCCTGTAAAAATAAACTCCTCTCCAAGAATTGAATTCTTTTTTTCCATAAATTTCTCAAGGGAAAATATTTCTTCATCTGTCAATCCAAGCATTTGGATATTTTCTCCGAATATGACTCCTCTCATTGAAGCGCTTCCATCGTCTACTACAACACTCAAAAGTGCTCTTTTCTTGCTCGTAACTTTCCCATGAATTACACACTGCCCATCAACTGCTTTCTTTCCGCATTCTGGGCAAACTTCAAAATATCTCGGCTCAAAACTCTGCACAATGAATGCCCTTAACTTTACTTTCTCTCCAATTTTTAAATCCTTGATTTTTTTCATCTCCCCGCTGCTCTCGGAAGCAATATTTTCAAACTTCTCATTGCTTAATCTCATGTCTGAAAAAGAACTAAGATGTAATTCTCCATTCCTAACCATTGCATTTGAAATATCAACAACATCTCCTGCTTTAATCTTATCAGTTTCTATAAGAACTATATGATTTGTATCCCATAATACTGCTCCAATGCGTCCGCTTTCGTCTGCAATTACCATCTTTCCAATCTTTCCTTCTTTTCCATTTTTATTATAACTTCTTACGGGAGAAATCTCAACTATTTTTCCTACAACATGTGCCTTCTTCATTCCCTGCGCGAGTTCAGAAATTTTTAATCTTTCTTTTTCAAAATTTATCCCTAATTCTGCAGCAACAATTTGTGCTGCGCCTTCTTTTGAAACTAAACCGGATAATTTAGCCCTCTTTGCTTCAACCTTCCTTTCTATCTCATCTTTTGAAACATTTCCAAGCCTAGCAATCTTATCAAGCAATTGATTATAATTATCCATTCTCCAACAAAATATTTTGACTTTAAAAGTATTTAGATAATTCAAACACAACATAAACATAACACCTGTAAAGTTTAAATAGCCTATTTCTTACATTCGAATATGGCTACAGTATTGTTAATAGTAAAAATTATGCCCGATTCGCCATCGACAGACTTAGAGGCAATCAAAAATCTTGCAAAAGTGTCTATGGAAAAAGAAAATGCACAGTCAATAACATTTGAAGAAAAGCCTATTGCCTTTGGATTAAAAGCAATATTCATGAAATTCTCGTTTCCTGAAGAAAAAGGCACAGACATTGTAGAGACAATTCTATCAAAAATTCCCCACGTATCTTCTATCACAATCGAAGATTACCGCCGAGCCTTCGGATAAATTTATATATATAAATTAAATATCTTCTTTATGAAATATTGGCTTAAAGGAGGATTAACATTTGGAATAGTTAGTTTATTTTTAGAGATTTTAGATTATATCTTAGCAAAAATCTATTGTCTTTCAATTGAAAACGCAGTTTGTATTTTCCCAACAAAAATTATAGAATCCCCAATAATTTTTATAAGAAATGTAGGCAATATACTTCCAAATGGAATCATTGTAAATATAATTTCAGTCATAATATTTTACTTCATATTAGGTTTATTCATAGGATTAATTTATGAAAAGATAAAATAAATAATTCTATTTTATTCATCTAAGCTTCCAGCTATTCGTTTGTTGCATTAACTAATTTCTTTAAACCCTGTACCTCCTTGCTAACCAACTAGTTCCCCCTCCAACTAAACGTTCCTCCTCACCAATCAATTTGCACATTAATCTCTCTCTAAAAATATAAATAACCCTCTTCTTTCCATATTCTATGGCATTAACTCCTCAGCAGATAAAAGAACTTAAATCGCAATTATATAATCAGATAGCTCATCTCCCTCCCGAGCAGAAAAAAGCCGCCCAAGCCCAGATTGATTCTCTTTCTCCAGAAGCCCTTGAAGCAATGATTGAACAGCAAAAAGAAAAATCCCCTAAATCAAAAGCCCCAGAAAAACCAATTTTCAGAAAAATAATTGATAAAGAAACTCCTTCTGTTATAATAGATGAAAGCTTGAATGCTCTCGCCGTTCTTGATATATTCCCCATATCTCATGGGCATACAATAATAATTCCAAAGAAGCCAATTCTTTCGCCTAAAGATTTGCCAACACAAACTCTCGCTCTTGCAAAAAAGATAGCGAAAAGAATTTCTTCAAAACTTAAAGCAAAATCAATTCAGATTCTTACTGAAACAAAATTCGGTGAAACTATCATAAACGTCCTTCCTTCTTATGAAAACCCTGTAGATTTAAGCGCTTCCCGTTCGCAGTCTTCTCCCGAGCATCTTGAATCAATAGCAAAAAAACTTCGCCCAATTAAGAAAAAATCTTCATCAAAACCAAAACAAGATCTCCTAACTCAAATTTTAACACTGCCAAGACGTATACCATAATCAAATAAGATATTAAAAACGCAGGCACAAACGGCACTCCTTCTTTTATCCATACTTTCTTTCCCGCTTCTCTCAATAATTTTATATTTTCCCAGCTTAATCCATGTATGCTCTTTCTGATTAATTTTCCCCTAATTTTAACTTCTTGCTCAAGCCAATCTCCTTCAGTTAATTTCTTTGCATCAACAAGTTTAATCATGCAATTATCGACTGCTTTGACATAATCATACAAAATCACAAAAGCAAATAAAACCACAATACTCCAAATCCAAAAAATCCAGGATTTGAAAGCCATCTGTAAAATTACTGAAACAATCACAGCTAAAATAAATAAAAATAAATTTTTATTCCATTGAATTTTAAAATTCTTCATGAAACTCCCGCGATTAGACAAAGCAATATAGCCGCTGCACAGCACAGTCCAAACTAACCCAGTCAAAAGAAATAAAATAAAGAATCCTCCGCCTAAACTAATAAATTCAGAATATCTTTCAAAAGGCAATACTGCTCCTATTCCCATTAATAATTTCGCATCTCCTCCTGCAAATACTCTTCCATAATAAAATGCAAATGCTAATCCAAAGAATATTGCAAATCCCATCAACCCATATAAAAAGAAATTCAAATCACCAACCTCAAGAGAAAAAAATGCCTTATATGCCAAAGCAAAAGCAATTAAGCTGAAATTCAGCCAGTTTGCAACTTCCCTCGTTTTCAAATCCTGTATTGTTGCAAACAAAATCCACACAAACCCAATAAAAAACAGAAAATAATGCTCCATCATCTTTCCTCAAAACTATCAATGTTTATTAAACTTATTATTTCAATTATTTCAATTATTTCAATTATTTTATATATTCGACATTATCTATTTCTGCAAACTCCTTATCTCCTGTCAAAAATTTGAGTTTATTTTTTATTGCAACAACATAACCAATACAATCTACTGTAGATAATTTTTTATCTTTATTTGCAAACTTAAAATCAGAAGCATTTATGGCATCTTCTTTTGTTATCTCGATTAAATTATAATTAAATCTCTTAATCCAATAATCAGCAGTTTGTTTATTAAATTCTCTAACTAATGCCTGATGTAATTCAAAAAGATTTAATATTGTGCAAGTTGGAACTTCAACTTTATATTTTTCATAAGAAAAATTCCCGCGGATTATCTCTATTAAAGCATAACTATCAAAAAAATACATATTAATCAGAGTCCTCGTTAATTTCCTTTAATATTTCTTCTGTAGTTCTTTTAAATTTTAAATTTCTCTTTCTCGCTTCTCGTAACATATCTTCAACGCTTGTTTTTCTTTTAAATTGTATTTCTACGATAAGTTCATCGCCTTCTCTAAACTTATTATGATTAACGACTTCGGAAGGGACAATTATTCCTAAAGAATTGCCCATTCTTCTTAACTTAGTTTGTATATTTATCATTGTATTACATGTATTACATAATATTTAAATCTTTCTAAAAAGAGAAATATCAATTATTTTTTCTCTTCCCTATTTCCGCTCAAAGAAACATTAGCGCTTCTGAACGCCCCGCCTCTTTTGTATTTCATATATCTGCCCTTAGCTCTCTTGTCTCCCTTCGTCTTTCTCCTGTCCGGACAGCAATAATCCATATCTTAATCAAAGAAAACGCAGTTTATAATAATTGCTAAAAAATAATTAATAATTTACTTAAGCTCCGAGAATGGTCTCACAAACAACGTCATTAACTTTTACTTTTTCAGGATTATAATTCTTGCCGAGTGTATCTCTTAAGGTAGTGCATACAGCAATATTATCTTCTGCATCATTACAAGCACCATTTAAAGTCTTGTCAGTTATATAATTTTTAACATTCTTATAATTACAAGTTACATACCTCGTCTCACTTCCATAATTTACAGGCTTAGGTTGTGTGCAATAATCAACTTTTCCCAAATCGCCAAGTTTAGCGCTAACTTCACATGCAACCGCTATTTTTTGCAAATCACTAGGCAAATACTGCCCGGAAGTTGTGCTTGCATAAGTATAAACATAATAAATTCCTGCACCAATTACTACTAAAACCAATAATGCGATAAGGAGAGTAATTAGTGTCCAACCTTCCTCTCCCTTTTTATTCACCATATCTTATATACAAAGTTTTAATTTATAAATGTTCCTCTGATGCCCTAACCCAATCTATCGCTCTCAAAAACAAGCATTCCATCACTGAAAAATGCTATACGCAAGTCAAAATTCTTCTCAACGCTATTCGCCCCCCTCACAGATTTAACATTAATATTAGGTATTTCCAATACATAATTTTCCTCTTGATTGATAATCTCAAATTCATCATTTCTTATTAATCCGAATAAATTCCCTGCAATTGACAATCTATTGCTCTCACGCTTCAAAGCTACGCATCCAAATCTTGTTTTCAAATCTTTCTGCTGGCAATCCGCATCAATATTAATCATAATATCTTTTATCATTATTTCAACTTCTTTTGTAATATATTTCTGGCTGAATTCTATTTCTGCATTCATTTCAGCAACTTGCTTGGAATTTGTAAAATTATTTCCAAAAGTCGCAAAAATAAATAATGAACTCAAAACGAGAGCTATCGCTGTAACAAAAAGCAATATTGTCGGCACATCTCCGCGTTTATTCATCCTTAATAACCTCGCAATTACCATAATAATATCTAATATATTCTTCATCATTTTTTATATTGTCTCCTGTACTAAAATCAGGACTTAAAACAAATCTTGTCTCTCTTGCGCTCCCTTCAGAAGATTGTTTCAAAAATACGACTGCCGCCCCATATAAGGCATATACTTTACTTGCCTTAAGCACATTAAAACCAATATTCTCAACATTTCCATTATAAAATTTTACATATAAACCGCTAATCCCACTTACCTTTTCGTCAACAAAAAATGAACCTGACAAATCTAACAAAAGACAATTTGGTCCAGAAATAAGACTTTCTTCTTTTAATTTGGAAATCATCGCTTCAGTTAAACTCGTTCCAAAATCGTTACTAATTATCTTCCCGCCCAAAAACCACCATGGACTATATACGCTCATTGTTCCATGTGATTTAACAAACCCATCCAGAATAGTCATCTCTTCTCCATTTACAATAACTTTCTCCAATAAAATAGAATCCTGCACTCCTGTAAATGAAGAAAATGCTTCGGGCTTTTTTATCGCCCCCATTCCTACAATTGCAAGAAAAATAGCAATAAGCAAAAATATTGCCAGC
This sequence comes from archaeon, assembly GCA_030679115.1. Classification (GTDB taxonomy): domain Archaea; phylum Nanobdellota; class Nanobdellia; order Pacearchaeales; family GW2011-AR1; genus JAUXTS01. The sequence continues at coordinate 50,580 of JAUXTS010000009.1, forward strand.
ATAACTGGAAATGAAGTAATTACTTTCCCCAACTGCCCTTTTTTATTAAAAATCATTCTGAAACTCTCCTTGGCATTTGTAAACTTGCAACAACAATTTCATAGCTTTTTCCTTCTTTCACAACACTGCTTATTGTGCATTTAGGATATCCTTCTCCTTTCCCTGTAAATTTGCAAACTTCAAAATTACTCCCAACTGAAATAATTCCTGGCAGATTCCCCGAACAAACACCCTCGCAAATATTTATTTTATATCCTGCTTGTTCAAGAACTTCCTTATTCAATCCGCAGACTTCATAAAAACTATCCACAACCATTAATATATAATTATTAGTCATGCATTCTTTTATTTTATAATTCAAAACATCTGCATCAAGCTGTCTTACTTCATATCCTGTTCCAAAAAACATGAATGTTCCTGCGACAATTCCTCCAGCTATCATCAATAACAAAAATAAAAATACGACAAGCATCAGCATACTTCCCGCTTCTCCTTTTCTATTCGTTGAGCTCATTCCACACCTCTTTCTTTTATTTCAAAATAAAGAACATTCTGAGGAACTCCAAGTTTCAATTCATCATTCATAACCGCAACATTGTTGTAATATTTCATGCAAGTCTCTCTGCCCAAACTTAATTTCACGCAAACTTCGCTTCTTCCATTATTAAATCTGAAAATATCATTGAAATCAGTAACTTTATTGCTCTTTGCAATTTTTGTTGCTATCTGTGCATCAAAATTAATCTTATCTCCCGCTTCAGCCATATTAATCAATCTTGTAATTTCAGAAACGCAATACTGCTCGTATATCGCTGCCCCATTGCTCTGTTGCCATACAAACATAAACATCCCTATTGTAAATATCACGACAAGAATTAAATAAATCGCATTGTCATATAATATGTCCCCAATCTGTCCTCGGTTATTCATATTATTCATTTTCTTTTAAAGAAATTTCTCCTTCAACTTTCTTTATAGTTACAGAATAAAAATTATCTCTTAAAAATACTATTGTATCAGCATCAAAATTATCATCTCCTGCAATTTTTCTGCAGAAACCATTATTCTGGCATACCTTTACTTTATCTGCTTCTTGAACAGCACTCCCCTTGCAAATGCATAAACAAATACTTAAAAAACATTTATCTGGTTTAGTAGTAATTGCTTTTCCCCATCCAGCAACAAACCACCCAGGCAATCCCCTCACCAAAGCTTCTGTGCTCTGTCCAACTTCAATAGCATTTATCTTTGCTTCTAAAACATCAATTGTATTTTTCGCCTTCTCGCTTTCCTGATTTACATATTTCTGATAAAGCATATACGCTCCACCAAAAATTACCAATATCCCAATCACGGCAATAACTACTCCAAGAATATTATTCAGCAAATCTCCTCTTTTATTCATTCTTCGCATCATGGATTCCCCTGTATCACTTTACAGATGCTATTTATTGCCTTGAAATCGTAATTTACCGAATTCACAACTGAACATCCTTCCCAATGCCCTTCTTTTGCACTCTGGAACGCCCCGCAATAACCTGCGGCAGTTATCTGACTTTCGTATGCATTAAATGCCCCATAGATTTCTTTAGCTGTGCCCAATACTATTCCTCCAGCTAAAGCATATAATGCACTTCCCATATTCCCAATAACTGGCATCATAAATGTTGCTCCAGCCGCCGTCGCACCAGTAAGTCCAATATTTTTTAATATTCCTTCTGTACTTTTTTTCTCATCTGTCCTAACCTGCATAAAAACAAACGCCAATTCTCTATTAACTTTATCTTTAACAACTGCTTCGCTTTTAGCACCTTCCACAGCAATTTTATCCTCTCCTTCTAATTTTTTCTGAAAATTCTCAATCCCGCCAGGCGTAGCACTAACTTGAGCATAAGAATTAATTCCTTTATCGGTAAATGCTTGAAGATAAGTTATTTCTTTTCCTGGAATATTATGTGTTCTCATATATTCATTCACACTTACTTTATTTAATATATCTACAATAACACTTTCATCAAGCGCAATCCTGGAACAAACTACACAAGTAGCTTGATTAGACTCCAACCCATTTTCAGTATAAAAATTACCAAAAATATCAATTTTTCCCTGCCCCATCATATTCCAGCAATCATACATTGCATTCGCCGAAATCTCTTCAATCTTTATTCTTTTTTCTTCAACCCCTCCACTTAATCTCACGACAGTTATATCTTTCTCTCCAGCAAACTGATTACTGCATTTTCCAAATAAAGAATCTGTAATGCATATTTTATCTGTAATGCATTCTAATGGAACTAAAGATTGTGAGCCACCCACCGCACCAGCTACAGTTCCCCTAGTTAAAACAGAAAGATGACATGTTTCTCTCTTGCCCATCTCCCCAAAATCCAGAAAGAAAAATAAATATAAAACAATTGCAAAACCTGCAATTGCCAAAACTATCATGACAATCTGTGTAGAGGTTATCTCTCCTTTTTTATCAGATACCATTAAAATTTAAGCCAAATCGGCTTTATAACGATTACGCCGTCAATCTTTTTATGATAAAATACACTGCTCCTGATGCAATAATAAAAAATACTATCCATAGCAAAACGTCCGTAATTGCATTCCCCGTTAATCCTTTTTTTCTAATCATCCCAAACATACCTTCCTCGTTTTAACTGGCTTTGACAAATCTACCCATAAATAACGTCCGTCATCATCGTTTATCTTACTAACACAAAAATTATTCAAATCTCCGCTTCCAGTTTCAGGATTTGAAGGCAACCAAGATATTTGTATCGGAACCTTAAAAACTAAATCTCTCCATTCTCTAGCTGCAGGATATATCGCTCGGCTGTTATCTTTAATCAATTTAGAAAAAATTTCTTCAT
>JAUXTS010000022.1 GCA_030679115.1 archaeon
TATAACTGGAAGTTCAAATAACAATCTTTTAGTAAATAACACTGTAAATGATAATAATCTAGGAGGAATTTATATAACTGGAAGCTCGAATAATAATTTGACGAGAAATATAATCAATAATAATCTTTTATATGGGATATCTCTGAATAATTCAAATACCAATAAATTGATAGATAATAAGATAAGTAATAGTTCCAGTTATAATCTTTATCTTTATCTGGCTAATGGTTCATCAATTATTAATACGACAATAATTACAAATAATTCAGGCAGTTGGATGTATTTGTTCAAGGCAAATAATAATTTATTTACAAATACAACTTTTGCTTCTGATAATGGTTATGTCAATTACAAGGGAACTATTAATGCAAGTGGGAACTTCGATGTAAACAGAAGCCAGTTTGACATTCAATCTAATCTTGTTTCATTGAATAGTACAAATATTACATTTATGAATTCAAATGCTACGATTGTCTTTTATAATCTGCGAACTAATTTCACTCGTCCTTATGTATTAAGAGATGGTTCAGTATGTTCATCTCCGATTTGCATTAATTTGACTTCATTAAATGCAGGAAATGTTACATTTAATGTAACTGGATGGACAGATTATACTATCGGAGATTATTATCTTCCTGCAGCAAATGAAAGTTCAGATAGCAGCAACTCAACAGAATGGAGAATGTTTATGAGGGGGCTTAATCATACGGGATGGGACGGGGTTAGTTATTCTATTGTTCGAGGACTGAATAGAGTGAATTATACAACTGGAGCTCAGATTATGGAATCATCCCCTGCAGTCGCAAACGGTTATGTCTACATCGGTTCTACGGATAATATTCTTTATCAATTCAACGCTTCAAATGTCTCCCAAAAAATAGCAAGTTATACAACTGCTGGAGATATTCGTTCATCTCCCGCCGTAGCAAACGGCTATGTATATGTCAGCTCTGATGATACTAAAATATATCAGCTGAACGCATCAAATGTTTCACAAGTTGCAGCAACCTATACAACTGGAGGAGTTGTTCGTTCATCTCCCGCCGTAGCAAACGGCTATGTCTACGTCGGTTCTAATGATTATCAATTATATCAACTCAATGCTTCAAATGTCTCCCAAAAAATAGCGAATTATACCGCCGGTAACTTAGTTGCTTCATCTCCTGCAGTCGCCAACGGCTACATATATATAGGAAGTGGCGATAATATTCTTTATCAATTCAATGCATCAAATGTCTCCCAAAAAATAGCAAGTTATACAACTAGTGGAGGAATAGCTTCATCCCCTGCAGTTGCCAACGGTTATGTCTATGTAGGAAACAACAATGGTAATCTCTATCAACTTAATGCTTCAGATGTATCTCAATTGATAGGGATATATGTTACTCCTGGGCTTACAATTACTTCATCTCCCGCCGTAGCAAACGGCTATGTATATATAGGAAGTAGCGATAATATTCTTTATCAATTCAACGCATCAAATGTTTCGCAAAAAATAGCGAGTTATACAACAGGTGCGGATGTTTCTTCATCTCCTGCAGTTGCCAACGGCTATGTCTACGTCGGCTCGGATGATAATATAATCTATCAACTCAATGCATCCAACGTTTCACAAAAAATATCAAATTATACAACAGGTAATGATATTTATTCATCCCCTGCAGTCGCCAACGGCTATGTCTACGTCGGCTCAAGAGATAGTATTTTATATCAACTTAATGCATCCAACTTAGAATTAGGCAATGATGTGACTCCTCCGACATTTTCAAACTATTATGACAACAATGCTTCACTTGTCAATTCAGGAACAGGAATATTCAATGTAACTTTAACAAATACAAATGGAACAGTATGGCTTCAAATAAATAATACAAATATAACTGCAAATAATATTACTGCAAGTGTTTACAATGTTTCTTATGCATTCACAGGAAATGGAACTTATACTTATAGATGGTATGCTTATGGAAATGGAACATCAAATCTGTTAAACAATTCTGGAACGAGATATTATACAGTTATCAGCGATTTGACTGCTCCTCAAGTTACAATTACAAGTCCAACTGCAACGACTTATTCATCTGCAACTGTTTCAGTAAATATAGGATTGAATGAAGCAGGATATTGCGAATACAGCTTGAATGCTGGAACTACAAACAATACTCTTACCAATACGGGAGACATTACATTCACAGGAACAACTGCCTCATTGTCAAATGGAAATTATATCTTGAATGCATATTGCAATGATACTTCTGATAATAGAAATAACACTGCAAACGTGAGTTTCACAGTCAGTGTTTCTGTTACTCCTCCTGATTCATGTTTCCCTGCTGGGACAAAGATTTTGATGGATGATGGAAATAAGAAGAATATAGAAGATGTGAATGTTGGGGAAAATGTATTAAGTTATAATGAAGAGACAAAACAAATGCAGAAATCCCGCGTTTTGGAAATTGAAAGTCCAATAAGAGAGAGTATGTGCGAGATAAATTTTGCAAATGGAAAAGCATTGAAATTAACTGATGAACATCCAGTTTATACTTCTGATGGATGGAAGTCTATATCTCCTGAAGAAACTAAGAAAGAAAATTCAGATTTAATTGTTGAAAAATTAGCAGTTGGAGACGAGGTATTTTCTGTTTCCGGAAGCAAAGAAATTAAAGAAATAAAATGCTGGAATGAAATAATTCAGACTTATAACTTGAAGAAAATAGAAAATACAAATACCTATTTTGCCGAAGGAGTTTTAGTGCATAATAAAGGTGGAGGAGGTGGAGGAGGAGACGGAGGCGGAGATGATAATCCTCCGCCACCTCCTTGTGTTCCTAGTCAGTCCTGCGGTTCATGGAGCAAATGCAATAAATTAGGCTCACAATCAAGAACATGCACAGATGGATGCGGAAGTTCTTCAACCGAAAGTCAGGATTGCGTTATAGATTGCACCCCTAATTGGCAGTGTTCTTCTTGGGGGGCGTGTTCTGGAGGAAGTTCAAGCAGAAGCTGCAGCGATGCGAATAGTTGCGGAGATGATAGCGGAAAACCTGTTGGAAGTTTAGATTGCACAAAGAAAGAAATTCCTAAAGAAGGAGAAACTGGAGAAAAAGGAGGAGAAGGAGGAACGAGCAAGGAGGGATGCGCCCCTAATGCTGTCTGCGGAGAATGGGGAGAGTGTGATTATGTTGATACAATTGAAGATATAATAAAGGGAGAAATAAGAAAGACTGGAATGAAAAAGAGAACTTGCGAAGATACAACTGGCTGTTTAGGAAATTATGAAGATTCTGAAATTTGCAGAACTATTATTGAAGTAGAAGTTATAGTACTTGAAAATACATGCGGAGAGGAAACAGAAAGGAATATAGTTTTGAGAGATGCTAAAACTAAAGCTCCTCTTACAAATATAGATTTGAATTTGTGGAGAAGTGTTGGAAGACTTGATTTGAGATTCTTGCAAAAAGAAAGCGTGCAGTGCAATACCTGTTATAATGGGATTCAAGATAAAGACGAAATAGGAATAGACTGCGGAGGTAGTTGCAAGGTATGCAGAGAATTGAAAACAAACATATTCGGAGAATCGTTCTGGATTTTCGCTGTAACTTTATTATCTACATTTTTGCTGATGTTGACTTTCAGATTAGCGCAAGTTAGAAGCATAGGTAAGATAGATGAGCATAAATTATTATTTGATAGTCTGCTTAAGGAAGCCTACAAGGCATTAGAAGTCAAGCATTATGAAAGAGCAAGTTCTGCTTATAAGAGATTGAAGTTCATGTATCATATGCTGGGAGATAAAGATAAGGTAAATATGAAGACGCACTTAGATAAGATTTATACTCATTTAGAAAAGGATGGGGAATTATAGTGAGAATTATTTAATCAATTATTATCGTTAAAGGATTAATGGTTTATTGAAAGGACATACTTTAAGATTATTGGCATTAATTAGATTTGAAATTCTATGTTTTTAGCGATAAGATTTTATAGTTTTTTCAATTCATCTATTTCTTCAAATGAAATCGCTGTTCCTTTGAACTTTGTTGCATAAAGAAGTGCTTCAAGAACTTTTTTCCCAGATATTCTTACAACTCCTTTTTTATATGCCACATATACAATTTCAGAAGAGCGGATGAATTTGAATTGATGGAATATTTCAGTATCTTTTGCAACTATTTTTGCTTTTTCATGCATCTTTTCTGAAATTGTTCTTTCAAGGTTTTGAGGATTTTCACAAAGCAGTCTTGTTGTTCGTTCATCTATTGCTATGATGCTATCTATATTTTTTTCTTTTAGTTCTGAGCTTAAAGCAAGACAGGATATTTCAGCTTCACTTACTAAGTCAAGCCATTGTCCCTTTATTTGCAGAAAATGATTTGCAATATTCATTATCTCTCTTGTTTTTAGTTTTATTTTTTCTTCAGATATTCCAATGCTAGGAGGCATTTCAAGAATTTTATTTTTAATCAAATTTTCTATTTGAAGTGCGCCTAATTCAAATCTCATTATCTCCATTGGACGGTCAAGAACCTCCTGTTTTACCGCTTCTGTAATTATAAATTTTCCATCAAAGTTTTTTTTAAGTTCTTCTAAAATGTAGAGTAAACCGTTCATTGAGAGATTGATTAATGGGCCGGAATCAAATATTAATACTTTCATATCAAAAATCCTCCTGATTTTTGGGATGCAAAAAATCTATGATTTTTTTCATGCGAAGAACTCCAGAGCTATTTTTGCCCTTTCTTTTGTACTAATAGTTATATTTTTAGAATAATCAGATACTTTTGTCTGTCCGGCATATTCAGAAAGCTCCCATTCTGTAATTCCAAGAAGTTTTGCAGTCTTGCCCATTGAAACTCCGTGTTCGTAGAGTTTGGAAGCCTTGTTTATCGATGCCTTTCTAAAAACTTCTTCTATATATGGCTTTATATTTATTGAAAGTAGAATAACTGCTTTTCTTGCTTGTTCCATGTGTTTGTCATATGCGTCAAAGTTTTTCGATTTTAATGCAGATTCTGCTAGTTTAAAAGCTGAAGAAACTCTTTGGACAAATTTATCCCAGCGTTTTATATCTAAATACGGCTTTCTTTCTATGATTTTACTTAATGAATAAATAAGAACGGCAGATATTATGCTTCCTTCATTCTGATAAGTTGCGGCGCAGTGTATTGTCTGATTTGAAAGTTCATTTAATTTTAGAGAATCATTTACTGCGAGTGCTTCTCTTGCTCCCTTTAGGACTTCTATCGCATGAGGAACCTCTCTTTCTTCAATCATATATCAATTTAAGCATTAAAGTTTATAAATTCTTGTAGCACGATAAATTAATAAACTCCATTGTTTATTATTATGTATGGAAGTAATTCTAGATACTAATTTTATAATTTCATGCGTGAAAAGAAAAATTGATTTTATTGGGAGATTGAGGGAAGAAGGATTTAAGGTTCTGATTCCTAAAGAAGTTATAGATGAACTTAAAGATTTAAGATTTAATGTTCGCCGTGAAGAGAAGACAGCTATAGAACTTGCATTACAGATATTGGATTCTAATGAAGAAATTAGAAAAATGAAGCTCGGCAATAAGAAAGTTGACGAAAGTTTAATTGAGATGGGGAAGAAAGGGGCATATATTGCAACTTTGGACAGGACGATAAAACGTTCTATCCCAAATAGGGTGATTATTTCTGACGCAAAGAACGATATTTTAGTTGAAAGAGATTAAATTTTATAGATTTTAACACATACAAATAATTTTAAAGCTGTTTTTTTAGATTAATAAATGGAGAGGATGAAATTTGATTCTGAAGGCAATCTTATCAGTATAGATGGAATGGATGTCCAAGATAAGATTAAGGGGGAAGAGGAAAAGAAACTTGGAAGATATGGGGAGATAACTGTTGAAAATAAGGAATGGACTGAGAAAAAGAAATTCGGGGCGATTGCAAATTATTCAACTTATGCTGAAGCTGAAACTATTGTTCCTATTCAAACTATAAATGTTGAAGAGAATTTTTCATGGGGATTATATCAGGAAGGGAAAAACCTTGAACCTCTTAAATTTTCAAATGGAAAAACACAGACCGATGTTGTTCGGGAGATTATTGATGCGATAAAGTCTGGGTGCAAAGTTATATTCTTGAAAGGCGTGTGCGGTACGGGGAAATGTCTTGATAAAAATACTTTAGTGTTCTGTAAACCAAAAGAAAGCCAGTATTTTGGTTATCATAAGATACCTGATATTGTAGGTAAAGAAGGAGAAATATTGTCTTTGGATAAAATTGGCAATATAGTAAAATCTAAATTTAAAAATGTAAGAGAAACTGGACATAAAAAATTGTTCAAATTGAAGACAAACACGGGCAGGGAAATAATTGCTTCTGAAAATCACCCATTTTTAACAATAACTAAAGAAGGTATCTCATGGGCATCTTTAGACAAACTAAACGGTAAATCTTATATCTGTCTGCCTAATAAAATAAATATGGAGAATTCAAAAAATAGTTTAGAAGATGGAAAATTAAAAATTCTTGGGCATCTTATATCTGAAGGAAAATTAGGAGATAAGAGCGGTTCTCCAAAATATTATCAAGATAAAACAATAACTCCTTTAATTAGACTGGATTATATTAATTCTTTAAAAGAAATTTTTCCAGAAGGAGATATAAAGCAGAGTCATAAAACCGAGGTTAAAATTAATTTTTATAATATGGATACTCGATTTGGCACAACTAACAAATTGAGAAGATTAATGCAGGAATTTGGTTTAGACGGCAAAAAATCAAAAGATAAATTTGTACCCGATGTAATTTTTAATTTATCTGAAGAAAAAATAGCTATTTTCCTTCAGGCATTGTTTTCTGGAGATGGGAGTATTTATACTCGAAAAGGTAAAAATCAAGAACAAATTGTAGTGGAGTATAGTTCAATTTCAAAAAGATTAATTCAAGATGTTTCTATATTATTGTCTAGGTTGGGCATTCAACATACAATAGGTTCTCATAAGTTTAGAGAAAACTTAGAATATTCTTGGAGAATAAGTATTTCAAATAAAGAAAATGTAAGAAAATATATAGAAAGGGTAGGGTTTTTAGGAGAAAAACAAAATCTTGCTCTTTCAATTTTAAACAGATGCAAGGTGCATAAATTTACAAATATTGACAAAGTTCCAAGAATAATTAGAGAGTATCTAAAAAATAAAGGGTATTCTTATAATGAGTTGGATAGGTTTCTAAATTATGAAAAAATAGAAGAACTAAGGAAAAACATAGGTTTTAAGAGAATAAGGAAAGATAAATTAACAGATACTCCTTGTGTCTTTAGGCAAGGCAAGATAGATTTTTTAAGAAGTCATTTAAAGAAAGTTAATGAATATTTGAAGGACGAGATTCTTTCATTTATTTGTAACGAACAAATATTTTGGGATAAAGTTAAATCAATTGAATTTTTTAAGGAAGATGTTACTTATGATTTAGAGGTTCCTGAACAAAATAATTTCATTGCTAATGGTATAATTGTGCATAATTCTGCGATTGCATTAAATGTTGCTAAAGCGTTAGGGAGGGCGTCAATAGTTGTTCCTGTAAAAGGTTTGCAGAAACAATATGAAGAAGATTACATGAGCAAGAAATATCTTCTTAAGAAAAACGGGGAGAAGATTAAGATTGCAATGATTACGGGGAGAGATAATCACGACTCGGTATTTGAGCCTGGAAAGAGCTGTGCGGACCCATTTTTGCCAGATACGATTGCAATTACAGATAAAAATATGTATAAACTAAAAGAGTATTATGAGAATAATCCTTTTATCAAAAACAAGGCAGATGTTTCATTGAAGATGATTAAGAGGATTTCAATTGCTCCAACGAATCCCTATTGGAGCCCGATTGCTCCGGCTGAAATTGAACTTCCTTTGAGAGATGCAAGAAAGAAAAAATATCGCGGTTTGAGAGGAAGAGATTTTATTTTTTATTATAGGAAGTCGGGATGCAGTTATTATGATCAGTATGTTGCATATCTTAATGCAGATGTAATTATATTTAATTCTGCTAAATATAAAATTGAGATGGCTCTTGACAGGAAGCCAGAGACTGCAGTAGATATAATTGACGAAGCTGATGAGTTTCTTGACAGCTTTTCAAATCAGCAGGAGTTGAATGTTTCCCGTTTGATTAAATCACTAAAATCTATAATTCCTGAAGGATTTGATGCACAGAAAGATTTGGACAGGATGATTGAATTTTTAAAAGGTGAAGAAAAGAATAAGCAAGCTTTAGGAATTGTTGAAGACAAGGTTTATCCATTGAAAGAAACGAATATGGATAAAGTTTTGAATATTCTTCTGAAGAATAAGGAAATATGCGCAGAGATTTTAATTGATGAACAGAATTATGCGCAGAAACTTCTTGAGGCGGTTTGGAACTTTGAAGGATTTTTTGAAGACACGTATGTCAATTATCAGATTCGCGAGGGAGATATTTATGCGAATCTTGTTACAGTTAATTTATCTAGAAAATTCAAGGATATGCTGGATAAGAGCAACGCACTTGTTTTCATGTCGGGGACAACGCATTCTGAAGAAGTTTTAAAAAATATTTTTGGAATTGACAAATTTAAAATTGTTGAAGCAGAGACTTCATTGCAGGGAAATGTGGAAATTATAATGACTGGTAAAGAAATTGACTGCAGATATTCTAATTTTAGCTCTAAAATTTACACTAGAATTGATTATCTGAAAGCATTGGAAGCGTGCATTGCAAAAGCGAAGAAACCTATGCTTATTCATGTAAATTCATATGAAGATTTGCCAACAGAGCAAGAAATAAAAGATAATTGGATTTTTGGAATAATGTCCCGCGAGAAATTGAGGGAGCTTCAAACTGAAGATAAAACTGGGAGATTGATTTCGATGTTCAAGGCGAAAATGAATAATTGCTTGTTTACAACAAAATGCTCCCGGGGAGTTGACTTTCCAGGAGATACATGCAATTCAATTATTTTTACAAAATATCCGAATCCAAATATACGAGAGCCATTTTGGAAGATTTTAAAGAATACACATCCAAATCATTTTCATAAATTTTATCAGGATAAAGCAAGAAGAGAGTTTATGCAGCGAATATATAGGGCTGTGAGAAGCAAGGACGATCATGTTTATATTTTATCTCCAGACAAAAGAGTTTTGGATGCTGTTAAGGATTTGCAGAATGGGAGATTTGGGTGATTAAACCAATTTTACTTTTTGAAGACTTTCTTTTAATATTGGAATTCTATTTTTAACAGTCTTCCAGATTTTACCAAGGCTAGCTTCAAAATACATATGAGATACCAAATCTCTAAATTGTGCAAATTCAAACCAAGGAACCTGCTTGTTCTTTTCTTTAAGCGCTCTTGGAATATTTCTGCTTGCTTCTCCTATAATCTCAAGCCTTCTGATTATCGCATCTTGTTTTAATTTATTTTTCTTAAATTCTTCTTCAGAAAGCCCTTTAGTATATTCTTCAATTTGAGTTATGCACTCTTCAATATCTTGCAGATAAAGTTTATAATCTCTTTTCATCCAAAGAATAAAACTATAGATTTTAATCCATAGTCAAATAAAATAACTTTAGCAGTTTTATTCTTAGTCTCATAAACTCCTAAACAAACCTTAGGCTTTAGCCCAAGATAAAAACTCAAGGAGTTTATGATAATATCTGAATCTCGTCATTTAGAACGGATTCTTTGAGCTCTTTTCTTATACCACCATACTCTACTAAATCAACCTTTCTTTTAAGGCTTTTTTCCAAAGCTATTTTTAACCGTGCCAAATCTATTAAGTCTGCCCAGTTGCCTATTTCTATAAGTATATCTACATCACTTCTTTTTTTCTGCTCTCCTCTGGCATAACTGCCAAATATACCTGCTTTAGTTACTTTATTTTCTTTCAAAATTGGGACTATTTTTTCCTTAATTTTATCTATTTCTTTATTCATTTTATTAATTAGATTTGCAAGTTTTTAAGACTTGTGAATTTTTGGGATGCGGTTTAGAAGGAGATTTGTTTGGGGCAGGGTTTATTGAAAATTATTGATGATTGAGTGGTAAATTTTCATGAGCAACTTTAAAAACTTCTTTTTTTAAGAGTTTTTATGGAAAATATAGAAACAATGCCTGCTGAAAGGGGAAGAACATGGCTTCCAGTTAGAAATGGAAATCAAGTTGTTAGATTCTCATATCCTGCTTTCAGAGGAACATATCAAGAATGCTTTGAAGCTATCGGCAAAGATAAAGAGTTAAAGCCTGCTGAGGGTGTTGAACTTGCTTTATTGGTGCATAGCGCATATACTGGAAAAGATGAATGGGAAGATGTTAAGAAAACTTGTTTTCAATCTAATTACACAAGAACGCCAAATAGAATTCTTTGGATTCCAAAAAACTCGATGAAAGATAAATCTCTTTCAGGAGTTCTTGTTGAAAGAGATTTGAAAGGAATAGGGCCATCAACAAAGATGAACGTTCCTGCCGACTTATCTGACTGGAAAGAGCAGGACGGATTATACATATTAGGAGATTTAACATTTGTTCCTAAGGATAAATATAATATCGGAGAAATTAAAGAGCAGGACGGATTTGCAAGAGCAATTCTTAGTGGAGAAGGCGTTCCAATATTCATAAAAACAGCAAGAGATGCGAAATTGACACCTTACAACTGGGGAATTAATTTTAATGATATTAGCGAACCAGTTCAGCGAGTCACTCTGTTG
>JAUXTS010000023.1 GCA_030679115.1 archaeon
AGCCAATGCTTGATGATTCTGAAATTAAAGGAATTATTATTTCTCACGGGACAGACACTTTGCATTATACTTCTTCTGCGCTATCTTTCTTTTTGAAAAATTTGAATAAACCAGTTGTATTGACTTATGCGCAAAGAAGCATTGACAGAGCTTCAAGTGATGCGAATTTGAATTTGCAATGCGCGGCGATGATGGCTATTTCAGATTGTGCGGAAGTTATGATTGTGGGACATGCTTCTACAAATGATGATTTTTGTTATGCAATAAAAGGAACTAAAGCAAGAAAGATGCATTCTTCAAGAAGGGATGCTTTTGAGAGTGTGAATGCCGAGCCGATTGCAAAAGTATGGACTAATAAAATAGAATTTTTATCTCATTATAAAACAAAGAGCAGTGAGAAGCCTGAATTGGATTTGAATTTTACAGATAAAGTTGCATTGATTAAATATTATCCTGGGCAGGATGCAAGTATTCTTGATTTTCATGCATTGAAATACAAAGGAATTATAATTGAGGGAACTGGATTAGGGCATGTTGGAGGAACTGAAAGCAGTAATAGCTGGGTAAATTCTCTTAAGAAACATATAAGGGAAGGATTTGTTGTATGCATGACTACGCAATGCATCAATGGTAAAGTTGATCCTTATGTTTATTCAACTGCAAGAGAATTGCTTGATGCAGGGGTTATCTTTCTTGAAGACATGACTTCTGAAATAGCATTTGTCAAACTTGGATGGGTGCTGGGGCATTTTGGATGGAAGAAATTTGTGAAGGAAAAGATGCTTGAGAATTTTGCTGGAGAGATAAGCGGAAGGCTGGATTATCAAGAGAAAAGACTGCAAAATTGAGATTTATTATCAGGATGTTAGACTGATTAGCCATTTCCATACTGGCTTGATAATTATCCTTTTATTTTCAATTAAAAATTCTTCTTCCTGATTATAAGTCAAAATTAACCCTTCTTTGAGATTAAATTCTTTTAAGGCAGCAATAAGCCCATTTATCTCTCTATTCTTGTTTTCTTCATTAAAATCAAAACAAACTTGTATGGCCATTGTTATTTTTTCTTTTTCTTTAATTATAAAATCACATTCTGTTTTTTCTTGAAAATAAAAAATATCTTTAAATTTTCTTCTTAATTCTAAAAATACTAAATTTTCAAGCATTTTTCCCTTATCTTTTGAAAAAGAAGAAGAATTATTATAGGAAAAACCATTATCTATAGAGTAAATCTTTTTAGGATTTATCTGCTGTTTTTTATATGAATAGCTAAATTTAGGGATTGTAAACAATAAATATGCATTCTCAAAATAAAAAATATAATCAATAACACTCTGAACAGATTTAATTTCAAACATACTTTTTAAAGAATTATATGAAAATTCTTTTCCAACATTACTAATTAAATAAATTGCCATTTTATTCAATATATTTGTATTTTTTATCCCAAATCTTATTGAGATATCTTTCATTATAATATCTGAAAGCAATTCATTAAGAATAAGAGGATTCTCATTTTTAAGATATTCTGGAAATCCTCCCTTATTGAAATATTCTTCAAATGATTTAATTGAAGGAGAATCTTTTTTAAAATTAAGAAACTCCGTAAATGAAAAAGGAAACATTTCTATCTGCAAATGCCTTCCAGTTAGCTTTGTACCCAGTTCATTGCTTAAAAGAGATGCATTTGAGCCAGTTATAATAACTTTTTCTTTTTTATCTACCAGATATCTTATGAATTTTTCCCATTTTTCAATATTTTGTATTTCATCAAAAAAATAGACTCCTTCCTCGCCATAAACTTCTTTCATTATATCTTCTATTTTATTAAAATCGGAGAGTTCAAATCCTTCAAGCCGAGGGTCTTCAAGATTCAAATAATATCCTTTTTTCTGTTTTTTCAACAATTGATGGATGAAAGTGCTTTTTCCGCATCTTCTTATACCTGTAATTAATAAGGCAAATGATTCTTCTATAATCGTCTTTTTCTCTCTAGACGTACCAATATCCATTTTATTTAAAGACTCCCTTTGGGATATTACTATTTCTTTTAGCGTTTCTTTTGCAATCATGATTATAACTAATTATTGTATTATTTAAAGGTTTCTATTGACAATAGAAGGTTTTGTCTATTGACAATAGAAAGACTCATTTGATTTATGAAATGTGTAGGTTTTAAAAGAAGGATTTATAAATATGCTTTTAGTGTTAATTATAACTAATAACTACTAAATAATCTATTAATGATTGTTTTAGTTAATAGCATTATTAGTTATCACTATTAATAATTTTTAATAGTAATCATTAGTGTATAAAAATAGAGGAAAATGGCTAAAATAGATAAAGTTATAGAAAATATAAAAGAAATTCTTAAAGAAGATAAGAGGGGATTAACTATCAGTGAGTTAGCTGACAAAACTAAATCGTCAAGGATTACAGTTTCTATTGCACTTGCTCATTTAGAAGGCGCAAAGGACATAGATGTCAGAGTTATTGGGAATTGCAAATTGCATTATTGGAGGGTAAAATGATGGTAGATAAAAAATATTTAATTTTTGGACTATTTGTAGTTTTATTGGGGATAGTTGGGGCGACATTGACTACTCAATCAGATAGCAATAGCGTTGCTTTATTAACCGCATACATAAACATCTCCGCAGAAGGTTACCCAACAATCAATCAGCTTAATTGGACTTGGGCAAATGCAGTGAATAGATTGTACGATAATGATTTATTGCTGATGCTTAATTTTGAGAATTTGAGTGTATTGGGAGACAATGCGACTTATATAAAAGATATGAGTAAATATGGAAATGACTTTGTAGAAGTAAAGAATGGAGTAAACTCAACATGGACAAGTGCAGGAAGATATGGAGGAGGATGGGACTTCAGTGGAAAAATTGGAACAAGCGGATACTTATCAAATCAAACAGAGATTATATTAAATGAAAACTCTACAATATCTTTATGGGTATATCCAGACAATAGAAATAGTGGAGGAATATTTTATGGTGGAAGTCAATTTGATTTCTATGGATTTTATAATACAATAAATGCACCAATGAGATATGGATTTCAATTAAATGCTTCAATAGGTGTAAATTGTCTTCCCTCTTATGATACCTTAAAGAACTGGACACATATAGTATTATTAAAAGAATCTGGTGGAGTTAAATTTTATTTGAATGGAGATTTATGTGCAAATCAATCAGTATCATTGAATGGAAGAATAGACCATATTAAATTAATTGGTGGAAGTAATTATGCTTCTTCAAATAGTTTCAATGGTACTTTAGATGAAATAATGGTATGGAATAGAAGTCTTACCGAAGATGAAATTTCCCAGTTATATCATATTAGTTTACAAAAGGTAGATACAGACAAATGGTATTTCCAAGCAAATGAAACTCTTGTTGCAGGAGACAACGCATGGAATTTCACAATATCAAATGATACTGCAATAGAAAGTGTTTCAGGAACAGAAGCAATAGGAATTTATTATAATATAACTGATTGTACAAATTTAACTGGAGTTTCTGGGGGAATTTATACTTTGCTGAATAATATCACTTCAAATGGAACGTGTTTGACTATAGTAACAAATAATATTACAATAGATGGGAATGGATATGAAATTAATTATTCTAAAAATGGAACGGTAGGATATGGTATTTACGCCAGAGCTAATTATACTGCTATTAAGAATTTGAGAATTAAGGAGGGAAGTGCTACAACAAGTAATAAGCATGGAATTTATTTCTCTGGAGCGAATAATGGACTTGTATCAAATAATACGATTTTGACAACAGGAAGCACTACATATGGAATTTATCTTTTAACTTCTTCAAATTCAAACACATTAGATTCAAACATAGTA
>JAUXTS010000024.1 GCA_030679115.1 archaeon
ACAAAATTTTCAATAAGTTTTTTTTGTATTTCTGCTATTTTCTCGGCAGAATACTTTTCTCTTTTTTCAGGCATATTTTATTGAGGATAAATTTGTTTATAAATGTTATTAGTAAAGCTTAAAACAGATAAGAACTTGAATGTATTAAGGGTCCATATTTCAACGGTTAGAATTTCTGCCTCCAGTAATTCTCTTATCAGAGAAAGCAGAAGATGAGGGTTCGATTCCCTCTGGGCCCATTTTTATATTGGGAATCGTATGGGGGTTAGATTCACTTCAACATGCAAGTGTTGAACATTACTGTGGAACGACGTTTCGCGTGTACCTCTGGGCCCATTTAATTTTTACTAGTTAAATAGGATATATTCAATATCCTCTTTAAAATATATCTTTTATCCTACCTTTCTATGTTTCAAAATATTGATTTTTGTGGGGTAAAAATAGCTGGCGTAAAGGTTATAAAGCTGTTTTCATTAATTTTTTTGAGGTTTTGTAGGCTAAAAAAGTGGTGCATAAAAAATATATAAAAGTAGGTGGAAAACTTTACGGTCCATATATTTATGAGAATAAACGCGTAGGACAAAAAGTAGTTACGAGTTATCTTGGAAAGTCAGAAGAAGAAACTAAATATGGTTTGAAAGAATTTTCTGTTATTTTCGGAATATTTATTTTAGTTTCAGCAGTATTTATTTTTCGCTTTGGCATAACTGGAAATGCCATTCTTGATTTACAGGGAGAATATAACTATAATGAATCTTTATCAGGCAATCTTGCAGTTACTTTAGAAGTAGGAGATTCTCTGCAAAAAGACAGCGAAATTATCCTACAACTTACAAAAGAAAATAATGTTGTTGCAGAAAATATTTTAACTTTAGAACAGTTTATGAATGGACAATTAGATATTGTGGAAATCAGCAGTTTGATTGAAAATTGCCAAAATCAGACTAACGAATTTAACGAAACAATTGTTGTTTGTGATAATCAAACAATAACTGAATATTATTATCAAACTATTGGGACTTATTCAAGAGAAATAAGCGAATTAATTAATTATACTTTTGCTGAAGAAGGAGATTATATTTTAACCTTCAGTATTCCTAGCGAGGATGTTTCTGCGCAGAATGTATTGAGTGTAAGTGCTCCTGCCTTGGTTGAAGAAAAAATTTCTATTCTTCCTATTGAAGAAAATGCTTCTGTTTCTCCTACTGTAGAAAATGTTAGTTTGTCACAAGAGCCACAAGATAATAGTTCAATTGAAACTGCTCCCGTTTCTGAAAAAGTTGTAGGTGGAGAGTATGGGATATTATCAACTCCTGGATCTATAACGGAATGCCAGATTTTAGATACATCAGGAACATATAATCTGACGCAGGATGCTGTAAATGTTTCTACTTGTTTCACAATAATTGTAAATAATGTAATTTTAGACTGTCAGAATAATCAAATACGCTATGGAAATTCCACCGATTTCATAGAACCGACTTATGGAATCTATTCAAATATGTCGGGCAGCATTATAAGAAATTGCAGGATAAAACTTGGAGAAAAAGGAACTTTATCTAATAAAAAATATGGAATTTATTTTTCAGGTAATCTGAATGGTTTGATAGAAAATAATAATATTTCCAAGAATACTGCAGGAATTTACCTCCTTAGCTCAAATAATACCATTGTAAGTAATAATACGATAGATGTAAGGACGGGAAGTTGTCTGTCAGACCCTTTAGGTAGCGGAGGGATCGTGATAAGCGGAGGCTCAGAGAATAATATAACTGGTAATTTTATAATTTCCAGTGGCTCGACTTGTTCAGGTATTCAACTTCGTTCTAATGCTAATAACAATAATATTACAAGTAATAGTCTGGTTTCTTGTAATCGTGGAATTTATATATCCAGTTCAGATGTTAGTGATAATATCTTTATAAATAATACTGTCAATACAAGTACTATAGGTGCTGAAATTCAGGGTTCTAGAAATATCTTTGATAAAAATTATTTTATAATAGGAAGTTTAGGATCTGGAATATCTCTTTCAAGTTCAAGCAGTTCAATTTTTAGGAATAATACGTTTATCTCAAATGCTACCACGGGGAATACAATATGGGTTGATGCTTCGAGCTCAGCAAATGATATATTTACAAATACTACTTTTATTTCTTCATATGGGGCAGTCAATTTTAAAGATTTAAATGCGACAGGTAGTTTTAGAGTTAATAAATCTAGTTTTGATATAACTTCTAATTTGGTATCTTTGAGCGAGAACAATAGAACCCTTATTAATTTTATGAATAGGAGCGCTACAATTACATTATATAAGTCTTCGATTAATTCTCCTTTTAATGCAAGAATATTAAGAAATGGGGTAAAATGTTCTGCTCCAAGTTGTAATGTTTTAACTTCTTTAATTACTGAAACTCCGATATTTAATGTAACCAGCTGGAGCAGTTATTCTATAGTCGGAGATTATAATGTTTCTGAAGGAGATTTGACTGAATGGAGAATGTTTAGAAGATGGTTGAATCATACTGCTTGGGATGGAGTTACTTTCTCAACGATTTTAGGATTAAATAGGGCGAGTTATGCTACTGGAGGACGTATTGAGTATTCTTCACCAGCAGTCGCAAACGGCTATGTCTATATCGGCTCTGGGGATAAGATTTTATATCAACTCAATGCATCAAATGTTTCACAATTAATTGCGAATTATACTACAGGAGGAGCTATTGCTTCTTCCCCAGCAGTCGTAAACGGCTATGTCTATATCGGCTCTGGGGATAATAATTTATATCAACTCAATGCATCAAATGTCTCCCAAAAAATAGCAAGTTATAATACGGGAGGAGGTCTCACTTTATCATCTCCGACAGTCGCAAATGGCTATGTCTATATCGCAAGGGATGGGGTTTTTTATCAGCTAAATGCAACAAATGTTTCACAGATGATATCCTCTTATAACTTCGGTACTTTTTATTCTTCGTCTGCTGCAGTCGCCAACGGCTATGTTTATATATCAAGCGACGATGGAATGACTGTAGGTTCATTCGTCCAATTGAATGCTTCAAATGTCTCACAATATATAGCAAATTATACCTTCCCTGGTGGAGGCCCCATACGTTCTTCTCCCGCAGTCGCAAACGGCTATGTCTATTTTGGAATCACAGGTGGAGTAGTTTATCAATTAAATGCGAGTGATGTTTCTATGTTGGTAGCTAGTTCTTCTATAGGATCTTCATTTTCGTCTCCAGCAGTCGCAAATGGTTATGTTTATGTTGGCAATGATATGGATACTTTCTACCAATTAGATGCAAACAATATCTCTATTCAAATAGCAAGTTATACAACTGCGGGTTATTTTGATTCATCTCCAGCAGTCGCGAATGGTTATGTCTATGTTGGGGCGTCTAATGGAATATTTCAATTTAATGCGAGTAATGTTTCACAACTTATAGCATATGATTATTCGGTAGGAAAGATAGAGTCCTCTCCAGCAGTCGCAGGAGGATATATTTATTTTGGTTCTCATAACAATAAAACATATCAACTCAATGCAACCAACATTAGTCTTAACGACGCTGATTTAACATACCCTCAATTTTCAAATTATTATGATAACAATGCTTATTTAGTGGGAAGCGGAGCAGGAATATTCAATGTAACTATAACAAATACAAATGGAACGGTATGGCTGCAGATA
>JAUXTS010000012.1 GCA_030679115.1 archaeon
ATCAATAACTTCTTCAGCTGTGGAAAAATCCGGCTCAGTGACAATTTCCACTAAAGGCAATCCCGAACGATTATAATCAATGCACCCAGATTCAGGAGTCCATGAAGCAGGGTCTTCTTCAAGATGCATTTCACTAATTCCAATCCCCATAAACTTTCCTTTCAATCCGATAGGAAATGCATACGGCCCAGATAAAGTATTTTGATATCCTTTCGGTAAATCCGGCCAATTATAATGCTTTCTCTGCCAAACCATTTTTTCATTTATTTTGCATCCAAGCATTAATCCAATCTGCACTGCTTTCTCAACTGCTGTTTTATTCGGCAGCATTGGCTTTGCTCCAGGCTGTCCCGTGCATATCGGGCAAATCAATGTATTTTCCTTTAATCCTCTCTCTCTGCTTGCCTTGCATCTACAAAAAAGTTTCTCCTGCGTCACAAGATAAGTATGTATTTCCAATCCAATCATCCCATTATCTTTTCCCTTTTTATCCATTATTCTCAAACATAATAAAGCTATAAAAATCTATTGACTTTTTTATTTAGAAGCTCCAAGATTTATAAACCATGACTTGCTATAATTAACTATGTTTATTTCTTCTAAAAATTCAAATAAAGAAAATCTCATAGAAACAATAGAAGTTCTTTCTGACCCTGAAACAATGAGAGATATTGCAAAAGGATTAAAAGATTATAATAAAGGAAAATTTAAAACATTAGAACAGATAAAAAAGGAATATCATTAAATTCGGACACAGAAAAAATATTTATAATTAAATTTCATCGATTTTTTTCCTAATTTCTTTAATATCGTTTTCATTTAACTTGGTTAAAATATTATTTGATTTAATTAGAAATATCGGAGCATTTATCATAATCAAATTTGAATCTTCTTTTGAAATAATTTTATCAGCATAATATTGTGCAATATTTCGAGTATCAAATGCTAATTTTATTATTTTAATATCTTCAATTGAATAAAACTTTGAAAGCAGAATTTTCATAAATTCCAATGTGCAAGAATGAATTTCGCATTTAATTCCTATTTTCATTAAAACAGCGTATAATGAATAGTACATAGAATAATAACATGCTGAAATAGCAAACATTAAATTATAGTTTCTTTCTCTATTCATTGTTCCTATTGCATTTTCTGCCATTTTTATATAACTTAAAGCAAGATTATCATTAGATTCGATTAACTTAATTCCATCTTTTTGCTTACAACACCATTTAATGCTTACCATATTAAATTTATAAATTCTTCAACTCCTTTTAATAAAATATGATTTTTAATTATTTCCATAATAAGATATTCTTTCTTATCAAATTCTTTATTTGATTTAATTATATTTATTTTTATATTGTACAAATCTTCTAAATCATCTACATTAGAAATTTTTCCACTAATAAAAATATCTAGATCGGATTTTTCTGTATTTGTGCCTTGAGCATAACTTCCAAAAATAACTAATATTCCTTGTGTCCTTTGTTCGAGTTTATCAAATAAACCCGTCAATTTTTTATTCTCTTCGATAAAGGATATTTTTCTATTAATTTCTATTAGTTTAATAACTTCTTTTATATTTGAGTTAAATTTATTCAGAAAATAATACTTATTTTTTCCCTCGATTGAAAATTTAAGAATATTTCCTTTCTCCAGTTTATTTAAAAAATTAGATGCAGTCTTCTGATTCATTCCTATCCTCTTAGAGATATATCTGCCGTAAATTCTTTTATTATAATCTGAAGAAAATTCTTCTAAAATTCTAAGTGATTTAGTATCGAGTAACATATTACTCATATGAGTAAATTAGTATTTAAACCTTTCTTTTTAATTTGTATTCATTTTACCTTACAAAAAATAAAATATGATTTTTAATTAATTCCCTGCTTCCAATTCTGCAATTCTCGCTTTCAATTCATTAATCTGTAGCTGTTGCTCTTGAATTGCCTTTGTAAGAACAGGAATAAGATGTGCATAATTCAGCCCATAATTTCCTTCCTCTCCGTCAACAACTTCAGGCACAACTTTAATCATATCCTGTGCAATAAATCCTATTTGTTTACCTTCATTTGTAGAATCATTTTTCCAATAATAACTAACAGGTTTCATCTTCATTATTTCATCAATCCCGTAATTAAGTGAATTAATATTTTTCTTATATGAAATATCTGATGTGTCTATTGTTCCAGATGCAGAATATACTTTACGCCATCTTTTAGAACTAGTACCTAAGTAATAACCAGTTGATAAGCCTCCGCTATCTGAAGAAGGAAATAAATTTCCTCCAACCTGAATGTTAGCACTCTCAATTTGAAGCAAACCATTGCTCCCCAATATAATTCTTGCATCATTATCACTAGTTGCGTCATTACTAAAATCAATATAAGGTGTTCCTCCGTTCCAACGTAATTCCTGACTAATAAAATTAGGTGTATCGGATGTTCTCAAATTTTGATTAAATGTATATCCGCCAACGCTTCCTGCACTTCCAGCAGTTGTAGCATAATCTGCATTAGCTTTAACAGTACCTGCAGTATATCCGCAATCATATTTAATATAATAATTACTATCCACATAAGCTTTACACCCTGTAGTTCCAATATTTAGATTATCTGCAGTTCCACCACTACCGCTACTACTGCCACAAGCACCCACCTCACCGCAAAAATTATCTATCTCGCCTTTAGTATGTCCAAAAAC
>JAUXTS010000014.1 GCA_030679115.1 archaeon
GCTTTCTTAGTGGATTCCCAGATTCGAATCCTGGCCTCTGCATTATATATTTTAGAGAATATTAATGTTTAATAAGGAAAGAAAAGGATTTTTAATTATGACTTCGATAAGAGATGTTGATTCAAGAGGAAGGATGGTTACAGTTATGAGTAGAATGAGTGATATATATACTCTGGAAAAGGTTTTAAGAGGAGAACCTTCGTCTTCTAAAAGTTTAAGAGGTTATAATTCAAATTGTAAGTTGAGAGGAAAGGGTTATGAAGAAAAGCCAGAAATTAAGTAATTATTTATTCTAAGGCGAATCTAAGAATGGCACCGACGCCTTTGGTTAGATTAAGAAATTGTTCGCCTTCCTGGTTTTCATGGGAGATTATAACGACTTCTGAGCCGATATTTTCTGCGAGCTTCTCAAATTCAATTGTTTTATCTTTAGAGAATTCTCTTGAGATTAGCAGAAGTTCGACGGCGCCTCTTTGAAGAGCGAGGCGGACTTGTTCTTCCCCATAAGCTGCTTTTTCCCTGTGCTTTCCGAGGGTTTCAAAGAATTTATTAAGAATATTTTTTTCTTTTATTAATTCCTGCTGTGAAATATCTTCTTCGGAAGCTTCTACTAATAGTTTTAATCCATGTTCATCTACATAACCAATATCTTTTACCGCGATTACTTTTTCTTTTAATTTTGTAACGAGTTCTCCTTCATCAAGAAAATCTTCTTTTGTAGGAATTGGGCCTCCGACAAGAATTCCTTTAAGTTTTGGCATATCAAAAAATATTTCTTTCATTGCATCTGCAACTCTTCTAAAAAATTCCTTGGCTAATCCTTCGGTAACTCTGCTAAATCGAGCGGCTGATTGACCACCGGCCCTTATTTTTCCAGGAACTCCTGATGTCATAACACGAATAAGTTTGATTTGCTTTCCTTCTAGAACTCCGATAGTTGCTTGCTGTCTGTCTATAACTAATAAACCATAGATTTCCTGCGTTTCCAACATTTCTTTTAATGGCTCAACAACAAATACTTTATCACAGCGATAGATTCTAATGTTTAACGGGTGAGGAGGTTCATAAGCCCAAATTCTTATATCCTGTCCGCCTTCTTTTTCAGATATATTTCCGCAGAATAGTGCTAATCCGTTTGGAGGAGTTTGCCTATATTCTTTCAGTTTTCTGATTATTGTTTCCAGTGCGGTAACTACTGCAGTTCGTGTTTGCTTTGATTTTATGTTTTCTGCAGTTGAAGCTTCAGCGGCTAATTGATTTGCTACCTGATGAATGTTTGTAGTTGCAGGAATTAAAACTGTGACAAGTTCAGTGTGCATTCCACGAATACTTCCAAGTAAGTTTACGAGTTCTTCAAGTTCCTGCTTTTGTTTTTGTTCGAGTTCCATAAAAATATTATATTTGGAAGGATTATAAACTTAAGGGGCGCTAAATGAATTCTACTTTAAAGCCGTCTTCTTTAATTTCCTTGGCAGATAGGACTGCTTTCAAATCAGAGAGGACTGGAGAGAGGAGTTTTTTATCATCCTGTGAAAGCGAGAGAATTATTTCTGCTTTAACTGATTTTTTAGCTTCGGATTTTTGTTGTCTTACTAAGGAGATTATTTCTATTAATCTATTCCAGATTTTATCATCAGATTTTAAGGATTTTATTTTTAATTGAGAAGGCCAGTTTTCCAAATGAATAGATTTTGCTTTTTCATGCTTTCTGAAATGTTGTTGGTAAATTTCTTCAGTTATGTAAGGGGTAAATGGAGCAAAGAGTTTCAATTGAGTGAGGAGAGTTTGATAAAGAGTGTAGTTAGCTGAAGCTTTTTCTTCTTCTGTCCCATTATAAACTCTATTCTTTACGATTTCAAGATAATTGTCGCAAAGAGTTTTCCAAAAGAAATTATCTGCGAATAGTTTTGCGTGGGAATAGTTGTAATCTTCTAAAGATTTTGTTGCTGATTCGATTAATTTATTTAATTGGATTAGGAAGATTCTATCTGTTTCGCGAAGTTTTGGAGTTTTCAATTGATATTTTAAATTCATGAAAACAAAATTTGTTGCATTTAGTATTTTTGTTGCAAATTTCTTGCCCATTAAGACTTCTTTTTCTTGATAGTCTATGTCTTCTCCGAGTTTTGATGAAGCTGCCCAATATCTTACTGCATCTGCTCCGTATTTTTCAATAACTTCCTGCGGACGAATAATATTTCCCTTTGATTTTGACATTTTTTCTCCTTGAAGTGTTACAAAACCTGAAATTATCACATCTTTCCAAGGATTTTTATCAAAATGCAAATGAGATTTAATCATTGTATTGAAAAGCCAGAATGTAATAATATCATGCCCCTGCGGACGAAGAGACATTGGGAATAATTTTTTCTGAACTTTTTTATCTTTAACTAATTGAACAGCTAATTGCGGACTCATAGATGAAGTGAACCAAGTGTTAAGGATATCTGTCTCAGGAATTATATCTCTTGATTTGCATTTTGGACAGATTGAAACTGGGGGAGAATCTTTTGTTGGGTCAACTGGAAGTGATTTTTCATTTGCAAGGATAGGTTCATCACATGCTTCACAATACCATACTGGAAATGCAACTCCAAAATATCTTTGATTTGAGATTAACCAGTCCCATTGCAAACCATTAACCCAGTTTTCGTATCTGTGACGCATAAATTCGGGACGCCAATTCAATTGCTTCCCCCATTTTATCATATCTTTCTTTAAATCAAGATATCTAACAAACCATTGTTTGCTCTTTATGAATTCTATTTCAATATTACAGCGTTCATGAACATTAACTGCATGCTTTATGGGAATTTGCTTAATTAATAATCCTGAAGATTTTAGTTTTTCTATAATTTCTTTTCTCGCTTCTTTTATTTTTTTGTCTTTAAACTCTCCAGCTATGTCAGTCATTGTTCCTTCTTTTGATATTGCCAGTTTTATTGGAAGATTATGCGCTTTCTGCCATTCCATATCTGTCTGGTCTCCGAATGTGCAGCACATAACTATCCCAGTTCCTTTATCAGGAGATGCTCTCATATCTTCCATTATCGGAACTTCAAAATTGAATAAAGGAACTTTTGCTTTTTTTCCTTTTAATTTTTGATATCTTTTATCTGAAGGATTATAAAAAACTGCGACACACGCTGGAAGTAATTCTGGACGAGTTGTAGATATAATTAAATCTTTATTGTCTACTTTGAAAACTATATCATTAAATGTAGAATTAATTTCTTTGTCTTTGACTTCGACTTGCGCAACTCCAGTTCGGCATTCGGGGCACCACATAGATGGGGCATCTTTTCTATATAATCTTCCTTTTTTGTATAAATCAAGGAAAGACCATTGGGATATTTTTCTTGAATGCTCGTCTATAGTTGAATAGAGGATATCAAAATCACAGCTTATTCCTATATCTTTCCAATCTTGAATGAATTTTGGCTTTTCTGTTTTAAGAAATTCAATACAGAGTTCGATAAATCTATTCCTTGGCATGTCTTTTGCTTTTACGCCCTTTATTTTTTCAACTAATCTCTCAGTTGGAAGCCCATTGTCATCTGTGCCGAATGGATAGAAAACATTGAATCCCTGCATACGTTTGAATCTTGCTATGAAATCCTGCTGTGAATAAGAGCATGCATGTCCGATGTGCATTTCTCCTGAAACTGTTGGAGGAGGAGTGTCAATTGAGTAGATTTTTTTCTTTGATTTTATGTCAAATGAATAAATTTTCTCATTTTCCCAGAAATTTCTCCATTTTTTTTCTATTGCTTTAAAGTCTGTTTCAACCATATTTGAGAAAGGGAGAATAAGGTTTTAAAGATTGGGGTTTCGATATAAATTGAGAAAGAAATGTTTAAATATTGTTATATCTATTGATATAACATGACAGAAATGGTTTTTGGAAAAGAAGTTTTAAGATATCCAAGATTAGATACTGTGCTGATGGTAGAAGCATCTATAAGAAAACATGATGGAGAATTTAAGAAAAGGGCGCTTTGGGAAAATCTTCCAAAGAAAATGATGTATCAAACTTTTTGTGTGATAATTGATTATCTGCTTTATTCGAGAAAGATTTCAATTGATGATGAAGGAAAAATAGGATGGATTTATTATCCTGAATCTGCAGCAAAATATTATTTGAGGAGAGATTTGGGAAGACGAAAATGATTTTACCTTCTGAAGCAAGGTTCGGTAACGAAATAGTGAAAAAATCCTTTTATGATTTGGAGAAAGGCGATGCTTCTGAGAAAGAATTATTTAAACTAATAAATCAAGCGATAGATAATATAGAAATAAATGCTTTCTGTAGTATTCAAATACCTAAGAAGCAAATTCCCAAGGAATATGTTTTAAAATATGGTGCAACAAATCTTTGGAAGTACGATTTGCCTAATGCCTGGAGGTTGATTTATACAATTCGCGGAGGTAAGGCAGTAGTTATCAGTATCGTTCTTGAATGGATGAACCATAAAGATTATGAAAGAAGATTTAATTATTGATATGAATATGGATACAAAGAGGGCAATTGCACAATTAAAGGCGCTTCAGAGAGCGGGGAAGAGCCTTAGACTGGCAGCGGAGTGGAATAAGCCATGGCAGAGTTTGATATCTACGATATTGTCTGCAAGGACAACAGATGTGAAGACAATTGAAGTGTCTAACAAGCTTTATAATAAATATAATAATATTGAGAAATTGGCTTGCGGGAAATATGCGGATGTAGCTCGGATTGTTAAACCTGTGAATTTTTACAAGACAAAGACTAAAAATATAATTGCGTGCGCGAAGATGATTGTTTATAGTTATAATGGGATTGTTCCCCGCGATTTCGAAAAGCTTGTTGAATTGCCAGGAGTTGGGAGAAAAACTGCAAATGTTTTTCTTGCTCATCAGGGAGGGGCACATATTGGGGTAGACACCCACGTTTCGTATATTTCGCAAAAGATGGGATGGACAAAACATACAAAGCCTCATTTGATTGAAGAAGATTTGGAGAAATTGTTTCCGAAAAAATATTGGAGAGATATTAATTATATTCTTGTTAGATTTGGACAAAGTTATAAAAGTAGAAAAGAGAAGAATGCCATTTTAGATAAAATTAAGAAAATAAAATAAAAATATCAGAGATATTTCTTGAGCAGTTTAAATGTTATATAAGAGAGAACTAATAGTATTGCAAAATGAATAAATAAAAATTCTATAACAAAATCTAAAGGGTAGCCTTCAAGGAAATATCTGATTTGAAGAAGAATTGCTACGGTTGTTGAGAAAATAAGTGATTTTGGAAATGGATTTTTATTTCTTATTAAGATATATGCAACGAATCCAATAATTGAGCCGAAGATAACTTTATTTTTATAATAATAGTTGGGGACTGCATATTCTTCACTTAGGGAGTGGATTGCATAGTCTGTTGCTGTGAAGAGAAGAATTATGCCTAAAATGATAAGAAATGATTTGAAAGTTATCCTGACTTTAGATTTCACCATAGCCTGTTTAGAGTTTTTATCATTATAAAACTATTGACAGATAGTTTTTTATAGCTTTGATTTTTATATTTTATATGGGAGACAATAAGATACAGATGCCCGGTGCATTTGGAGGTATTATGAGATATGATGAAGAATATGAAAGCAGGTTTAAGATTAGTCCAGTGCAGGCAATAGGGTTTGTAGTTATCGTAATACTTTTTGTTCTTGTTTTGAAGATGTTCTGGCCGATAACCGCTTAGTTCTGGATAGTTTTCTACGAAAACTATATAAGAGGTTCTTTTTTAGCTAAATCATGTTTGGATTAGGTGGAATGGACCCAAAGAAAATGCAAGGAATGATGAAACAGCTTGGCATAAAACAGGAAGAAATAGATGCAAAAAGAGTTATTATTGAAAAGAACGATGGTGGAAAGATTATAATTGAAGAACCGAGTGTCGCTAAGATTATAATGCAGGGACAGGAAAGCTGGCAGATTTCTGGAAATGCAAGAGAAGAGGAAGAAGGAATAAGAGAAGAAGATGTTCAATTAGTTATGGAGAAGACTGGAAAGAGTGAGAAGGAAGTTAGAAAGGTTTTGGAAGAGACAAACGACATAGCAGAAGCAATTATTAAATTAGAATAAAGTTCGGTTAAGATGTTCTTTAGAAAGGTATAAATATCATATTTAATTATTAATTTCTGTTTCACAGAGGAATGTTATTGAATGGAAAGAATTATCAAGGAAAAGATTAGCGCAGACCATTTACTTTATGTAAGTTTGAAATATACGAAAACTTGCGATGTAATTATAAATCTCTTACTTAGGTGGAAAATTATGATAGAATTAGCTATGGATTTGCTTGTTGAACGGGCTAAGAAACAGAAGAAATGGAAACCTATCCCTGATGCACCAAGAGCAAAACTTGTTCAACTGAAGAGAATTTTTGCAGACGATAAATTAATCAGCGACACTTTAACTCTTTATGAACTTTTTAGAGATATAGAAGGGCTTGAAAAAATCAGGGAAAGTGAATTTAGAAAAGGAGTGAATCTAAAAGTTCTTTACAAGGGCGAAACGATAAATATTAATCTTGATATGCTTAAGCAGTATGCAGAATTGTTAGAAAGGTTTATAAGTTCTCTTAAATAATTTGTTATAACTTCAAGTGAAAAATCTATATCTCACTCGGAAGATTTTCAATAATGACAAAAGTAATAACTATCACTTCGGGAAAAGGAGGAGTGGGCAAGACAACAACTGCTATTAATTTAGGTGCTGCTTTGAATTCTTTTGGAAAGGAAGTTATTATTGTTGATGGAAATTTGACTACTCCAAATGTAGGGTTGCATTTAGGCGCTCCAATTGTTCCTATAAGTTTAAATCATGTTTTATCAGGTAAGGCGAGCGTAGCAGATGCTATTTATGAGCATGAATCTGGAACAAAAATAATTCCAAGTTCACTTTCTGTAAAAGATTTGAAAAAAATAAATCATTCAAAACTTAAAGATGTGATAAAGAAAGTAAGAAAAATGGCAGATATAGTTCTCATTGATTCATCCGCAGGATTAGGTGTAGAAGCAATTGCGGCAATGGAATCCGGCGATGAGTTAATAATTGTAACAAATCCTGAAATCCCTGCAGTTACAGATGCATTGAAAACTGCGAAGGTTGCTGAACAGATGGGCAAGGAAGTAAAAGGAATAATTTTAACAAGAGTTAAAGGAAGAAAAACTGAAATGCCTATCGTCAATGTTCGAGATATGCTTGAAATTCCTATTCTTGGAGTTGTTCCAGAAGATGATAATATTCAGGCTTCATTAGTGAGGAAAGATGCTATTGTGCATACACATCCAAAAAGCAAGGCGGCAAAAGCTTATAGAAGAATTGCAGCTAAGATAATGGGGAATAATTCTTATAAAGAAAAGAAAGGATTTTTTGAAAGATTACTTGGATTCTAAAGATATTTATAGTTTAAGAGGTTTATTTTTTAATGTATAGACTTAGTAAAGAACAAAAGAGACTTTGTGATGGATTTGTGGAGCTTTCTAAGAGACAGGGAATTGAAATTGAGATAGTAAGTGTGAGGATGAATGAGAGAGTAGGCAGAGCAGTTGATGAGTTTTGTGAAAGAGTGGAAGAAAGCTATAGAGTCACTAGTAATTCAAGACAAGTATTTAAAAGAAATTATGAAGCAGCTTAATTGTTTTAATTTTTAGTGAGAAAAGTATTTATAATAGTTTAATCTTATTTTTTTATGAGTGAAAAAGAAATTTCTGATAAATTTGTTCCTTCAAAGATAGCTCAGAAAATTATGCAGATGGTTGAATCTGGTGAATTAACAGGAGGCAGGACTTATGTTATACCTATGCGTGATTGTGATGATGTGCCTAAATATATAGCAAAAATATATGCAGCACAGGAGAGAACTGCTGGCAGTAGACTAAGATTTGGCCCCGTTGATCCTGAATATGATAGAAGACGATGTGGGGCAGCTTAAGGATTAAGCGACGGCTTTAACCGCTTTGCTGAATATTTTTTCTAATTCTCCTGTTTCTGGACCTCTATGAGTAATGTTCAATCTTAATCCATTTTTAGCATCGTACTTCAACTCAAATTTACCCGCATTTATTAATGTTTTTAATTTTTTTTCACTTATACTAATTCGTGCAAAACTAGGGTCTTCCATAAAATGCTCGTACCCTACATATAAAATATTCATAGTATACTGTAATCGCTCTAATGGTGTTCCTGCAATAGTGAAGAAACCTCCTACAAATCCAATTAACTCTCTATAAAATTGATAAACTTGTCCTGTAGCTCTTGCAATTTTTTCTTCTTCCGATTCTACATTTACCATACAACTTTAAGATAGAAATAGGTATATAAATTTTTAGGTAAAAAATGAGGTAATGTCTTGAGAGTATTAATTTTTTAAAATAAAACTTCAAGGATATCTTCAGTCGATAGAACTTTTATTTCTTCTTTCCTTCTCTTATAAGATTTACGGCCCAATTATTAAATTCTTTTTCTTTTTCTAATTGTTTAAGCAATTCTTGCTTTATTGCGAGTTTTTTTGCTTTTTCAGTTATACATAATCTAATTAATCCACTCCAATTTACTTCTGGAAATTTTTTCATTAGTTTATGAACTTCTTCAGGTACCGATAATGTTATTGATGTCATGTGTAAATACATAATTACGTTTAAATATCTAAATCTTTCTATTTAGAAGAATTAAATTGCTTTTATGGAAGAGGCTCAAGCAAATGTTCTTCAATTCCCGGAAAATTATTGTTAAGATGAGGTTTAATTTTTTTATACAATCTAGATGCTGATTCTTGGTTTATTGCTTTTAGATGAATTTTAGTACAATGTTGTAACGGATGCTGACTCTTATTCTGCCTTGAAAGTCCAGATTCACATACTAATTCTCCTCTTGTTTTTTCATCGATATATCTATTTTGATGTAATAGTTTTACAAGATTTATTCTGCTTTCTCTTACAGCATTTGCAAGTCTTGCGCTCGGATGATTATTACCTTGATATATCCAAGTTACATAAGTTGTTTTTTCATTTGTCATTTTGGGTTTAGTAAAAGTTGCCTTTTAAAGATTTGCTTGACAAATCTTTGTTCATTCAACTTTTCTTTAAAAAAGTTGAAGGTTTAAAGTTTTTCTTTGAAAAAATTTCTTAAATAAGTTTATATACTAAGAAATATGAAATATTTCTTATGGCATATTTTATTGAAACAAAGGGGAATCTTGATTTAAGTGAAGTTGGAAGAGTTTGCTTGAATGGA
>JAUXTS010000051.1 GCA_030679115.1 archaeon
TTCTGTCCACGAATTTATTAATTCCGTTAAAATAGCCATAATTATAATTAAAGGAATGCCAATAAATATTATTGCCCAAATTATTAATATTCCTATAAATATATCCTCATTTGTAAATTTGTAAGCGATAAATGAACTTACTCCTAAGATAATACTTATTATCCAAATAGCTAATATTATCCAACCAATCATTTTAATAATGTAGAGAAGACATTTATAAGAATTTAGATTATTTAATTAAACTAAAAGAAGAGCGTAAGCTGCAAAGATTAAAGTTACTGCAGCTAGAGTTGTCCAGAGAATTTTTGAGCCGAAGAATATCTGAGAGCCGTCTATTTTACCCAGAGGAATCATATTGAAGAAAGCATAGAATGCAGACATTCTGGCAAGAAATTCAAATCCTGAAAAGTAAGAAATTGCTGAAAGAAGCAATATTGAAATTATTCCTGCGGTTCCGATTAAGCCGTTGTGCCAATCAGTCATTTCAGCATAGCTATAGTATCCGAATCTTTTTGCTGCACGGACTTTTAGGGCACGGGTTTCATAAGTAAGGAAAGTCATGACTTTTATTTTTCCTAAAGTGAAGATAGCGAAGAATAAGGGGATAATTAATCCGTAAGGAAGAGATTTTTTAAAATGCTGGTGGGGCATTAATCCATATTCAGAGAAGCTCCAAATTTCATGTTCAACGTCTGCATCAAGGAGATGTGCGCCAATTTTTTTTGAAAAAACATGGACAACAATTATTATTGCTGAAAAAAGAAGAGCAGGGGCAAGAAATTCCCAATTATTATCTAGAATTGATGAAAAAGAAATAACTATAGTCAATACGAGAATTACAGCAAGAACGTGCTTAAATTCTTTATAATCTTCAAATTTCATATTTGTGGAGGAATTTTAAATTATATAAATATATTCATGTTCTTTTTGCCGGAAAAATCAGAGTTTTTGTGTTTTTAATCTATATATTGCGGAAACGTAAAGTATAAATAGTGCAGTAAAATAATTCATTTATGCTAAAAATAAAAAAGATAAGTGAGGTTTTAGGAAAACAAGTCTATACTTCAGATGGAGATTATTTTGGACAAATTGAAGAAGTTAATTTAATTGATAATAAAGTTGGCGGATGGAAGATAAGAATCAGCGGAGGATTTATGAATATCCTTGGAGGAGCAAGAGGAGTAGTAATACCTCATCAGTTTGTAAAGTCAATAGGTGATGTTTTCGTTGTGAATAGTTCAGCATTCAAGTCTATGCCTGCCGCTTCTGGCGGAGCAGTAGATGTATCTTCTCCAGTAAGCGAGGGAGATACAATAGATTTAGCTTAATGGCATTAAAAGATTTGTTCTCAGATAAATTATTAAGAAGTGTTGCAATCAAATGGATTGTTTTAGGAATTGTCATGGGAATTTCTTTTGGTGTTGGAAAGCAAGTTATTGGATTAGTAATCAAGGGGTAAGGTTTATATATTTGCCAGATTAAGCTGAAGTATGGCAACTAGCACAACGATATTATCTTCTCCTTTTTTTGTTGAAGGAGTTTTGCCTTTTCTATTAGTATTTGTATTAGTATATGCTGTCTTGCAGAAATCTAAAATTCTTGGTGATGACAAGAAGCAGATAAATGCGATTGTTTCTTTAGTTATTGGTTTGATAGTTATTTCATTCAATAAATATGTTAGCATCATAGTTAATCTAATTCCAGTATTGGCTGTAGGATTAGTAATAATTTTGGTGTTTTTACTTTTGTGGGGAATTGTGTTTGTGAATGAAGATTTTGCAGTTGCAGGATGGGTAAAATGGACATTTGGTGGACTTGCTTTTGCGGCAGTTTTAATTTCAGCATTAATCTTTACAGAAGCATGGAGTTACTTTAAAGATTATTTCTCAGGAGATAATACTTTATTTATCAATATTGTATTCTTGGTAATTGTTGGTGTTGCGGTTGCAGTAGTCGTAGGGTTTGGCGGAAAGAATGAGAATAGTAGCAGTTCAAGCGGAAAAAATAAGTAATTAATTGATGAAAAAGTTTAATTAGAGTTTTCTGGATTAAGAAATATGTTTCGTAGAAACATATTTAAACAACTTTTCTTTAATTAGATAATGGCAAGTATTGATTCAATTTTATGGCAACTTGAAAGTATAGGGGTATTTAATTATCTTCTTCCATTTTTGCTGATTTTTGCCTTGACTTATGGAATATTGAGTGTATCTGGTATTGCAGGTAAACAAAAGGGAATTCATGCAATTATAGCGATAGTTATTGGTTTGATGGCAATAAGACTTGGATTTACACAAGATTTCTTTTCGATAATCTTTCCAAAGTTGGGAATAGGATTGGCTGTTCTCCTTACTTTAATGATTCTTATTGGAATGTTCGTTTCTACAGAATCTCAAAAAGTTTGGGGAATAATTCTTTCTGTTGTCGGAGTAGTTATTGCTATAATAATAATAACACAGAGTTTTGATAATTTGGGATATCTTGGTTTTGGCGGAGGATGGGAAAATTATGTGGGTTATATAATTGGTGCAGTTCTTTTGATTGGAGTCATAATTGCAGTTATTCTTGGTGGACAGAGTAGCAGTTCTAGTTCGGGTAAACCAGGCATTAGCTGGGTTCCTGCTAATTGGGGCGGCGGACATTAGGAATAAGAAAAATGGCGACAATTGATGTATCAGGTTTTGGAACTTTATTACCTTTATTTGGTTTTCTTTTAATTTTCATTGTAGTTTATGCTACTTTGAATAAGACAAAGATTATTGGGGAGAGCAAGTTTGTGCAATTGCTTGCAGCATTCATCGTTTCTATTATGTTTATTTTAGCAGTTCAGCCAAGAGAATATATTTTGAGCATTATTCCGTTGTTTGCAATGCTGATTATAGTAATGTTTCTGATTTTAGCATTTACTGGATTTATAGGAGGACTTGAGAGCTGGGGCAAAGGAATAGGTAAAGGAATGGTAGTTGTAATGCTCATAATATTTTTAGTGATTGCTTATTTTGTTTTTGCTTCAACGATTAGTCCATTTATTTCTGAAATTGGCAAATATCCAAAAGTAATCGGGGCAATTGTGCTGTTAGTTATTTCTGCACTTGTGAGCTGGGTTCTTGTGAAGAGTAAGTAGGTACGTTAAGATTTAAGAGATTGTTATCATATCAAACAAATAGTAAGTAGGTACGTTAATCGATAAGGATTAAGTGAGTTATAAAAATTATTAATATCCAAACTGGTTAGCGGGGAGGAACTTGTCAGGGTAATTTATTTAATTGGGAAGAATTGTTAATCTATTAAGCGGATAGTAAAGAGTTGTATAGTTAATAATGGTTGGGGAGACATCAAGATATTGAGAATTATCTGACAGATAATTATTCTTTTTGAGAATGTCTCTTTTCCCGCCCTAATTCAGGCAAAAGGGATTTGAAAGATTTCTGGGTTTCTACAAGTTCTTTCTTGATGTCGTCAACATTTATCATATAGTCTCCTACTTTCTGCAAAACTGAAAGCTGAAGCCTATCAATGATTTTTTCTATTCTTTCAAGACGGGAATCTATTCCTTCTATTTTTGCTTCAACTACATTCTTGAATGAAGTTATTTGCTTTAGTTTTTCTTCGGTATCTCCGAGTTTTTCCTGTATAACTTGTTCAGCTATTTCAGTTATTGTATCTGGAGACAATCCAGTTGGCTGATAAGCTGGATAAGCGCCTTCAGGATATTGTGCGGCAGGAGAAACATATTCTTGAGGATAGCCTTGCTGTTCTGCTACATATTCCTGCTGTTCTTGAGGATAGCCTTGCTGTTGTTCCTGCGGAGCATATTCTTGGTATTGACTAGGAGAAGGTGCTTCTTCTCCAGAAAGCTGACTGCCTATATCTTCAATACCTTCTGTCATCATTGAAGGCTGCATCTCTTCTGCTTCTGGAGAGTTTACAACTTTTTTTATTTTATTTTGAGCCATTGCGTTCGATACCTCGTTAGCGGGAATTCCCCCATAGGAAAGTGAATTTGTGATTTCTTCTTCTGTTTTTCCTTCATCTTGCATCTTTTTTATCTTGCCTATTATCCCCATTCTAAACTAGTTAGTGAGACAGGTTTAAATTTCTATCCTTTTCGGAATAAATCAAATTGTCTCTGTAATATTGAAAGTTCTTCTTTTCTTGCAGTATTGTCAAGCTGTTCAAGGACACGCTGAAGTAATTCTTTTATTCCTTTTGTTTCTATTTCTAATCTTATTAATGATTTTCTAAGTTCCTGCACGTCATTGAACGTTTTTTCTCTTTCTTCAATTAAATTTCTACCAATTAAGATTACTCTATCTTTAAGGAGCCTTTGTTTTTCTTCTATATCTGTTAATCTTGTATTCAAGTCTGAAAAAAATTGCTGTTCTTCATTTGATTCCTGCATTTGAGCCATGCGAGATATAGACAGAGTAAGTTTAAAAGCTTTTTCCGAAATGTATTTAATCAGCTTTTGAGTTCAAAGAGAATGATTTTCAAAGAGAAATCTCCTTTATATGCTACAGAGATTGAACGAAAGGCAGGAGAGGATGTCCTATATATTAATTATCTTGGTGCAACATTTGTGCCTTCCATAGAAGATAGCGCGCAAGTAATGATGCAGGTAGTGGATAAGCTCAGTGAGAATCCAGGTGTATCAAGAGTGGTGATGGTACAGCAGAGAAATTATAATTATTCTTCTGAACAAGTTTTGCTTTTGGCTGAAATTGCAAGAATATATATTTATTTGACAAAACAGGAAGCGCTATTGTCTCCTGAAAAATTAAGTTTGTTTGGAGCAATTCCTGAAGTGCATGGGGAACTTTCTTTTTTCTTGGTTGAATTGAAACAAGACCCGATAAGGTGCTATAAAGAATTGAGGGGGAGGATAAAGGATTTAAGAGAGAGACTGGATAAAGGAACGATAGCTGAAAGAACAAGCGTTATAAATTATGTAAGATTTTTGGAAAGATTTCTTGGGTTGATTGAAAATACTAAATTGTTAAAATCTCTTGGCTCTTCAGTATTGGAATATTCTTTGGAAAGCAGAGAAGCTTACAAGAGTGTTTTTAGGCCAGATATTCTACCTAATTTTACTTTTACGAGATTGGTTGCACAGCTTCCCGAAGGTGCTGAGTTTATTGACCAATATGAAATTAAAGAAGAATTTGAAACTATTACTGTAACAATTCTGAAAAAATCTGATGAAGCGAAATATATTTATCACATAATGCCTCCAGAATATACTCTAAGTGAAGAGCATAATATGCTCGTAAATCTTGCAAGAACAGTTCTTACAGAGCATAGGCCAAAGGGAGAAGAATTTACGGATCCTGAAAGAACAAGACAGGTTTTTTTTAATGTAGGAAGAGATTTATTGAGTGAGCTTTCTCTTTCAAAAAATATTAAATTAAGCAATAGGGAATTGAATAAACTGGCGAAAATATTAGTCAGGCACACAATTGGGTTTGGATTGGTAGAAGTATTATTATCTGATTCAAGATTACAAGATATAGTTATAAACGCGCCGATTGCAAAAAATCCAGTTTTTGTAAGGCATGAAAAATATGATGAATGCGTAACAAATATAATTCCCAGTTTTGAAGATGCAGATTCATGGGCAGCGAAATTAAGATTGCAATCTGGAAGGCCGTTAGATGAAGCGAATCCAATTTTAGATACAGATTTAGCATTTGGAAATATAAAAGCGAGAATTGCTGCGATTAAAGAACCGCTTTCTCCTTCAGGATTAGCTTATGCAATAAGAAGACATAGAGATCAGCCTTGGACTTTGCCGTTGTTTATTCATAAGAAAATGCTTAATTCGTTTGCGGCAGGGTTATTGAGCTTTTTAGTTGACGGTTCGAGAACTTTATTGGTTGCCGGAACAAGAAGTTCGGGAAAAACTTCTTTGCTTGGAGCACTGATGCTTGAAATAATGCCCAAGTATAGAATAATATGTGTTGAAGATACTTTAGAATTACCTGTTGATGCTTTGAAGACTATAGGTTATGATATTTTAAGAATGAAAGTCAGAAGCGCACTTGTAAATTCGACTACTGAAGTCGAAGCTTCTGAAGGAATAAGAACAAGCTTGAGACTTGGAGACAGCGCGTTAATTGTGGGAGAAGTAAGAAGTGCGGAAGCAAAGGCATT
Organism: archaeon; assembly: GCA_030679115.1. GTDB lineage: Archaea > Nanobdellota > Nanobdellia > Pacearchaeales > GW2011-AR1 > JAUXTS01. The sequence continues at coordinate 6,151 of JAUXTS010000051.1, forward strand.
GTATGAAGCAATGAGAGTTGGAGCCCTGGCGAATGTTGTTGCAGGAACTATTCATGGAGATTCTGCATATGGAGTATTTGACAGAGTTGTAAATGATTTAGGAGTGCAGCCGACTAGTTTTAAAGCGACTGATTTAATTTTAGTTGCTAATCCAGTAAAAACTCCGGATGGAATGCATTCTATGAAAAGAGTAATGGCATTAACTGAAGTCAGGAAGCATTGGCAGAAGGATCCGCTTGAAGAGAGAGGATTTGTAGATTTATTAAAATATAATGTTGAAACCGATGAATTGGAGCCAACTTCCGAATTGATGAATGGAGAATCTGAAATAATAAAAGGTATTGCAGGAAATGTAAAGGGTTGGGCAGGAAATTGGGACGCAGTTTACGATAATATTATTCTAAGAGGAAAAATAAAACAAGAGATTGTTGATGCTGCAGAAAAGCTCGGGAAACCTGAATTAATGGAAGCTCCTTTCAATTCACTTTCAAATCTCGCGTTTCACAGAATAAGCGAGATAATAATACGAGAAAAGGGTTTGCCTTGGAGCGAATTTGTATTTCCTGTATGGAAGAATTGGCTTTATGAAACTGCAGGAAGATTTTGATTTTTAATTGCTTTTTCAATTATTTGAGAAATTGACTTGCCTGTTTTTTCTTTTTGTTCTTTGAGTTTTTTTATGGTTTCCTTGTCAAGAGTTATGTCTATTCTTCTTCGCCCTATGGGCCATTCTCTTGTTTCATCGTATTTTATGAGCGTATCAAATACATCTTTGTACTTTTCTATTATTTTATTTATTGTTTTTTTACTTAATGGCATTTTTCATTCTCTCCTCGATTGCCCGAATTTTTTGAATATTTTTGCTCGCTATTGATAAAATGTGATGGAGGAGCAGATTCTTGTTAATTTGTTTCTTTTCTTCGTTTGCAAATACTAAAGCTATGAAAGTAGCTGTTTTCTTGTTTCCATCGCTGAATGGATGGTCAACAAGTATGGCTCTTAATAAAAAAGCGAGTTTTTTGTAGGCTCCGAGTTTGGTGCTTTTTTGTTTTTCTAAAGCAAAATCCAGACTGGAATTATCTTTTAACATTCCATCAAATCTCTTCGCAATTTTTACTATATCTTTCTCACTAATATTCATACACATAAATATCTGTAAGTTGTATTTAAATTTTTTGGTTAGGATTATGGTTGACTTGGGACGATTATCCTGCCATTCCGCCGAGAGCAACTGATGCAAGAATTGTCAGAGCGAGAATCGAGACAAGAGCAGTAATTAGGTAAAGAGATATGCCTATTTTCAGATTTCTTGCAAGTTCGGCTTTTTCTTTAAGGGTATCTTTTCCCGAATCTACTGTTACGAGAGCAGCTGTAAGGATGAAAATTATTTCGACTATGTAAATTCCAATAGCTACCTGCGTGAAGTAAGGAGGTATCATCATACTTACATTAAATAATTGAGGAATTGATGCAAAAGAGAATCCTCCTGCGCCTGCTCCTCCTCCAGTAAGTGCTTGAATTGACTGAAGTTTATTCAGAATCATCGTAATCATTGAAGAAAGCCCGACGACTATACCTGCAAGAAGAGGGGCGAGGAAAGTCATATTTGATTTCATATCAGATATTATTTCAGCCATTATATCACGAAGACGCTGATTTATTTTATGGATATTTTTTACATATTCTGAAATTGACATAAGGGAGCGGGCGGCAACTGCTAATCCTTTTTTTACAGATTCAACAAGTATTCTCATGGAAGTTGAAATAAGCGCGGAAGGGTAGTAAGTTATTGCGCCTCTTTTTTCATCAAAGACTGCACGCTCGAGAGACATTCCTCCCTGCTGGATATTTTCATTTACTAAAGAAAAGAAATTGCTTGTTGTCTGCCCTTGAGTAGATTCTGCAACTTTTGAGAAAACAATTTCTGCAGGAACTCCATCAGCTAATCTATTTCCTAATTGGAACAATGAATTTGTGAATTCTTCTTCCAATGATTTTGTTTTATCCCTTGATTTTATCAAATCTTTTGTTTTTTGCGAGTAAGTTATTGAGAAGAATAATGCTACTGAAAGAGGAATGAAAAGACTTAATAATGCTCCCAAGGGGCCGAATGGGCCGACTGTTTTTCCCTCCAAGATTTTGAAATCAAACATTTTAGTATCTGCGAAAAATGAGATTCCAAGTTCTCCAAAAGTGTAATCATTGTTTATTCCAAGTGCATCAGTAAGGAAGTTAATCTGGAAAATAAATGGAATTAATCCGATTAACAATAAAGGAATGCAGATAACTGCTGCTTTCATCCAAGGTTTGTTTGATTTATATTTATAATAGTCTGGATTTAATTCTAATATAGACGATTCTCCATAACCTCCAGGACGTTTCAATAAGACTTCGGAAGTCATGTAAAATACAAAAAATGGAATAATTATATTAAACATGACAAAGACATGCTGCCATTGAATCATTCCCTGCAATAGTGTAGAGGCAAGAGGGAGAAGTGCAAGTCCAAGAGTTGGAAGAATTATTCCCAACATATAAACATTTGTTAATGGAGAACGGATTTCTCTCGAATATTTCAACATTTTTTCATAAATACCATCGAGGATTATCTGCAATGATTTTTCCAAGATTTCTATTCTTCGCGCTTCAAGAGGTTCGTATAAAGATGATTCTACTAAATGGAAAGATTCCAAATATTCTGGAGAGTAATCTCTCCAGGTTTCAAGATAATTATCCAGAGAGTGTTTCACTGTTGAGTATTTTCCTGTTTCAACATCATAAATTATTTTTTTGAAATCCAATGCTAATGGGCCTTCCAAATGCTGTGAAGCGAATTCTATTGCTTTCTCAAGGTTTGATGTATGCTTCATGTAAACTACTACATATAATATTGAAGGAACCATTTCAGAAGAAGCTTTCAATCTCCAGGCGTTCGCGAGACGCTGAGGCATGCTATAAGCATAATAGAATATGAACATACTTGCAATTAATCCGAGAAATGCGAAAAGCAGTTGGGCAGTGCCTGAAATTAAATATGCTGCTACTACAATAAGCATGGTTGCAAAAAATACAGAAAGCATAGCCATTATTGCGAGTGTAAGCGCTTGTGAAGCTGTGACTTCTACATGTCCGACATTAAGATATCTTTGAATTTTTGCTCTGTCTTTTTCAGCTACTTTCAATGATAGAATGCTTCCAAGAGATTTTGCCCAGCGTTCGTATCCTGAAATCTCGGGAATCATATCTTTCTTAAATTGAAGATATTCTGAGGAATAATTTTCCTGCGATTCAGAATATGTATTCGTATTTGAATTTAGCCTACGACTATACTTCCTTAAAATTTCTTCTGCTGTTACCATCTTTTTCTTGTAAAAAAGAGGGAAATATAAGTTATAAATCTGTTGGGCTAAAGATTTAATAATATAAGGAGATTTGAGGTTTTATGGTAAACAGAAAAGGAGATGTTGAATGGAATACACTTATACCATTTATAATTGCACTTGGTGTGCTTGTTCTTTCTTTTGTTCTATATATGGTTATATCTGGAAAAGGGAGCGGGATGCTGGAGGCGCTCAAGAATTTGATTAGGTTTGGAAGATGATTAATTTGAGGAATAAAAAGGGTATGGAAATTGGAGGGAAGATTGTTATTTTAGTTATTGCACTTATGGTTTTAGGGATTATGATTTATGCAGGATATTATTTTTTTACAGGACAGGCAATCCCATTTTTTAATATGATTCCGAGTTTGAATGCTACGGGGGGAAAGACAACGAGCATTGAGATTTTTAGGTATAATCTTCAATCTCGTGAAGTTCAGTATTATGATGGCACGAATTGGAATAAATTTGGTGAAGTAACTATAAGTGATAAAAAAATAAGGGAAATAGATATAATAACGCCGATAGAAGATGCATATTATACATATAAACGAAATGTTCCGACAGATGCTATCTGGAAGTTAGTTTATATGGACAATAATGTTTATTCCTCTACTTCAGGCTCTTCAAGCATAACAAATCCTTCAGCATTACTTTATACAGATAAAGCATATTATGAAGCAAAAGTAGAATTTTTAAATTCCCAAGTAGTATTTTCTACTAACAAATATTATTACAGTGTTCTAAAAATAAATGTTTATGATGTTGGGGAAAAAGTTTATCCGGATGGCAAGATATCTGTCAATCACAATACCAAGATAGGTGAATTTTTCATAGATTATACTGATAATATGGTTGAGAGTAAATCAACTACAGGCAATGAAGAAATTTTTTCTAAATTGATTAAAGATAACAGCCGAGCGATATATCCTGCAGCTAGAGAATGGAGAGATTTAGTTTTTAAGGTTCCGATACAAATATCTTGGTTGCCTTCAAATCCTGAAACTGGAAGCGGAGATT
>JAUXTS010000052.1 GCA_030679115.1 archaeon
CAAATTCATAACCTTCTAAATCAGAATTCAAATCCTTTCCGTCAAACTTCTCGCCGACAGATTTACCTACAATTGCTTCGCTTTCAGTCTCAAGCTTCCATGTTTTTCCCTTGTGTCCCATATTGATTTTGAATGGCATAATATCTTTTAATTTAAACGCTTTATAAAACTTCCCACAACTACTTCTTCATCAATGCAGCTCTTTCTTTCAAATCTAAAACTTCCTGCAAAACTCTAAGTTCTTCAGCAGAAAGCAAATCCTTTTTATTTTTGAATTCCTTGATTTGCCTTTCTCCGATATTTGAATAAAGATATTTAACATCTTTCAACTGCCTGTCAAAAGTAACTCCTGGAAGAGCCATTGCCAATTCCTGCCCTGAAGTTGCTTCATTAACATTTGTCTTGTCATGCTGTAAAGACTTTATGCGAGCAACTTCTTCGCCCTTATCGTTTATTAAAGGAATTCCAACTTTAACTTTTCCAGCCACTACACGCACCCCAAATATTGCGGGCTTTGCATTTCTAAAAACATAATTATGCAGAACTTCGAGCTTCCCTATTGTAGCCAATCCAAGCATTCTCTCTTTCTCAATTTCCGCGTTCTTCTCCTGCCTCCAAACCTGCAATTCTTCAATTAATTTGTAAACAACTGGATGACTTAAGATTTTTATCTTCCCAATTTCAACATCTTCCTCAGGTTCAACATTGAATCCAAGAACAATAGCATTTAGAGGATTTATTTCCAAGTTTGCCTTTGCCGCAGAGATATCTGCTTTTCCTATCGGCCCTATCCCTGCCCTTACTATGTGGATATTTTCCTGTTTCAATAACGCAATTAATGCCTCTAAACTTCCGAGCGAATCTGCTTTGATTATTATTCCTTCCTTATCCATTTTCAAAACTGAAGAAACTTCTTTCTTAAATGATTTCTTTATATCTTCAAAATTTTTATCTATTTTCTGAAAAAGCATTCCCGATAAAATACCTTCCTTGTTTGTTAATTGCAATCTTGCCCCTGTTGCCGCGATTATATTATCTGCGCTCTTGAATTTAAAAGATAAAGGTAAAACTTCTTCTAAAGCTCTTACTTTAGAAACAATTGGTTCCCCAAAACTTGCAATTGCTATTTCATCGCCGACTTTTAATTCTCCATCATATAAAATAGACTCAACGCTTTCCATTCCTTTCTCTTTCTTTACTTCCAGAACAACTCCTTTTGCATCATTGCTTATCTTCAATTTCTCTTTTAAAAATCTCTGCGATAATCCGCATAAAACAAAAAGCAATTCAGAAATTCCTTCCCCGGTTCTTGCCGAACATGGAACAATTGCAATTTTCTTTGTAAAATCTGTAACATCATAATATAAATCAGAATCAAATCCTTGCTCCTTCAATGTTCCCTGAAAAGTCAGCAAGGCTTCCTGAAATTCGTCTTTTACATTGCTTGCCTGATTCTCAACAGATTCTTTTAAATTATTGTGCTGTTTCCAGCCAGATATCGAGTCAATCTTATTCAAAGCAATTAAGAAAGGAGTCTTGTAAGTTCTCAAAATCTGCAAGACTTCTGCAGTCTGTGGTTGTACTCCTTCTTTTACACTTACAACAAGAATAGCTAAATCTGCAAGACTTCCTCCTCTTTTTCTCAAATTAGTAAATGCTGCATGCCCTGGTGTATCAATAAAAAGAAATCCAGGGATTTCAAGTTTAACGCCACTTTTCTTCACAAGCGGACAGGTTTTTATTATCTGTTCAAAAGGATATTTAGTAAATGAAATCTTCTGCGTAATTCCTCCTGCCTCTCCTTCCTGCACTGAGCTTCCTCTAAATCTATCTAAGATGCTCGTCTTTCCATGGTCCACATGCCCGCATACTGTTACTATTGGCTGTCTTATTTTTCCAGTATTTTCCTTTGTCATATTTTATCCTCGTAAAACCCTCATTTAAATCTTATGTCAAGAAGCTTGACAGACTGAGAAAACTTTCAGTTTTCGAGGCGTTCAAGAACCAAGGGTTCTTGACGAAACCACACCATTTATGGTGTGGTTGCTTCTTGAACATCCAAAAAACGAGCGCTTTCTCGAACCTTGCCTTAAAAGGCAAGGTGCGCATCGTTTTTTTGATTCTCTCCAGAAAACACCTCCATAAACTTTATAAATATTGATACAAGTCAATAAGTTATGAGCACAGAAATATCGATATTGAAAGCGCTTGCAGATGAAACAAGACTAAAGATAATTGAAACTCTCCTTGAAGGAAAAAAATGTGTCAGTGATATATTCCCAAAAGTAAACAGAACACAATCAACCGTATCAATTCACTTGGGAAATCTAGAAGAAGCAGGAATATTAAGTTCGAAAAGAGAGGGGAAAAAAGTATTTTATGAAATAAAAAACACTGATGTTTCTGAACTTTTAAATACTCTAAAATCCATGAAATGCAGTTGTAACAAAGAATGTTGCAAAGAGGTAAAAAAATGAATAAAGCAAAAAGAGCAGTTTGGATATTCAGCATTTCTATAACTTTAGTTATAATAATTTTATTTGCAATATATCTTAAAACTGCTTCATTAAATCTTCCAGAAAATACAGTAATATTTTATTATGGTGTAACCTGCCCCCATTGCAAAAATGTAGAAGCATATATGACTGAAGTAAATATCTCCTCAATACTTTCTGTAGAATCAAAAGAAGTTTATTTAAATAAAACAAATGCGGATGAATTAATAAAAGTTGAAAAATTCTGCAAAATTCAAAAAGACTATTATGGTGCGGTTCCATTTGCATATTATAATGGAGAATGCTATCTTGGAGATGTCCCAATAATTGAATTTCTTAAACAAAAAATAAGTGAGGTAAATGAATAATGGTTTGTCCAATTTGCACAGTAGCTATAGGCGCAGGACTTGGTTTCTCAAGAGCTCTTGGAATAGATGATTCTCTAACAGGATTATGGATTGGAGCATTGATAGTCTCAAGCGCAATCTGGATGATTTCGTGGATGGATAAGAAAAAAATTCATTATTTATTTAGAAAAATATCAGTATTCGCAGTATTTTATGCAGCAGTAATCTGGCCGTTATATCACTGGAATTATATGGGAATTCCAGGAAATGAATTATTTGGAATGGATAAGATATTATTTGGAACAATCATGGGGACTTTAATTTTCTTCTTTGCAATTTTTTCTGATAAATATATCAAAAGAAACAATCAAGGAAAAGGTTTAATTAAATACCAAAAAGTTATAATCCCTCTTGTATTCTTAATATTGTCAAGCATAATAACATATCTTCTTTTGAAGATATATGGAGTTTAAAATGGTTGAAGACAAAGATGTTAAAAAATTATTGGAGAAAGTTGAAAGAGTAACTAAACAGAAAGATATAGATTTATCTTCAGATGAAGATTTAAGCATAGCGATAATGAACCTCATTTCTATAGAAGAGCATCTTTTCTTTACAGCAGAAAAAACTTCAAAATCGGTTTATTACAATCTTTTAAGAGAAGTCAGAGAAATGAGAAAAGAACTTCTTAAAAAGATAATAAAGGAATATGAAGGAGAAGTCTGGTGCATAAGCAAGCATCTTCTTGCCTCTTCAATGAGATTAATGGAAGTGGGAACAAAGCAATTGGGGCACGGGAAAAAAGAAGAAGCTAAGGATTTATTCAAGAAAGCATATCAGTTATATTCTCTATTCTGGGCAATTAATCTTGATGTTATAAATACTGACGATTTGAAAAAAAATAATATAATATCTGCTCAAGATATAGAAAAAATGAGAAAAGAAGAATCAAGTGTTTCAGCTTCCACGCCAAACCTTGAAAAAGCAGACAAAGGCTTTTTCGATAAAATCACAGAAGTATTCAAGAAAGCGATAGACTGCTGCAAGGAATAGGATTAACTTTGATATTCATCTATTAGTTTTATGATTGCATCAGTGTGGGGCTTTGGATCAATTAATTTTACATCAAATATTTCAACAGGAAAAGTGCCTGACTCTACCTCGCCATAAACTAGCCTTAACAAAGTATCCCTATTCTGCATCGCTAGTTCATGAAAAGTAAAGCTGCAAGGTTTATCTTTATATTTATTCATCTCGAGATAAGAGATTTCAAAAGCCCATTTTTCCAAGCTCCTAAAGTTACCAAGTCCAATCAATTCTTTTAATCTGCCTTCAACTTCTCTAAACGATAACTCTTCCATCAAAAGCACATCTAAAACACTATTTTAAAGCTATCTAAAAGAATTATCTGACTATAATCTCGCCCTTCATCGAAGGATGCAATCCGCAGTAATATTTGTAAGTTCCAGCCTTAGCAAAAACAAAGCCGTATGTCTCTCCATTTTCAATATTTTCAGAAATGAATTCATCATTAGTTGCAACTATTTTATGAGGT